>NZ_JANQOP010000012.1 GCF_028285745.1 Acaryochloris sp. IP29b_bin.137 | reverse complement strand
AGCCATTCGATATTGACCTCAAGCTTTTCAGCCAGTAACTCCAAATAGTTTCGAGCTGGTTCCGTCCCCGCCATCCATTTTCGGATCGTTCGGTCATTCACGCCGACCACTTTGGCGAGATGAGTTGCATTTTTATACTCATCCACCAAGATAGCCATTCGACCCGTAAAACTATCTGCATTAAAGACCTTACGCATGGGGTTATCCACCACTGACTCATGCCAAGAATTATATGACTATTCTGCATAAATATCCTTTTTTGAGATAGTACATATATACTGTTTAAAGAAATTACCTTTCTGCTGGTGTCCTACCCGTGAGGCTGCCTAGCAGATAGGTTTTGCGTTGAGCATATATATGTTTGAGATTCAAGACTTTATCAACTTCAACGCTAGCGGACGAGCGTACTGCCCTAGCTGCAGTCGTAAAAAGGGCCGTCGTCCATCCCAGAAAAGCTTGGCTTTGTTAGACAGTGGAGCGTACAAGTGCCATGCAGGCTGTACCCCCGAAGAAATCCGCGACAGCCTAGGCATAGAAAAATCTATAGCTAAGAATCAGGTAAATTCAGATCCACCGTTAGTTTATTATGCGAATCAACTGCAGGTGACTACCGATTGGTTGCTGAATGGCAATGATGGTAAACGAGGACAGGCGCAACAGTGGTTGAAGGATCGAGGGATTACTCCTGAGCTAATTCAACACTATCGTTTAGGTTTGGTGACCCATCATGGTCGAGCTGGAATTGTCATTCCTATTTCTGCAGATGATCAAGATACTCGTTACTACCGAAAGATCAGAGTTGAGCCTTGGAGCAATCGACCTGCTTGGTCGCAGAAGGGGATTCCAGCAATGGTCTACTTCACCCATCGGCCCCCAGGAGCAACTCAGACTTACCTATGTGAGGGGGAATGGGATGCGATCTTGTTGGGTTGGGCAATGCGGAGCTGTAAGACAATTGCTGTAGCCACGTTTACTTGTGGCTGCAATGTGGTTCCTTCTGCTCGACAACTGGAGCGTTTGCCGGGGCAGGTCTCTATTTTCTATGACTGTGATGCCCCTGGACAACAGGGGGCTGAGAAGCTGGCCAACCAATTGGGCAGTAGAGCCAGAATTGCTCAAGTTCCTTTTATTGGGACTGCTCCACCCCAAGGCTGGGATATTTCGGATGCTTTGAATGCTGGATGTAGTGTGGAGCAGATTCGGGCAGCGGCTCAGAAAGCTAAGAACCCTGTGAACACAGCCCATTCTGGACGACTGAGTTATGAGCAATGCCTAGAAGAAATTGAGAAAATTCTTCAGCTTGAAGACACAGCTCGTCAGCTCTGGGAACTGAATCGATTAGCGAAACGAACCGATCTTTCTGCTGCTCAGTTACGAAAGCTTTACCAGACTCGATTGGACTGCGCTCGTCCCTTTGCACCAATGGACGTGGTCGATTTCTTGGCTTGTGCGCCAGAAAATCGAGAATGGATTATTGCTGGCAAGATTCCCAAGGCCAGCACCATTGCATTGATTGCGGATGGAGGCACAGGTAAAAGTCGGCTGAGCTATGATTTGGCGTTTGCAGTGGCCTCTGGACAAACTTGGAATGGCTATCGCACGACTCAGGGCAAAGTTCTGATTATCCAAACCGATGAGCCGGATGTAGATTTCTCTGATTCCCTGCGAGATGCCAACTATGAGCAGTTTCAGCCAGGGATGGTTCAAGTGGAGACGGAGTGGCAATTCTCTCAACTGCCCCAACTCCAGCAGTGGATTGAGCAAGAGCGACCAGCACTAGTGATTATCGATTCCTTTACGGCAGCAAACCGGGCTAGTGAGCTAGCGGAGAAGGATACCAACTATGGCGCTTGTATCTATGACTTACGGAATATCGCCAATATCTATGGCTGCACATTCTTGATTCTTCATCACACGAACAAGCTGGGGGAGAGTCGAGGGACGACTGCTATTCCCGATAATGTCAGCGAAGTTTGGTATCTCCGTCACCCTAAGTCAGAAGACAGCTTGCCTGAAGACCAGCGAATCTTGGAGCATCAATAAATCTCGCAGTCGCTGTTCCGGCAAGTTTGTGATCAGCTATGACCCGGATGATTGTGTGATTGTCTATCACGGGGATTATCAAGGCACGCCCCAAGGGCAAGGGAATTTGGAGGGGCGATTACTGGAGCATTTTCAGCAGTCACCAGGGGTTCCATTTGAGGTAGCAGAACTAGCGGCCCACTTCTGCAGTAGCCAATCCCATATGCGCCGCCTGGTTAAGCGGCTGTGGCGACAAGGCCATATTACAGAAGAGATGCGAGAGGTGGAGGCGAATAATGGGCGAGGGGGGAAGTCTCGCAAAAAAGTCTTCGTGTCTCCCGAACTGGGTGATCAGATGACCAAAAGTCAGTCTGGGCATGGGGCGGTGTCACTTGACCAGGATTTACCTGAATCTGATCACATGATAAAAACAACGGTATATCAAGGATCTTTGTCAGGTGATCATCCATCTTGGGAGACAGGCGATCTGCAACATGAAGGGTTAGATCTTTGTTCTGAAAGTGAGAATGAGCTGCAAAACCTGTCAGACCACGGGCCAGTGTCATCTGATCATTCCAATCAGCACCCACGAGATCTATATATATGTAGCCCTGATAAAAATAGTCCTCCTCCAGAACTTAAACAAGGAGATTGGGTGGAACTATTGACGGGTTACTTTACGGGTCGCCAGGTGCAGGTGGTGGGGTTTCCTCGTAAAAAGCCTGGATGGGTGGAAGTCAAGGGTAAGGCTTGGCTGATCACAAAGGAATATCAACGCCAGGATGTACGACTGATTCGGAGGGCAAACGCATGACGTCTCCAGCTAATTCACAACCCGCCGTTTGGTGTAATAAGCATGAGGCTGCTACGATTGTTGGCCTTTCAGAATCCAGCTTGAAAAAACTTCGCTTAAACAACCAGTTGGTTGAGGGCATCCATGGGGTTCGGTATTCCAGTCGCTGCGTCCGCTATAACGTCGAGTTGCTGAAGGACTGGGCTATGAATCGAAATAATACCCAGCTCCATAACCAAGCGATCGCAAATCATCTCAGTGCGCTGCCGTCCTATCAGTTGCCCGGCTCTGACTAGGGATTACACTTCGGTCGGTCTCAAACTCTCCAACTGGAGTTTGTCCAAGTATTTCTCTTCGATCACTTTGCTGGAATTACCAACCCAACGGGCAATGGTTGTAGAGGAATTACCGTGAACAGCTTGGAGTGTGATAAAGGTATCTCGACAGTTGTAAGGAGTCATCTTAATCCCATCTTTTACTTGCAGGTTCAGCGTGGTCAAGATCTTATTCCAAGCTCGATCCTTAAAATTGCTGGGACGAATAATTCCGCCTTTCGGAGATGGAAAAACTAGTGCATCCGGCTGGGGATTTTCAGGACGAATAGAACATAGTAGTTTCTGCAGTTTGGGTGTACAGCTGAACCATCGCTGTACACCTGTTTTGGTTTCCTCTCGGCGAACTAACTTACCAGATACTTCTACGATGCTTTCGTGGAAATGAATGCGATCGCAGGTTTTGTTAACACTTTCCCAGCGGAGTCCAATCGCTTCGCAAGGACGACAACCACTCCAGAACAGGAATTTAACAAAGGGGGCGTAATGCTGATAGTTAATTCCTTTCCCTTGATGTTCTTCAAAGGCAGTGATGATGCGATCTCGTTCTTCTACTGTGAAAGCAATGGGTGGAGGGGGCGTAGTTGCTTCTAATTCTTTGTACATTCCATCAAAGGGATTGGCCTCAATCAGGGAATGCTTCATTGCCCACTTACAAGCTGCCGACAACTGCATCAAGGTTCGTCGGGCTTGAGATTGGGTTGTTGCTTGCAGTAGTTCTAGCCTGAATTTCAAGGCATCTTCTAACCCATCGGTTGAGCATCTGCCTAGGTGAGCGGTGACAGGCTCATAGTTTCCATTCAATGTTTTGGGCGATGCTTGGGGCGCTTTGTAATTTAGGTACTGACTCCATAAATCAGTCAAAGTCAATTTGGGCTCGGTAATGTTCACGACCTTTTCTGGGGTTGTGAGTGCCGATTGAACCTTATATTTTTCTAGGTTGTCAGGATCGAACTCTCCGAAGGCGATATCACGCTCAACCTCTAAGGCTTTATCTTGTGCTTGCTTGCGATTGAAAGGGGTATCCCCTAAGCCAGTTGAGACAAAATAACGTTTGCCTCCAAAACTGAACACGATTTGTAGGCGATTGTTGCTGCAGCGGATCTGCACACTGCCCGTTTTGGCCTTCTTACGGCGTTTAGTGGAGTACATGTACTTGAGATAATTTGATCGACAACTCTACTATTTTATCTCAATCTTTATCTCAATCTGTACCCTAAACAGGTCTAACGGTACCCAACTAGGCCCAATAAAAAACAGAGGACTGCTCGTGAAACGTCCTCTGAAAGCCTTGACTGATGGTTGAAAACCTTGGTTTTTGTAGGAAGCCGATGATGCGATTTGAACGCACGGCCGCTCGATTACGAATCGAGTGCTCTACCACTGAGCTACATCGGCATGAAATTGGAAAATCCAGTATATCAGGTTGTTCAGTGCTAGTAACAGATTCCTGAAAATCAGGCCCAAGCTGTTTGAGGACGGGCAAAAATCATCCGCCCGGCTGAGGTTTGCAGGGCGCTGGTTACGACCACGGGAACCTCGTCACCGATATGGTCACGGGCTTCTTCCACTACGACCATGGTGCCATCTTCTAGGTAGCCGACACCCTGTTCAGGTTCCTTGCCTGCCTTAATAATCTTGAGGTCTAGGCTATCACCCGGAAGATAAATAGGTCTGAGGGACTTGGCTAGATCATTAACGTTAAGAACCTGAATATTTTGCACACTCGCAACTTTATTGAGGTTGTAGTCATTTGTAACCATAGAAGCATTGATATCCAGGGCTAAGCGCACCAGTTTAGCGTCTACAGTCGCAACATCCTTGTAATCAGCGGGATGTATAGTGATCCGATCTGGATATTCTGTTCGCAAGCGGTTGAGTATATCTAATCCACGTCGTCCTCGGGCACGCTTTTGGTCGTTGCCTGCATCAGCTAAGGTTTGTAGTTCTTGCAAAATAAAACGAGGCACTAAGATTTGACCATCCAGAAATCCGGTCAGTAACAGCCCCTCGATGCGACCATCAATAATGCAGCTCGTATCTAAGACTTTCGTGGGGGAGGGTTGTAGCGTTCCTTCCGCCATCAGTATAGTTTCAATGGAATTAGGATTGATCAACCGTAAAATCGTCTGACCATGAATATCAGCCAGCGTTAATCCCAAAAATGCAAAGATCAGGCTCCCTAGAACCGCTGCAGTGGGCTTGATAAAAGCAAACTCCCGGGGTAAGGGAAATAGAAAAATGGGGGCCAGCATAAGATTGGCAACCAGGAGTCCCAAGCACAAACCTGCAGAACGGCTAAGTAAGACATCTGTGGGTAAGGCCTTAATCTTCTTCTCGATGCGACGGCAGGACACCTGAGCCGCAAATCCAATCGCAAAGCTAAGAAAGGCGCCAAAACCCGTAATTACCCATCGAAGTCCTTCAATATTAACCCCTTCCAACTCAGTTGGGGTCAGTAAGTCAGGGAGTAGATCGACGCCTCGAAAACCAACTGCTGCACCAACAGCAATGAAGGTCAAGATGATAAATAGGTCTAGCATTGTCCTAGCTTATCGTTGAATAGGGGGACACTCTCTAGTAAAGGGGTGATGAGAGAGTGAGCGGCATCGAAGTGTATGCTATTTTTTCAGAGGAAAATAGCCCTAATCATTATTATAGTGTCGTTAATTCAGGACCTTACAGCGTTTTTTCCCTTGTCCTCAAAGATTCACTTAAAATACATAAACCTAGATTTACGTTGTGGGTAAAACAGTCTAATTTGATCTTGAGGCAATCCAGTTTGTGAGCACTGTTCAACCCTTACTAACTCCTAAGATTGTTAGCCACTGGCCCACCTCGGCCTATATTCATATTCCGTTTTGCCGAAGACGATGTTTTTATTGTGATTTCCCGATCTCGGTGATTGGAGACCACAAGCGAGGCGAGACCTCTCTGGCTATTGGCCAGTATGTTGATCGCTTATGCCAGGAAATTGAAGTCACCTTGTCAGGTCCCGATCCCCTAAAAACGGTCTTTTTGGGCGGGGGGACGCCTTCACTTTTATCTGCTCAGCAGTTAGAGCAGACTTTGTGGGCGTTGGAACAACAGTTTGGCTTTGCGCATGGGATAGAAATTTCGATAGAAATGGATCCAGGGACGTTTTCCTTGCCGCTGATGCAGCAATTCAAAGCATTGGGGGTGAACCGGGTCAGTTTGGGGGTTCAGGCTTTTTCTGAAGCGTTATTGCAGGCCTGTGGTCGTTCCCATCGCGTGACGGATATCGATGATGCGATCGCAATTCTCCACCAAGCCAGCATCACGAATTTTGGCCTGGACTTAATCTCTGGCTTACCCAATCAAACGCTTGCACAATGGCAAGCCAGTTTAGAGACAGCCATTGCCCTAAAACCCACCCATCTCTCTACCTATGATTTAGTCATTGAACCCACTACGGTATTTGGGAAAAAGTATCAGCCTGGAATGCAGCCGCTGCCTTCAGATGAGACCGCAGCCCAGATGTATCGTCTGGCGACGTCCACTCTAACCGCTGCAGGGTATGACCATTATGAAATCTCCAACTATGCTCGTTCAGGCCATACCTGTCGCCATAATCAGGTTTATTGGCGCAATGGTCCCTATTACGGTTTTGGGATGGGAGCGACCAGCTATGTACAGGGGCAAAGAATTAGTCGCCCCCGCACTCGCAAAGACTATAGGAGTTGGGTGCAGAGATTAGTCATTGCGCAGGGGCAGATGGACGGTCAGGTGAGTACTGCACAAGACATTCTTTTAGAAACATTGATGATGGGACTCCGACTGGCGGAGGGGGTCTCTCTGACAACATTGCAGACCATTGCTGATCCAGCATCAGTGGAGACGCTCCTACACTGCTTAGGACCTTACCAGCAGCAGGGCTGGGTCCAGTTACCCGAGCCAGAAGATGATGCCATCCGTTTAACGGACCCAGAAGGTTTTCTCTTCTCTAACACGATTCTCACGGCGATTTGGCAGGCTTTGGACCCCTAATTTTTCTTCCAGCTCTTGCGAATCAAACGTTCTCAACAAGAGCTGGAAGCGTATGGCTGCTCTAACTGGTTAAATCCAAGCTCGATTGTAGGGTGAGCTCTAAGGCTGCAGGATCAACCACAATCACACTGTCTTTAGGCGCAGAGGGAGTAGTTACACCACCACTGAGCAAAACGCCTGTGAGTAAACTGCCTAAGTTAAACCCACTGCCAAGGACAGAATTAAGGATGGTTCGCCCCGCTGCAGTACTAACTGCGCCCCGAATATCTCCTGGTTTGACGGATTGACGAGAAACAGCGACTTGCGGATCAGAATTTGCCCGAATGTTGTAAGTGCGAGTACCGACCTTTAGCGTTTTAGCCACAAACTGAGTTCCCGGCGTTGTGCCAACATTAACAGGCACTAACGTTCCTTCGATCAGACTCCCTTTAGGGATGAGTACCGTACCAGCAGTGTTAGCAATGTCTTCTGCCACTTCTAACTTTGTATCCACAGTTTCTCCGGGTGCAACAATCAGGTTGACTTTGTTAGGCCCTGGATAACGAACGGGAATCTTTGAACCCAAAGCAAGAATACTACCCGTATTGGTGGGTGGACTGGGTTTCGATGGGGAAGAGGTACCGTCTAGGTTGACAATGTAATTATTGGCACGAGCCTTGTCAGGGATGGGATCCAAATCACCTTGATCAACTAATGCTTGGTAGACAAAGGCCGCAATTTCGGCTCGGGTGGCTTGCTGATTCGGATTCAGAAAGTTGGCATTGGGGTAGTTAACCACTAGGCCCGCTTCAGTCGCTGCCGTTACGCCTTTGTCGGCATATCCTGGGATATCTGCAGCATCCCGATAGGTTGCTAAAACTTCATCCGTGGGGGCATCCGGTTCTAACTCCAAACCACTGGCTAGAGACACGAGGGCTTGGACCTTGGGAATTCTCTGATTGGGCTGAAAGAGATTCCCCGGGTAGCCGGACATAAAGCGGGTGCTATAGGCTTTACTAATCGCGGGTTGAGCCCAGTGATTGCTGGGGACATCGGCAAAGCCACGGTATTGACGGGTGGACTCACGGTCAAAGGCTTGACGGACAATGGCTGCGAATTGAGCCCGAGTGACGGGTTGATCTGGCTTGAAGGTGCCATCGGGAAACCCTTTAATCACATTTTTCTCGGCTAATTTTTCGATAAATGGGCGAGCCCAATACCCCAGGCTAACGTCGGAGAAATTGGCTTGGGCAAATGCAGGGCGTTCAGAGAAGACGGGAGCAATGGCGCTGATCGATACGCCGCAAGCCAAAGCAATTCTAGAAAATCGCGGGGAAACATGCAGCATGCTAAGGACCTTCCTAAATCAGTGATTAAAAAATTGACGGTTCTTTCCCTTGAGTATCGAAGGGATCGGTCTAGAAACGAAAAAGATTGAGATTTATTTTATTTTTCTATAAAAAATAAATACTCCTATTACAGTTTTTCTGCTAAGACAGCGAACAAGGGTTTGAGCAATCTAACAAACCGGTTTGCAGGGTTTGAGCAATCTTTTTTGATGCGCCTGGAGTTCCCATGCGGCAGTACCCATTCTCGATCCAAGCTTGCGGCTGTGAGCATTTTTCCTGAACGGCGGATAGCATATGGGGCAGATCTACAGGATCTTTGATCAAATAAATTGATGGTCCCAGTAGCTGAGCTTGGGTCTTGGCAAATTGAGCGGTAAACTGCGGACCTGAACCTGGCATCGTAATTACGGGTTTCCCCAAGCCCACGGCTTGTTCAGTCGCGGTGCCAGCCATCGCTAGCACAACATTAGCGGCATGCAAACAGTCCCTAAAACGATCGGGGAGAAGCCATAAAGTAGCTTGCTGCTGCTGGTGGTAGTAAGAATATGGAGCGTTCGCTGCAGTGGTCCAACCATATTTCACCAATGTAGTTTGGAATGGAGCCAGATCAAGACCGGGTGCGATCGCACCTAAAAACACGTACTTCTGTTGAGCTTTACTTAATCCCGTGATCGCTGAGATCATCAATTGCCAATTGGCATAGACTTCAGGAGCATGAGACCCCGGTAACAGCAATATTCTGCAACCGGGTGGTACCTCCGGTAAGTTCCCTGGGGGATCCAACTCATCCATCATCGGGTTGCCACAATCGAAAACGGGGATGGACCACTGTTGTAAGTGGGTTGCTGTGATGCGATCGCGGGGGAATACCCCCCGACAGCGATCATGGGCCATGAGCCACCGCTCCCAGGGCCAATAAATGGAGGATCTGAAACGGGACAGATGATGATCGTGATAATATTCAGACTTAGCAGTCCCCACAAAGGCATAGGGCAAACCACTCCACCAAGCCAACATCAACGGCACAATGTCCCCAACAGCCAAAACCTTCCCGCCCGTTTGAGACCACTGCCAAACGGCATTGATTTGCTGCAGCGTTAAGTTAATCCATCCATCCTGGAGGTCTTGGCCAAACTGACGTCCCCAAAAACCTGCCGATGAAAAATTCTTACCCTTGACCAGTAAAGAGATATTCTGGGCTCGGTAAGCAAGACCCATACCCACAACCGGTAACGCATCAATAGAGAGGGGTGGCCTGGATTGTTTCAATGCTTGCAGGATACGAGCAGCAACTTGATCTTCGCCATGCCCATTGCTAATCACTAACAGGGTTACGTTTCTGCCTGGAACGCGCTGAATAAACTTCAAAATGGGCCACGTCTCCCGTCAACATCGACAGTGGACAAACTTTGGGATGTAGAGATGGCTTAACCAAGAGCCACGGGTAAGCGTCAGGCCGAATCCACGGCAACCATTTGCTGGACTTTGACGCAGAGGTTTAAAAATATGGATCTAAACCCTCAAGGATATCCTGCATCTGTTGGGTAGATGGATCCCAATCAATAAAACATAGGGCCAATCTGAGTGTGCTTCATAAAACATTACAATCTGTTACTTCAGGTACAAAATCTTAGTACTGAAGATGTTAAAAATTAAGTAGTCTTAAGCATTAACCCGATCTCAGCCCTCAAAAAGCTGGAAGGATAAGTGCCGTTTGATCCTGATATTCCATGGGGAATTGGGTGGTGATAACGGATTGAATGCATTATGCAGGGTATACTTGAGCTTCAATTGGCTGGTTAAATAGTGGGTTTCCCGCGTTTGCTGGTTCCTTACGAGTTGCCTCAATACTCAAGACCTAATGGATAAATTCCAGAACTGCTTGTTGTACTGGGCGCAGCATCGTAACATTATTTCATCCGCCTGTTTAAGATAACTGCATTTTTCTGTGACATAAGTTTTATCAGGCGAAATTTTATAGAGTCGTTTTTCCTCAAAACATTATCCTTTTGGAATAAAGAAAATGGCAACAAAAGTCGATACTGCTCCTGAATATCCGTGGTATGCGGGCAATAGCCGCCTCGAAGATCCTGCTGTTCAAGGTAAATGGTTGGCTGCTCACATCGCTCAGATTGCTCTTATTGTGTTCTGGGTTGGGCTCAACACATTTTCTGAGAACCAAGCCTTTGATACAAGCCTCCCAATGTTTGACCAAGGATTAGTTTTAATCCCTCATTTGGCTGCGTTGGGTTTTGGTGTTGGTTCGGGGGGTGTTGTAACGAATACCTTCGTTTTCACACAAGTTGGTGCCATTCATATGGTGTCAAGCTTTGTGCTGTTTGGAGGTGCTTACTTCCATGCAAAAATTGGCCCCACCGTACTAGCGGATGGTGGTCGTGGCAATACGGATCAATTTGCATTCTCCTGGGATGATCCGAAGAAACTCGGGTATATCCTGGGTCACCACCTCGTCCTTATTGGATCTGGTGCATTGCTATTTGTTCTGTGGATGAAGTTCCACGGTATTTATGATCCAACCATTGGTGAAGTTCGTACTGTTGCTGCTCCTGGATCTACCATTGGCGATGTGATTCTCAAGTACAACTGGTTTACCCCTGGCTATAACTGCTTCTTTGTGGACAACTTAGAGGACTTGGCTTCTGGTCACCTATTTATTGGTTTAGTGGATATTGCCGGTGGTATTTTCCACATCAATGTTGCTCCTTTGCCCTGGTCCAAAGTCGTCAATAAGTATACCTACTCTCCCGATGGTCTTTTAGGGACTGCGATTGGTGGTCTCGCTCTGATGGGATTCATCTCCACTTATTTCTGTGCAGTGAATACCCTTGTTTATCCTGTAGAGTTTTTTGGTCCTGCCCTAGAAGTGAAGTTTGGGATTGCTCCTTATTTCAAGGACACCGCTGATCTCGCCGACGGGTTCTATACATCCCGCGCTTGGTTGGCCAATATCACTTACTATCTTTCTTTCTACATGTTGCAAGGTCACCTCTATCACACCTTGAAAGCAATGGGCTTTAAGTTTGAAAATATTCCTAGCCTAATTGCTCGTGATGTGAGCAGTGGTGTGGTTGTGTAACTTGACCCATTACTGAGTTAGCTTTTCAAAGCTGCTGGTTTCAATAGCCAGCAGCTTTTTTGTGGCGTATTGTCTTCGCCATTGTTCCTGGCATTAAGACTCATGTCTTAATGCCATTGCCATCTCATCCAGTTCTTGACGGGATGGGGTAGGAATATCTTTATCCCCAAACTTGACTTGACCATCCTCACAGTAGGCATAGTGTTTATGCATAATGTCTAAGGGGCCATATTGGGGAATGAGATGGAGATGAGCATGCGCCACTGTGAATCCATGCACTAACATGCCAATCCGCAGAGGCTTGTACACGGTCATAATTTTTCGGCTAACCTGTTGAGCAACCACCATCACTTGTGCTGCGAGAGGATCAGGTATATCGGTGAAATGGTCAATATGGGCTTTGGGAATCACCAGGCAGGCTCCTGGATATACCGGATGTAAGGGGATAAATGCCATCACTGCATCATCTTCATAGACGGTGCTGACGGGTGCAGTGCCTGCTGCGATCGCACAAAAAGGACAAGTTTCTATCACATTTATCGCTCCCCTATCATGGTGTTTTAACCTAAGCTGACTGTTAGGGAAGAGTTTGTTTACTCTTCTCCGTTACAGTCCTGATATGGGAGTTTTCTGGCCAGTCACTGCCGCCCCACTCCCAGAAAAATCAGAACAGCTTCAAAGATAGAAATTAAGTCCTACGATGGCAAGGGCCACAAGCGGCAAAGTTGTTCAAAATAGAGTGCGTCCCTTTTTGTGATGACGGCCATTTAGCAATTGATGTCTATTCCCTTTGATCCGAGTTCCACTCACAATCGCTTAGAAACGTTTTGGCAATTGTCTGCTAGCTTTGGCATGGAGCGGAATGCCTATCACAATTATCTCAATGAAATTGTCAGCGATCGCTATGCCTTGATTAACGGGCTGCAGCTACTGCGCGACGAACTTCAATTTGCGGCTGCCAGTCAAACAGATATTCAGGTTTGTGGTGCTGATTTAAGCCTGCCCAGTGTCGTCACAACCCTGGCCTATACCAACTGTGGCGATCGGATTCACCAAGGTGAGGCTACAAAACGCTATCGAGATGTGGTTGCTTCCCGGTTTGCGACCTTATCTGAAATTGGAGAGCTCAAACTAGAAGCCTTTTTCCCCGCAGGCGGGGGAACGGACAATGGGGCAACCCTGGCTCATGTTACCGTTGCCCATCAAATTGATGAATCCCTCCGCCGTTGTCTCTATGCAGGTAACCCTCAATCCATGGTCTTGGTGGCGATTGATCTGAAAACCCATGTCGGTCGTTTACGAGAAGATGGGCAACGAGTATATGGTAAAACTCGGGAATCTCCCTGGCGGGAACCTCGTGCCGCTTGTGGGGCAATTGCCGGTGCACTCAGTCACTACCATCCGCATAATTTGATTCATCGACGCATCCGAGATGATTTAGGCGAACAAAATTTTCAGTTTCTGTCCACCCAAAAAATTTATACAGCAGAAGGGGTAGATATCACTTTAGCGGTGGCCGCAGCTATTGTTGCCATTCGTGGGATTCGGAACACTGCTATGGCTTTAACCCAAGAAATGGATGAGAGAGGATTGGCTCATCTGACAGCCAGTACCACCGTCAATCGACCTTCTCGAGATGATCTCGTCATCTATTTAGCCCGTGCAACGGTCTTTCAAGGCAAAGTTCATATTCAAAGCCTTGGTCCAAAAGCAGAGCTATATAGCGGCAAGTTGGTGGATTATGCGGGTGAGCGTCGGCTACAGCTAACCTATAACAACCAAGACACTGATAATCTGCCGATAGAAGAAATATCCTACCAAATTCATCCTTCTGGCCTGTAGGTTAGGTCCTCATGCTAACGAAGGGATGAGCGAAGCTGAACATGGAGTGTTCCATCCGTTGAGTTCCACAACGGGAGTGAAGAATCTGCCTATCGAATATGAGGCTTGGAGAACCCTATGGATAGCACCTTCCGCATCATTCACTACAAAAAAGACAACTGAACTGCTCAGTTGTCTGTACCAATCAAGAAGTCTGGGGCAAAGACTTAATGTTCGTCGCCCAAGAAGCCGGGGTAGGCTTCCATTGCATGTTCACTAAGGTCTAGGCCGAGTTTTTCGTCTTCCGGGGAAACGCGAATCCCTGAGAGATATTTGAGGGCAGTCCAGACGATATAGCTGAATAGCACCGTAAACCCACTGACAATGGCAAGACCAATCAGCTGAATCCCAGCTTGACTAAAAGAGCCGCTGGTAAACAGCCCCGCTGCCGGACCAGTGTCTGAGGTATACCAACTATAGGTATCTGACCCAACGCTAAATAGGCCAACCGCTAAGGTGCCCCAAAAACCGCCCACCATATGGACTGATAAGGCACCCACCGGGTCATCGATTTTGAACTTGTCAAAGACATCAACGGCAAAAACAACGACAACACCACCAATAAAACCAATCAAAACGGCACTGCCAGAGGACACAAAGGCACAACCTGCGGTGATACTCACCAAGCCAATTAGCATCCCGTTGATGGTCATGGTTAAGTCAGGCTTGCCGAAATAGATCCAAGCCGTAACGGTCCCAGCAACGCCTCCCGCAGCCCCAGCTAGATTGGTGACCACGATGATATGGCTGATGGCCGCTGGGTCAGCCGCCATGGTGCTGCCCCCATTAAATCCAAACCAACCCAACCACAAAATCAAGCCACCTAGAGTCGCAATACTCAGGTTATGTCCTGGGATGGGATAGCTCTTTCCCTCAAAGTAGCGGGCAGTTCGGGGACCAATCAGTGCGGCACCCACTAAGGCCGCCCATCCGCCCACCATGTGGACAACAGTGGAACCCGCAAAGTCATAAAAGCCCATATTTTGCAGGAAGCCACCGCCCCAGACCCAATGGCCTACCATGGGATAACAGATAGAAGTCAATAAGATACTGAAGATAAAGAAGGCAATGAATCGGGCTCGTTCTGCGATCGCACCGGATACAATCGTGGCCGCAGTCCCAGCAAACATCAACTGATAGAAGAATTTGGCATTGAGGGGAATTCCTGCCCAACTGAGCGCAGAAAATACTCCATCATAGGCTTCGTTGATAGCAGGGCTGTTATCATTTCCGCCCAGGAAAAAGCCTGTCATTCCCAAATAATCATTCCCGTTACCAAACATAATGCCAAAGCCTACAGACCAGTAAGCTAGACTCACTAGACCAAAGACAATCAAGTTTTTGGCTAGCAGGTTCACTGCATTTTTGCTGCGGCATAGTCCAGTTTCCAACATCGCAAACCCAGCGTTCATAAAGAATACTAGGGAAGCCGCAAACAGGACCCAAATTGTATCTGCCACAACTTTACCTTCCCCCGAAAAAAGGGAGGAAGGGCTTTCTTGGGCAACTGCGGCACTACTCCATACCAGCAGGATGGCCACTGTTAAATACAAATAAATCGGTTTCTTGAAGAAAGACCAACGAAGGGATGCGCGACGACGGCGCGGTTGACCGGGCGGCTTAGGCATTAAATATCCAGACATGAGTGCTGTACAGCTCCTTGAGCTCATTCACATAGTTGTTTACCGAGCAAGAGAATCATCATAGGGACGGACACACAATCGTTACATTACTGTTCAGACTAGAAATTTAATCAAATTTTCTTCTGGTCGTTTTTGATAGATGGAAAAACCATCTAACATTTGTGTGATTGAGTCACTAATGCTCCCATGCTTAATCACTAGACAAATCACATGATGAGTATGCCCGTTTCTCCAGGAAATTCTGCCATATGGATGGATATGTCAATCTGTGGCAAGGGAATCGTCACTGATAATTTTTGTCTTGAGAAGGATTATTTCGAAAGCTGACACCTGTCAATCATGGGGGTGAATCACAGGGAGATAGGGCCATGTCCTCGACCCCTTTCCGCAAGATCCGTATTCTATTCCCCAAAGGGAAATTGTTATCATCCAATGTTCTGGACAGAGAGAGACTCAGAAAAACCCTTATCGTTGAAACATATCTCATTGCTTTACATGAGTGTTTTCCAATGTGGGAACTTTAGTGTCGCCAGCCTCGCAACAGTCCCTGAAGGCTTTAATTTCTGACCCAATAGATGGGGCAATCATTCCAAAGTGCCAGTAAAATGCAGGGATTTAAGGGAATTGCAGATTTTGCATCAAACATCACTCTTTTAAAAAGTCAATAAACGATCAAAATGCAACGTCACAAGAAATATTTGGGTATGCTAAATGCAGTATGTCTTAATTATAATTTCACGATATTTTAGGCCGTGCAGTATTCTTCTGCAGGCCATCAGTTGTTCTTAACCTGAAGGCAAACACGATGGATGATCGCCTCAAAGTCCTGGTTGCGATGCAAATGCGCTACAAGGTCCCTCGTCCTCAGGCAACCGAGATGGCAGAAGCATGGTTGCAGGCTAATCCAGGGCAAACTTGGACCACGCTCAACGAATTATTAAAATCGTCTCAAGTCGTTGTGTCAGGGAATCAGCTCGTTTCTGCGGGTGGGGCACCTGCTCCCCAAATGCCACAACCTACTCAATCACAAGCCCCTCAATCAACTGCTCCAAGTCAAAAAGCTCAACGGATGTATCGTGGGCGTCCCATTTAATCAGCCCCGGGCATAACGGTTGCTATTCAACCAACCGTCGCTTATGGCTTGCAAAGATTCTGATGGCAACGATCGGATTGCCAAGGTGCTGACCGTATGCCATATATCGACCGACAGGTAACCTGTTGCCCTTGCAATAACTCTGATTGAGGCTGATTGTTATGCCGAATTTGGCATCCCGCATGGATAAGTATCGCTAGCACATGCCCAGAGGCCGTCTCAAAAATAGTCTGTCGTTCAAAAATATATTGGATTGAACCTATGGGCTGGGATAATTACCATCGCCCTCAGCCCTGAGTGTGTACACCGTATAAAGTTGCCTGTAGTTTAGGTGTATTTAGAGTTTGGCAAGGACTTTTTGCTTCACAGTTTGATACTTTTGTTTTAGAAGTTGCTTGCTATCCGCCAAGTTCCCGGTTGAGGGGGTCTGCTTAGCGGTCTTCAAGCAATCTCGAAGTAACTGACATTGTCGCTGAGGAATTTTGACCGTGACAACATTGACGGGTTGACTCGGGTTGGATGAATCAAACATCATCAATAAGTAATATCCCATTTCACTCAGCAATTGAGTAATATGTTGACCCCCTGGATTCTTTAAGTCGATATAGCAGGGTAACCATCGAGGACCTTGTTGCCGATCGAATAGGGTGGTAATCCAGAGGATGGCAGGATGAGGGGCAAACGTACAGAGAAAATGGGTATGGCGACTACTGAGCGCGCGTTGTTCAATTTCCTCCTTGGTCAACATCACCCATAACCCAACGGCTTCTTGATCAGAGGATTGAATCGTTTGAGCAAAGACAATATTGGCAATGGGCTTATTTTTGGGCCAGGAAGCCCGCCAGGCTAAATCCTCAATGGACCAAAATACAACTTGCGTTTGTTCGGCAAGGGTGAGGTTTGCCTGTTTGGCATGCTGCTGGGGCGAAATGGTGGAGGTATCGATGGATAGCGGATTGGCAAAGGGGAGATCCGCCGCAGACCCCTGTTGTGCGATGCCCTTTAGCGACTGAATCACTTCTTTAATGGTTTGTGGCCGTTGCTCGGGGGCTTTGGCAATGCAGCTCATAACCAACTCTTCCAGAGCTTTGGGGGTTTTGAGGGTTGGATCTACATCTCGTAACCGTTGGGGAGGGCTGAGTTGGTGGGCTTTGGCCCAACTCTCAATGGTGTTGGCCTCTGCCATGATGGGGAAATAGCCCGTGAGCGCTTCAAACATGGTGATGCCTAAACTGTAGATGTCGGACCGGGCATCGATGATGGTGTTGGCAAATTGCTCAGGTGAACCGTAGGCGACAGTTCCGACGAAGGAATGCGATCGCATCTCCTGTGCCTGGCTACTTAAAAAGTCAGCAATGCCAAAATCCAAGAGTTTCGCCAATTCTCCTAAACTGGCGTCCTTGATCAGGAAAATATTGCTGGGTTTAATATCTCGATGGATAACCTGATGCAATTCCCCGTCAATGTTGATGCCCTTGTGGGCCGACTGCAGCCCTGCACAAACTTGGGTCATTAGGTTTAGAAAGCGATTGAGGGGGATATGTCCAGCTTCAATCAACTCCTCCAAGGTTTTCCCTTGCATGTACTCCATCACATAAAAAGGGATTTGCGCTTCGTGCAGACCATAATCCAGTACTCGCACAATATTGAGACTTTGATGGCCCAATAGAGCACCAATTCGAGCCTCACTAGCGAAACGAGATGCGATCGCATCATTGTGTAGGGTTTGGGTTAAAAACTTGACAGCAACCGTCACATCACCCAGTAGTTGGTCTTGGGCTCGGTAAACGCTCCCCATGGCACCACTCCCCACCAACTCCACCAGCTTGTAGCGATCGATTAAGAGTTGACCTGTTTGAATGCTGGGTTTCTGACTCTTGTTAGATGTGGGTGACGAGTTGAAATTAAAGTACTTGTTGAGCAGCTTCACTGATGATTTATCCCGGTTCGGGCGAAAAACAAGTTTGCTTTACCCTTAGTTTGCCCGGGTCCAATGGCGGACCTCACAAGTGAGGGGATTCGGGGATCACTACTCCTGATTCAAAGCACGGACAGGATCGTTTCAATCGTACAGGGGCAAGATCGAAACACCAAGCGCTGGGATACAAGTATCCCAGCGCTGAGAAATTGGAGATTAGACGCTATTTGAATCAGTTCGTTAGACTAACCATTCCAACACGGCTTCCTCTTTAGTGTTGGTGCGTCGCTCGGGGGTCTCGCGGGTGAACTTCATATGAATCGAGCGATTTTGCTCGCCATCTGCAGCGACCGCCATAATGGGATAGTCAATCAGACCATCTTGGAAGGACATCTGGAAGCGGAACGTACCATCCGAATTGAGTTGAATCGGCTGGCCGCCAATCGTGACCGTGGCATCCGGTTCGGTGGCCCCATAGACAATCAGTTCAGCATCGGCAACAAGCCAAAACTGACGGGGGCGAATTGGAGGTGCAGAAGCAGAGAACCCCACCCCAGACATATTGACACCGGACGCCGTTGGAATAGCCCATAGCCCCACACCCGAGGGGAAGACATAAGAACTGAGGGCAGATTCATGCACAGGTACCTGCTGCATAGAGCCATAAAGAGAACCCGCAACCCGCAAGGCCTCAACATCGCCCGCCAAACCGAAGACTTCGTCGTAGATGCTGTTGTCAGGCGCCGCATCCACGGGCTTCTTCTCTGGTG
Organism: Acaryochloris sp. IP29b_bin.137; assembly: GCF_028285745.1. Taxonomy (GTDB): domain Bacteria; phylum Cyanobacteriota; class Cyanobacteriia; order Thermosynechococcales; family Thermosynechococcaceae; genus Acaryochloris. Next base: position 29,181 of record NZ_JANQOP010000012.1, on the reverse strand, counting down.
GAACCAGCGTCATCAAGGATTTACCCCGCAGGTCCATATCCCAATCAACAGCCATGAAGTGATCTTCGACCCAGTCGGAGGGATAGGTTGGGGGCACATGCACGGGCGCAGAGCGGGCTAGGACCAACCAGCGACCATCGGCACAGCGGTAGCCAATTTCAATCACATAATCGCGATCGCTCACGGGTAACGGCAGATACCACTCTCTGGCGAGCTCATCACAGGGATATTCCTGCACGCTATGAGGCACTTGGTAGGCTAAATCAATATCCGTGGCATCGTAGAGGCGCAGGGCAAGCTGCTGTCCGCCTTGATTGCGCAAAATCACTTTATGCTCATGGGGAATATCCCAATAAGTGAAGGCCCATTGAGGATCACGGGGCATCAAAACGATGCGGGTCTCTCCATATCCGTCGGGTAAATCGGCAATCTCGGCATCCACAGAGGCTAAGGCCACAGCGTCTTCTTGACCGACTTCAAATTTTGCTGCTTCCACGCGCTCTTGAGCAGGCAAGGCTTCCGACTCATCTGTACTGGCTAGGTGACTCATGGTGGGCGGAACCGCTGCGTTGTTCTGGGCAACGCGAATGGACTTTAGCAACTGGTCTTTGCGCATTCGGCTATAGCGGGAGACACCATAGCGGCTGGCTACACGACGAAGTTGTCGCAGGGTCATTTGTTCTAAAGGCAATTGATCTGGAGACATATCAGCAGAGACCTCGACAGGTAACGAATTAGATGTGAACGTCATGCTAAAACCAACCTTGAGTAAATATAACTAGTTGGGGATCGCTTTGTTAACAAATATGTACGAACTTTCTAAGTTCGTCAAGAGCCCAGATGCCCTAAAAAATGGGCTTCTAACGCAAAGTAAGTATATTTGGGGATCTTTGTGTTACGTATTCATGACATTTTAGCTAACCATGGGGATCATCAAAGACAGTCTCCATGGCTAACGTTGATTGCGGTTTAATCGGCTAGAAGGTGAAGGCTGATTCAAGGTAGTCCAACAATGAAATTTGATGTGTTCCTAGGTTGATGGGCTGACCCATCATCAGTTCAGTCTGTTGGAACACTTGGTCGATATCGACCGTAAGGGAGGGCTGCGCTTTCTTGACTGGGTTGCACTGAACGAGGGCCACATCAAATTGACAGGAGCATTCCCAGAGGTGAGGATGTTGGCTCAAAAAAAGCCGGGCTGTTTTCCAGAGTTTTTTTTGCTTTTGCGGTGTAATGGCTAACCGTCCATCTGCATCCCAATTTCTAGACCGCCGCGTTTTGACTTCCACAAAAGCCAGGTGGTCTGGGATTTGTGGCGTGGCTGGCTGAGCGGAACACTGAGCAATAATATCAATTTCACCCCATCGACATTGCCATCGCCGCGCTAAAATCTGCCACTGCTGTTGTTTTAACCACTGGCAGACCAGTGTTTCGCCCCATTCACCGACTTGAGCAGTTTGGGCGGAGCGATTGGGTTGAGGATTGGGAGAAGATGCCATATTTCAATCGAGCAAGCAGGCAAGAGTTCGATAGGATCATAAAAAAGCAGGCGATTGACTTTATCATCCTCGATGCCGTCCTCTAGCGCCTGAATGACAACAACAATGATAAATATGAATGGTTTAAACGTCTCGATCTGGATTGCGCAACTCAAGCGATGGGTATGGACTTCTGTGTTGGCAGGGCTGTTAGTTTGCTTGAGTTTGACCAGTTGGCTGCCGACTGCTTGGGCCGATGTCTATAACAAGGAGATTCTGCTCAATCGCGATTTTTCTAATCGTGATTTAACCGACGCGAGCTTTACCAAGTCTGACTTGAGAGGCAGCGATTTTAGCAATAGTGATCTGCGGGGTGTGAGCTTTTTTGCAGCCAATCTCGAGGATGTCAACTTGGAAGGCGCCAATCTCAGTGTTGCTACCCTGGATAGCGCCAGATTTGCCCGTGCCAACCTCAAAAATGCCAATTTGGAGGGGGCCTTTGCCTTTAATGCTGAGTTTCGGAAGGCCAATATTGAAGGCGCGGATTTTACCGATGTCGATTTGCGCGACGACACGCTTGAGATACTATGTGCGGTTGCTCAGGGGACCAACCCCGTCACGGGGCGCAACACTCGGGAGACGTTGTACTGTGATTATTAATCCCAGGGTTGCTAGGGCTGGGATCTAACGTCTGAGGGAGTGTATGACGAAGAGAATCACACCATTCTGGCGGCAACATCGACCGTTGCCTTACAGATGGATCAGCTTATTTTGTGTCGTCGTGTTGCTGGTTTTGAGTTGTAGTCCGCGCAATCTTCCGACCCGGGCGACTGATCGGATTACCTTGGGCAGCACTGCCAAAATTCGAACCATCGATCCCGCTGACGCCTATGAGCTATTTCCAGCGACCCTGCTCTACAACATGGGGGAACGGCTCTATACGTATGATTTGGAAACCACAACCCTCACGCCTCAGTTGGCGACGGCCCTGCCAGACATCAGTGAGGATGGTTTAACCTACACGATGCCGTTACGGGAAGGGGTACTGTTTCATGATGGGACTCCCTTTAACGCGGAGGCCATGGCCTTTTCGCTCCAGCGATTTATCCAAAATGGAGGCCAGCCGTCCTTTCTGCTGTCCGAACCAATTGCAGATATCAAGGCCACAGGCGATTACGAACTGACCATTACCCTGAAGCAACCCTTTGCCGCGTTACCGGCATTGCTGACATTTTTTGGGGCTTGTGCGGTGTCTCCGCAAGCCTACACCATTGGGCCAGGCCAATTTAAACCCAAGAGCTTTGTGGGCACTGGTCCTTATCGATTGGTGGAATATGGCAGTGATTTCATCCGGATGGATGTGTTTGAGCAATATTGGGGAGAAAAGCCAGCCAATCAAGGGATCAATCTCCAGTTGTTGTCCACGCCAGCGAATCTATTCAATCAGTTTCGGACAGGCGCGATTGATGTTGGGTATCAAGGTCTCGAGACAGATCAGATTCAGCAGCTCCAGACTGAGTCAGAGAAAACGGGATGGCAGGTGATTGAAGCCCAAGGCAATGCAGTGACCCATATGGTTCTCAATGTGAAGCAGCCTCCTTTAGATCAGGTGGAGATCCGCCGTGCGATCGCACTATTAATTGATCGCCCCTTAATTAGAGAGCGAGTCTATCAAGGCCAAGCCGAACCCCTCTACAGTCTGATTCCCAGCACCTTTCAGGAAGCCCAACCAGTATTTCAAACTCAGTATGGGGACGGTAACGTTGCCCAAGCCCGCCAGCTCTTAACCCAAGCGGGTTATTCTGCCCAGAAGCCATTAACCCTGGACCTCTGGTATCCGTCTAATTATGTGGCCCGCCGCTTGGTTGCAAATTTGATGAAGGCATTCGTCGAAGAACGGTCACAAGGGATTCTCAAGCTGAAATTAAACGGTGTGGAATCAACGGTGGGTAATAATAGCCTTTCAAAGGGGATTTATCCGGCTTATCTGGTGAATTGGTATCCAGACTTCTTCGACCCGGATACGTATATTCAACCCTTTTTGTCTTGTGCTAAAGGGGATGAGCAAACCGGTTGTCAGGAAGGCGCTAGCCAGTCTTTGGGATCGTTTTACTTTAATCGTGAGATCAATGAACTGATTGAACAACAACGTCAAACCCAAGATGTTCAGGAACGTCAGCAAGTTTTGGCCAAAATTCAAGCACAACTCGCCATCGATATTCCTTATATTCCACTGATTCAGCGCAAGGAATATGCCTTTAGTGGCCCTGATATTGATGGGGTGCAGATCACCAAAACCCAGCAATTTCCCCTGTGGACGATTCGTAAGTCCTAGCATTTAGACCAAGGGTGGCTCCTCGCTACCCAGGGAGAGGTGTAAGCAAAGCATGGCCGTTGCCCTTCTCAGTTCAGCCCAAACAATTGATGGGGCCGCTAATCCGATTAAGCTGAGGCTGGTTGACCGTTGGATGATGGCAGGATGCGTCTTTAGCCAGACAGTCTCGTCTATAAGAGTGAAGTCACCAATTTTCAGAGCTGGAGGTCCAACGATGTCTCGTTTACAACTCGCCCTTAACGTCAAAGATCTGGAGACAGCCGTTTCTTTTTACAGCAAATTGTTTGCAACGGAGCCTGCAAAACGCCAACCGGGATATGCCAATTTTGCGATCGCAAACCCACCGATCAAACTCGTGTTATTTGAAAATCCCACGGCGACCCATAAACTCAACCATCTCGGCATTGAGGTAGAGTCGTCTGAGCAGGTTGCCCAAGCAGGCGATCGTCTGAGAAACGCTAACCTACCGATCCGAAGAGAAGAACAAACAACCTGCTGCTATGCCGTGCAAGACAAGGTCTGGGTAACCGATACGGATGGGGATGACTGGGAAATTTACACTGTTCTAGAGGATGCCGAGACATTGGCCTGTAGTCCAAGCTGTCCTTGATTGACAGGTGCGCAACCAAACATCTCTCCTTCTTTCACGCCTACCCAGGGTGTTATGGGGTGCCTCCTCAAAGTATTTCAACACCGATGAAGACCCAGGCAGCAGTATTGGGATACTCTAACGAGGTTCGTCTGGCAGTATCGATTGCAATTCAGTGTAATTGCCGCCCAACGCTTTCACAATTGTTCGAGTATTCACTTTTAACATCTTGATATAGGTATCTGCTTCAGTTCCAGGTGCACCAATGGAATCGGAATACAGCTCTTGCTCCGCTAACTTCACCTTGGCTTCCGCCGCCACGGTTTTGATTAGGGCTGGATTAATGGTTGTTTCAGCAAAAATAGCTGGGACTTTAGCCTTGCGGATATCATCCGACAAGCGTTTAACCGTTTGTGCACTGGGTTGTTCTTCTGTACTCATCCCAATCAGGGTGCCTACAACCGTAAGGCCATAGGCTTTTGCGTAGTACTGAAAGGCATCATGGGTGGTGACCAACTGCCGTTGCTGGGCTGGAATCGTTTGTATCTGTTGGGTAATCCACTGATCGACCGCAGCCAATTCTTGCGTGAATTCAGCTGCATTTTTCGTAAACGTTTCCTTATCCTCAGGGGATAGCTCAATCAGCTGATCTCGAATGGCATTCACCATTTTGATAGCGTTCTCTGCATCGCCCCAAACGTGGGGATCCGGCTCTCGTCTACCGTCATAATCGTAATCCAGGGGAGTCACCACCTCCCCCACGGCAAATACTTTTGATTTCTTATTGGATTCAATCAGCTTAATCAAGCCAGGCTCCAGATTGTAGCCATTGTAGAAAATCAGATCGGCGCGTTCGATTTTTAAAGTATCGGCGGGGACGGGCTCATAAACGTGGGGGTCAGCGCCCGGTTGCAGAATGCCCACCAATTCCACTTCATCCCCGGCCACTTCGGCAGTCCAATCTTGCAAAATTGTGTGGGTTGCCACCACTTTGGGTTTGCCAGATTGGTCAGCATCTTGACTGCCCGTACATCCAACCAGGCTGATTCCAAACAATAATCCACCTATAACCCAGCCCCAGACGGGCAATTGATGCTTCTGTAAGGATGTTGTCATGGTTTTTTAAATGATTTTTCATAATGCTTTCACTTTTTGATGCTACAGTATTTTCATAATCGTTTCATTTTTAGTTGCACTACGTCTAATTTCAGGTGCACGTATCAACCACATGCAATTTTTAGGTGAAAGTTCTTTGCCCGCTTCTAAAATGACGGAAACTCGCCCATGAATAGTGCTAGCAGTCTGGCTGTAGACCATTTAGGTGTGCAATACCGTATGGTTAAAGCCCTCTCCAATGTGACCTGCTCGGTGAATGCAGGACGGTTGACGGGCATTATTGGCCCCAATGGGGCTGGTAAAAGTACCTTGCTCAAAGCCATGCTGGGGCTGGTTTTGCCAAGTAGTGGTCAAGTGATATGGGGCGATAAACCCCTGAAGCAGCAGTTGGATCGCGTCGCGTATATTCCCCAGCGATCGCAAATTGATTGGACCTATCCCGCCACCGTTTGGGATATCGCCCTCATGGGGCGAATTCGCAAAACGGGCTGGCTAAAGCGCTATTCCACTGTCTCTCGCCGACTTGCTGCCGATGCTCTAGAGCGAGTTGGCATTGCCAATCTACGAGATCGTCCTATTGGTCAACTTTCGGGGGGGCAGCAACAGCGAGTCTTCCTGGCCAAAGCCCTGACAGAAGAAGCAGAGATTTTTTGTTTAGACGAACCCCTCGCAGGGATTGATAAAAAAACCGAAGCCATTGTGTTCACTATCTTGCATGAACTGGCAGATACGGGGCATACCGTCCTCGTCGTTCACCATGATTTAGGCCAGGCCATCACCAACTTCGATGATTTAATTTTGCTTAACCGCGAACTGATTGCTTGTGGCTCTCGCGAAGATGTCCTCACAAGGAACAATATTCAACGAGCCTTTGGTGGGCATGTGCCCTTCTTTGAGCCCAACGCCGCCTAGCCCCATATTTCAACAATGATTGATGTACGACCTATTAATTGAGCCGCTGCAAGCCGAATTTATGCAGCGATCGCTCTTCACTGCAGTTTTGGTGGGAGTCGTCTGTGCCACGGTAGGGTGTTACTTGATGGTTCAGCGACTTGCTTTGTTGGGAGATGCCATCAGCCATTCGGTCCTACCGGGTTTGGTGATTGCCTATATCATTGGCGTCGATATTTTCTTGGGAGCCTTTATCGCTGGAGTTTTTAGCACTGTTGTCATTGCTTGGATTCATACTCAATCCCAAATTAAAGAAGATGCGGCCATGGGCATTGTGTTTTCGGCTTTCTTCGCCCTAGGGATTACCCTGATCACCATTGTCCAGAAAGAAAACAAAATCGACCTGAATCATTTCCTATTTGGCAATATCCTTAGCGTTACCCAATCGGAAGTCATCAATACTTTAGGGATTACCATTCTCGTATTGGTGGTGATTGTGCTGTTGTTCAAAGAATTAATGCTCTATACCTTTGATCCAGTCGGTGCCCAAGCAGCAGGTCTCCCTACCAATCTCCTCAATTTTGGGTTGATGGTGTTGATTGCATTGACGATAGTGGCAAGCCTTAAATCTGTGGGAGTCATTTTGGTGTTAGCCATGTTGATTACGCCAGGGGCTACAGCCTATTTATTGGTCTATCGTTTGCATATGATGATGATTGTCGGGGCTGCTATCGGCGTGATTTCTAGCATTACAGGCATGTATCTGAGCTTTCACTTCAATTTACCGTCAGGTCCAGCGATCGTTTTAGTCGCGTTCGGCTTTTTCTTCATGGCATTTCTGTTTAGTCCTACCCAAGGATTATTGACTCAGTCACTCGCTAAGACGAAATGAAATAGAAGGCTATCATCTTCCAGCCAACCGTGTATTGGTGATCTGTTCCCAGTATGATAAATAGAGTTGCTATCGTTGCAGCAAAATTAAATTGGCCTTTTTCAGTTTTTTTAGTTCTGTTCAGGACTGGTCTGAGGCCCCCCGTTGATGCAGGAATACATTTATGGATACCAAAGCCTTTAAGCGATCGCTGCATAAATCTGAGCAATACCATCGGACTGGGTTTGGCCATGAGGAAGCCGTGACGAACTTGCTGCAGTCTGAATACAATAGCCAACTCATTCAACAAATTCGAGATAATGGGTATCGCCTCCAACAAGGAGAGGTCACCATTCGACTAGCCGAAGCATTCGGATTTTGCTGGGGGGTCGAGCGGGCCATTGCCCTGGCCTATGAAACACGACGCCAGTTCCCTCAAGAGCGCATCTGGATTACCAACGAAATTATCCATAATCCTTCTGTCAACCAAAACCTCCGGGATATGGCTGTTGAGTTTATCCCGGTTCAACCCGATGGTCAAAAGGATTTTGCGGTTGTTGCCCAAAACGACGTGGTGATATTGCCCGCATTCGGTGCCAGTGTTCAAGAAATGCAGTTACTCAACGATAAGGGCTGCACCATCATGGATACCACCTGCCCTTGGGTGTCTAAAGTTTGGAATACCGTCGAGAAGCATAAGAAGGGAGCCCATACCTCCATTATTCATGGCAAATATAAGCATGAAGAAACGATTGCCACAAGCTCCTTTGCTGGAACATATCTAGTCGTCCTGAATTTGGAAGAAGCGGAATACGTTGCTGACTATATTCTGAATCCGGGGACTACTTCGCAAGAGCGAGAGCAGCGCCGTACGGCATTTATGACAAAATTTGCGAAAGCCTATTCGGATGGATTCGATCCAGAAACGGATTTAGTTCGAATCGGTATTGCGAATCAAACCACTATGCTTAAGGGTGAAACGGAACAAATCGGCAAACTATTTGAACGCACAATGATGCGCAAATATGGTCCTGCCAATGTCAATCAACATTTTCTCAGTTTCAACACGATTTGTGATGCAACCCAAGAACGTCAGGACGCGATGTTCCAGCTTGTGGATGAACCTTTAGACTTGATGGTTGTCATTGGTGGCTTTAACTCTTCCAATACCACCCATCTGCAAGAGATTTCTATTGATAAAAGTATTCCCTCTTACCATATCGATAGCGCGACGAGGATAGGCCCAGGCAATCGTGTCGAGCATAAACCCCTCAATCAAAATCTGACTATTACCGAGAATTGGCTGCCTGATGGTCCGCTGGTTGTTGGCATCACTTCAGGCGCATCGACTCCAGATAAGGTTGTGTCTGAAATCGTGGACAAAATATTTACCATCAAAAATTCGCCAGTGGAGGCGCTAGAGGTCTGCTAACTTCCTCATTCGCCATTGTTTTCAGGGACACTCTAGCGAGTCACAAAGATCATGATCGTCAGGATGAAAAAACAGCTTGCCCCCACAATGGTGATGATATCGGTGACTCGTTTGACATGATTGAGCCGTCGATCCAAATGTTGTAAGGCAGACCGATCGGCGTAAATTAAGTTGCTCAGGTCCTGCATGGAGTTTTCTAACCATTCCATCTTATTGGAATCCGCGCCAGGGGCCGTTCCAGCAGATTGTTCTAGCTGCTTGATTTGGCTGCGATCGTGATGGAGTTGTTCTTGCAGATCGTAGGTTGTCGCCTCAAAGCTATGTCGTAAGTCCAGCAACTCTGATTGCAATTGAGCATATTGAGTTTCAAGTTCAGTATATTTTTCCTGTAAATGGGTTGGCACTGACGTGTCTTGTAGCCTGTCTTTAGCCTGATTAAGGGATTCTTCTAATTCCTGCTGTGTTTGGGTGAGATGCTCAAAATGGGTTTGGAGTTGAGCAAAGCCATCCAATACTTGGAAAGCTTGGCTAAACCGGCTCCGCAAATCTTGTAATTCTCTCTCAATTTGATCAATTGCGCTCAAAACCTTTCTCCTCAAAGGCTATAGACTTGCTGATTTTTTCCTAACGTGGCAAACCCAGTATTTACGTCATCAAGCTTTGACTTTAAGGGGTAATGTTCATCAAGTAAAGTATTCAATTGGTTAATTTGCCAAGTAACGGCTAAAAATTGAGCACACTCCGATTCAGGGCCAAACACTCTTTCTGCGGTTGCCCCCAAAAGCTTTGCAGGAGTATGGGGTTCTTGACGTGCTAAAACTTGTCTAATCCTTGAAAAAGCCTCATCGGCATTAATGAGGGCGATCGATTGGCAAAACAGTAATAAGGTTTCTAGAGATAGTTTTTGGTCTAGCGCTTGTTTAAATCCTTTGCGCCAACAGGTTAAGGCTACTTTCGCTTGATGTTGATGCTCATAAACCAATGTGCCTAGAATAAAATAGGCTAGTACATGATCCGGCTGCCGCTGCAGTTTTTGCCTAAGATGGGGCACTAACCTTTTGACGTCATTCGGAGAAACAACAAGGGCTATAAAGGCGTTTATCGTTGCCAGATCGAGGGAATGAGGTTCTTTCAACAATCTCAGTAGTTCCCTTTCCAGGTAGGTTAGATCTGAGGTCGTTTGGGCAACCTCTGCTGGTGAGGGGTTGCGGTTCATCACTTTCTCTAAAAGGCCAGGACTAAGTTGGGTGTATCCCATATGTACAGAGCGAATTGCGTTGGCAACTTCTTCTGAAGAGGCGTCTTTGAGAAGATATCCCATTGCGCCAGCACTTAGGGCATCCGCAATACATTTATCGTCGTCGGCGCTACTTAACAGTAATACTTTGGTGTTTGGACATCGTTGGCGGATATTCTCTGTTGCCGCCACCCCATCCATGACGGGCATATGCATATCGACTAAGGCAACATCAGGTTGAAGTTGCTCAGCTAATTCGATGCCGATCTTACCGTTCTCGGCCAAGCCCACAATTTGGAAGTCCGTTTCGGACTCTAGTAAAGCCTTGAGTCCTTGCCGGATCACTTTTTGATCATCAACTAAAAGAATACGGATCATTGTTGAGGTTGGTTTTAAGGAGAGCTTGACACGGCAACTGGTTAACGCCTGGTTCGCCAGGAACGTCCAGGTTAAATGATTATCATCTTAATCAAAATCAGGTCGAGGTGTTTGGCTAAGCTGTTAATCCATTTAACTCCCCCTAAGAAAATATTATCGATAAAATCTTGATTGTTCCAATAAAATTGAGAAGTTTTTTGGCGCTTATAGGGTAATATCCACACTTAACAAATGACAATCCCCCAGAATGGGCTGTCTGGGGGATTAAAAAAATATATTTCGAGTGATAGATGCGCTAAAAAACGATTCCTTTGTTGGGGGGCTGAAGCATACTTTCCTGTGCAATAAATCTATTGTTGAGATCGCATTATTGCGCCCTGCAATCTCGGAAGCTGAGTTTACCATCTGGCATAACGGTATTGCAGAGATTAGCCCCATCTAAATTAGCCCCATCCAAATTAGCCCCATTCAAATTGGCTGCCCGAAGCATTGCACCCCGTAAATCGGCCTTCGCAAAGTTGGTCTTATTCAGGGTTGCAGCTCTTAAATTTGCATTTTGTAAATTAACCCCACTGAAGTCACAGCCATTCAAGTTAGCCACGGATAAGTCGGCTTTCGAGAAATTAGCTCCCGTTAAAATGCTTTCTTCAACACGGGAGTTGGCAAGGATCACCCCTTCTAAATTGGCATCGGTTAAATCAGTGAACTGAATGGTGGCGTTGGTTAAATCCGCATTCTTTAAATTAGCCCCCTGCAATTCAAAGCTCCTCAGGTTTGCTCCGGCTAAATCACACCCTTCGCAAATCTTGGTTTTTCGAAGGGCCGGAACATTGTTGATGGCTTCCTTAGAAAGGGGACCCATTCTCATTTGAGCATAGGCCGTATCAGGGGGCAGAGCAACGCACCAGAGTACAACGACAAGGGCGACAAGTTTTACGATAGCTTTCAACATCCATGGACCTCTATTAAACCGGGGGAATATGCCAAACTACACCAGATTGACCGCCGTTCATTATAGAACCCTGTTGAACGTCATATCCCCCCTTGGAGACAATTCGTAGAGTTTTGCAATGTAAACTCACCCCTTTTATCCATCTGCAGGGGGTTCCACAGGTCTGGTTTTGGGTTGAATTGATAGCCGAGGAAACAGTAAATTCATCCTCAGTCGAAAGCAAAGAAGGGCACTGGGGAACAATAAGACAAAGCTGAGATGAGTGTCTTCAAACCTATGGAAAATGAAACTATTTTCCAGTCAGATTTCGAATCGAGTGTTCCAGATGAGGTCTCTGTCTTGCGCAAACAGCTGGCGATTAGCCTCAAGTTTCACCACAGCAATACTCTAGAAAAACTACCGATTGAGATCGCTGTCCAGGTCATGGCAGAAGTCTGGGATGCTTGCAACCGTGGCACCCGCGCTCACAAATAGGCGGATATCTCAACTATGGTAGAAGCTATTTTAGCCGGGGTTTTATCAACTCTAGAGATCTTAGTTTTAGAGTATCAAACGGACCAACGCTTCCAGATTGTTGGCACCCCCCCCGTTTGGTATCAAACGCTAATGGGATCTGAGCAAGCCTATCCAGCGACCATCCAGTTAGTGGAGGCCTTTCCGTTCCTGACCTATTTCCTGGAAGATGCCCTGCAATTTTGGCAGGTCCCCCAACCTCAAATGTTGGAATCAGGACTATGGATTGAAGTGGATCAGTCTGGCACTGAAATTCCGTTAACGGCCTCAGCCCTTCGAATCGCCGACCAAAGAATACTTTTAATTACATTATCCCAGACGATCTATACGGAGAAATCTGTATTGATCCAGCGAGGCCGAGAAAATGCGCTGGTTCAAAGCGCTGAGCGGAAACGGGCTGCCGAACAGCTCCGTCATAGTATTTTTTACGATTGGCTCACAGAATTACCGAATCAATCTTTTATTCGACTTCGGCTTTTAGATGCCCTCTCCCATATCAAAAAGGATCCTAACGGTTATTTTGCGCTGCTCTATATTGACATCAAACATTTCAAAGCCATTAATACCCGGTTAGGCTTGTGGGCGGGCGATCAGCTCCTAATGATGGTTGCTCAACGTCTAACGGAGCAAATTAGGTCTGAGGACATTGCTGCTCGATTTGGGGATGATGACTTTGTCGTTCTGCTCAAGTCTCTCAATGATGAGTCAGAGGCTCGTAACTGTGCAGACCAAATCTTTCGTCACCTCCTGAACCCCTACAATATTCATTCCCAGGAAGTTCATATTCAGTTTGATATGGGCCTAGCGATGGGCACTGCGCTTTATCAACAACCTGAGGATTTGATTCGAGATGCCTGTACGGCTTTGGAATATGCTAAGGGCCAAGGCACTGGAGACTATGCGATCTTTCACCAAACTATGCACCTGCAATCGCTCACTAGGATGCAATTGGAGCATGATCTGTCGCGGGCCATTTGGCAAAATGAATTACGGGTATGCTACCAGCCGATTATCTCGTTGATAGATGGTTCGCTCCAAGCCTTTGAAGCTTTGGTCCGCTGGCAACATCCTACTCTAGGGTTGTTGCCGCCTGATCAGTTTATTGCGATCGCAGAAGATAGTGGCCTAATTATTCCCATTGGTGCCTGGATCTTGAGGGAAGCCTGCGAGCAAATCCAACAGTGGCGAAGCCAAACTCATTTGCCTTTGAGTATGCATGTCAACTTGTCAGCTCGGCAGCTCGATCAGCTCGATTTGCTGGACTCCATTCGAGGGATTTTGGCAGAAACGCAGCTTAATCCAGCGGGCCTAAAGCTAGAAATTACCGAGACGATGGTATTCAACAATTTAGAATATGCGGCATCCATCCTTCGGCAAATTAAAGGCTTAGGGATTCAACTGAGTATGGATGATTTCGGGACTGGGTATGCCTCTTTAAGTTATCTCCACCAACTGCCAGTTGATAATCTCAAAATTGATCGATCCTTTGTAGAAACCATTGGCACCTCGGGAACAGAATCAGAAATTATTCAAGCCGTGGTTCAGCTGGCCCATAGCTTAAACATTGATGTGGTGGCTGAAGGGGTCGAGACTGCGGAGCAGGCCAACCGTCTCAAAACTTTGGGGTGTGAATATGCTCAGGGGTTTTTGTTCGCTAAACCCTTGGAGCCGAAGGAAGCAGAAAAAGTCCTCCATCAAAATTTTGCGTCTTTATTTACAGCTATCCAGGTTTAAAGAGGAGCGATCTGGATTTTCCTGAACAACGTCTCAAGGACAACGTTTCAGCCTGCCAGTGGGCTAATCTCGATGAATCGTCTGTTGGGTTGGCTGAGAAGAATAGTCGAGATTGGCCAAATCTTAGGGGTATCCATGGTAAGACTTGGCCCTTGCGACGGACTTTAGGGATGCGATCGCACCGTTGCTTACCAAAGGAATGGGCATTGAATCGAAGCACCTTAGCCAAATTTTCCCCGGATATTCTCCCCAGACTCCGCTTGGGTTGCTTTAGGAAAGGGATTGGCCTATCTGACTAAATCAGAATGTTAAGCTGCTTTAGTGAGAAGTTTAAAGGGAATTCCAAATGAATACGGAGCAACAGACCCAAATTCAGGTCGAACATCAGCCTAGTGTGGATCGCCTACAAGAATTGCGGGTGCTGAACTGGCCGATTTGGTCCAAAGAAGAATCAGAATTTCCTTGGACCTATGATGAGTCTGAAACCTGCTATTTCTTACAGGGCGAAGTGGTGGTCACCCCTGATGGTGGTGAACCCGTGACGATGGGCAAAGGGGATTTGGTAACGTTTCCGGCGGGAATGTCTTGTACCTGGACCATTCAAAGTGCTGTGCGCAAGCATTATCGGTTTGGCTAATTTCTCTAGCAGCGAATTACCCATTGGGCTCAGCCTTCTGCACCGCTGTGTAGAGGGCTGAATAATCCGCATTTGCAAATTGAGCCATTGCCCTTTGGATTATGGTTTGGATTGCTTCTGTGCTTTCGGTAGGCAGCCCTTCAGCCTGGGCGGCTTGCTGAAATAAGGTCATATCTTTGAGCAGGTGTTTGGTAGGGAAATTAGGATTCTCAAAGTTTTGATCCAGCATTCGGGTCAGTTTTTTATCAAAGGTGGGAGCGTAGAGGGCACTGTTTCTAAGGATCTGCATAAAGGTCTCAACTTCGACGCCATAGGTTTGGCAGAAGGATAGGCTAGTGGCAAAAGCCGTGGTCAGCCCGCCAATCATCTGGTTGAGAGCGAGTTTAAGGGCAGCGGCGGTGCCCACCGGACCGACCAATAAAGGATCAGGGCCAAAGGCTTTGAGGAGGGGAAGCTGGTTTTCAAAATCTTGGGGGGCAGCTCCCGCCATCACCAGCAACGTTCCGGCTTTGGCTTCGGGGATGCTGCCTAATACTGGAGCTTCTAAGTATTTGCCACCGGCTGTTTGGACCTGTTCGTGAATGGCTTTGCTTTCAGCGGGTGCAATGGTGCCCATTTGAATCAGGGTTCGTCCCGATAGGGCCGATGTCGTGGGCGTCAGCAGTTCCTGAATAGCAGCAGCATTGGTGAGCATCAGAATGATGACGTCTGCAGATTGAATAACTTGGGTGGGGGAGGAGGCAATCTCAACCCCTAATCCTCTTAATGGCTCTAACTTAGAAGCCGTGCGATTGTAGGCCGTAACGGAATGGCCCACTTTCACTAGCCGGGCTGCCATCGGAGCCCCCATCAATCCTGTACCGATAAATCCAACCTGCATGGTCCTGCCTCTTTCTCAATAGTTTTTTTCTGATGGTCTGTAGTGATTGTCGCTCGGCTGCTGTGCCGGGGTTGGGGAAAAGACGGACTCTAAGATGATGATCAAGGCCGATAGGGCCACGATGGGTACAACGGGTAAAAAGCCCAGCATCCAGCTAGTAGGAATCACTTTGGTCTGAACGCCTAATACCGCCAACTCACCCACGACAATGGAGACGAGACAACTGGAAGCCCTGATGTTGCGGCCATACAACGCTGCAATCACCGTGGGGAACAGCACTGATAGTCCAGTGAAGGCTTGGGTGGCAAAGGCTAAAATGGTCTCTGGGGGGTTGGCCGCAATCCCTAAGCCGATGCCAGCTAAAACAATCACCCAAATTCGACCGACCAACGTCTGTTCAGTTAAAGAGGCATCTTTGCGAAAGTAGGCGGTATAGACATCACGGGTCAGCATGGAACTTAAAGCCAAAAGCTGGGAGTCCATCGTTGACATAAAGGCTGCCAATGCCCCCACCATCACAAGGGAAGATAGCCCCGTAGACGTATATTTCGTCAACATCATCGGGAAAATCTGATCCGCTGCTTTGCCCACTAAATCCGGGAAAGCAATATGTCCCCAAACCCCAATCAGCACCGGGCAAATAAACAGCACCCCAGCCACAATCGGATAGAGCAAGACCGAGATTTTCAGTGGTTGAGGACTTTTCGCGCTGTAAAACCGCATAAACATCTGCGGAAACATGGGCAGGGTAAAGGACCACAGGCACATGTAGCTAAACCAAGTCTTGTGCGTAAAGGACTGATCTAAGCCGCTCCGCGAAAATAGCGCGGGTTTGAGGTCATAGACGGTTTGGTTGGCGACAGAGAAGCCCCCTAACCCTTGGGCAATGGCAAATACAGCCACCAACATCAGCGCGCACATTAGCACCCCTTGCAGTACATCCGTCAGGGCCACACTCTTCATCCCACCCAAAAACACGTAGAAAACAATGGCCACGGTCAGTAAGGAAGCTCCCCAAAGATAGGGAATCACTCCGCCCGTTAAACTTTCAAGGAGATATCCGGCTCCAATCGGCTGGAGGGTGAGATAGGGCAAGGTAAAAATGACCATTACGGCCATAAACAGGAGTTTGAGAGGCTGGCTAGGCAGGCGATCTTGAATCAGTTCCGAGGGCGTAATCAAGCCTTTTTGTTTGCCAAGCAACCAGGCTTTGTAGCCAATGTAGTAGAAGCTGAGGGCTGCAAACCCAGTGCCAAAGGCCATCATTGGATAGTAGCTAATGCCAATGCGATAGCCTGCTCCAGCAAACCCGAGGAAAAAGAAGGCGCTGAAGTTGGTGGAGGCCAGGGTAAAAAAGAGAAGAATAGGACCAATGTTGCGGTTTGCTAAGAAGAAATCTTCGACGGTGTTCTTTTGTTGGCGATACCCGATCAGGCCGATGCCGAGGGTAACAAGTAAGTAGGTTGCAATGGCAATATAGGGAATCAGTGTTTTCATGGCCTACTGGTCCTTCTCCGTTTTTTGCCAAAGGGTAGCGGAGACTCCCGCAATGGCCAGGACTAGTCCCATTTGCAAAACCACGAAGTAAAAGAGCCAGCTCGGTAACTGGAACAAAGAAAGGGATATCCCTTGATCCCATCGCCAAAAATCGAGGGAGAGCAAAAACAGAATCGTAAACGAGAAAAACCAAAAATAGGGACGGTGCAGCAGGCTCATCAATCCATCAAATTCATACCCAATCAGATTAACCTGTAGCGGGATTATCTTTTGGGTTGGGCAATCATCCAGCCTTATTTTGGCCTAATAGGCATGCTCCAAAAGTTGTTTGCAGTATCGTCGAACAATATCAAAATTGCAATCTACGGGGGTAATCGCATGGATACCGCAGCAGTCTGAAATAGCGATTCAGATTAAATCAACAAAATCACTAGGTCGGTCCGCATATTCAGCTTTGAACTTAGTCATCGATAGAATCATCTATACTCAAAAACTGGTGGATAGTTTTGGTAATTGCACACTCATTTGCCACTAGGCCTAGAGAAATAAGTTCACCTGTGTTGAGCAATATGTTGACACTGTAGTTTTTCTTCCCCTCATCATTAATCGTTTTCTCGACGTCAAACTTTTTGATGTCATCCAGGCGTTCTTCCCGAACATCCAGTTGAAACAGACTATTGTGGTAGTCCAGATATAATTTGCCTGAACTTTTGTCAAACGTAAAGGATGTTAACTTTTTAGAAAACACGCTCCATATACCTAAAGTAGTAATCGCAAATCCTACCAGATAATAAAGCCAACGATGTTCCTCATAGATATCGAGAGTCGCTTCTCCAGGATTATTGATAAACGCTTTAATCTCAGCAACCTGCCGAGCAACCACTGACTTGCTGTAAATATAATCTGGAGTGAGAGGTATTTTTGTGTGATTAGCAATTAGAACAACTCGAAAACTACCCCCATTCTCACAAGATCTGCAATAGCCCAATTTAGCGCTCTGGAGATACTTAATCTGGGTGATTTTCTCCTTCAGTACGTTTGATGCAGTTAGTATATTTGATTCGACATGACTACAAATGATTTGAGTGCGCTCAGTAAAAAATGAATCAACGGTTGCACGGTTGCAACTTAAATGTACTTTTGGGGAGAAGATATTCCCCATAAGGATGATTAACACACCAAAAATAGGAATAGCTCTTGTTATAAGCACATCCAAATAACGGTTTCGCCATCCTTTTACCTGGACTTTTAAAACTTGATTGGTATGTTTGGTAATCAGCATCCATTTTTATATGCGCGCTCTCTCCATTCTGGTTCATGCAAGTCATAACTGCTATTGAGAGGCTGTTTGAAAAGGTCATCCAGTAGTCTACAACCCTTGATTTCTCGTTGGCAGATAGAGCCTGAAATGAATGTTTTTCGTAGAAGACAGGTCTTTTCAAACAGCCTCTGAGTGATGTACGATTTGCGGCTCAGATATTGTAGGAAACAAGAAGGCTGAGGTTGTCAAAGTCAACTTAACCCGCAACTGGCAAGGATTCTTTATACTGCTTTAGGGGGCTCCTCTGCCAAACTAAAGGTTCTAGAGTTTTGGCTCCGTTTTTCTCCTTTTTGGCGACAGACCCATATTTTAATTGTATCAATACTTCATGTTTCCATCCTTTTTGCCTGCCGCGGTTGCTCAACTAACCGAAGACACCTCCATTGCCCTCGCCCAGCAGATCCAGCAAACTTCCATCACCACGCCCCTCCAACCAGACCCGATTCTGACAACCTATGTTCAGCAAGGAGACGAAGGAACCCCCATTCTGTTACTCAATGGCTTCGATAGCTCCCTCTTGGAGTTTCGACGACTGATCCCCAAACTGGCCCCCCATATCGAAACCTGGGCCTTAGACCTGCTGGGTTTTGGCTTTACGGAGCGGCCTCAGGGAGTCGATTTCAGCCCCACGGATATGAAAACCCACCTGCACAGCTTTTGGCAGCAGATGATCCAACGGCCCATGATCCTAGCTGGAGCCTCCATGGGTGGGGCAACAGCCCTCGATTTTGCCCTAACCTATCCCGAAGCCGTTGAGAAATTAGTGCTGTTAGATAGTTCCGGCTATGCGCCCTCCCCCAAAGCCACCAAATTTATCATGCCGCCCTGCGATCGCTGGTTAACCAATTTTCTTCGGAATCCTAAAGTTCGACGCTGGGTCAGTCTGCAGGCCTATTGCGATAAAAATTTCGTTACCCCCGATGCTGAATGTTGCGCCGCACTCCATCTAGAAGACCCGAACTGGCACCGGGCCTTAGTGGGCTTTACCAAAAGTGGTGGCTATAACTTCCTCTATGAGACCATCCAGAACATCCCGCACCCCACCCTTATTCTCTGGGGAGACGCGGACAAAATTATGGGGATTAAAGATGCTGACAAATTTGATCAAACCATTGCGAACAGCCAACTGATTTGGATTCCTGACTGCGGTCATGTTCCTCACTTGGAGCAATCTCAATTAACCGCCGACAATATTCTGGCGTTCTTAGCATCCCCTGCAAAACGGCCTAGTCAGACCATTAGCCCTATCAGCCAGGGTAAAAGGTGATAATTACTCAGATTGGGAACCATTCTGCTCTTGGTGGCGACGCTTATGATGCCCCCAGCGTCTTTTTCTTTGCTTTTTCAGCTCCACCATCTTTTGCCGTTGTTCTGGGGTTAACACCTGGCGAATTTTAAGCTTCTTCTCAAATCGAGCGTCTTTCATCTCTCGACGTAGATCTTGCAGGATCTGATATTGAGACCTGAGGTCATCATCCGAGGCATCACCCGCCATTAGCGCTTGCATCCTGTCTCGGGCAGCCCGGAATTCTTCTCGCTTGCCTTGACGACCCTCTTTGCCAGTCGCCCGAATCTGCTCAATTTGTTCAACTTGTTCAGGCGTTAAATTCAATTCTTGACGAAACCGTTCTTTGCGTCGTTGCCGTCGCTCTTCCTTATTAGGCTTGTCCGGTTCACTGCTTTCTTGGGCTACCACAGAGCGAGGCAACAAGCTATCCGCACCAGCAGTCAGTCCATGCCCCACGGGGATCAGTAAGGGTAATGCGGCTAATAAGTAAATTGGACGAAATTTCATAGCTTCAAGACCTTTCAATAATGTGAATGGGAAAGTGAACGGGGTACAGCAGTCAGACCAAACCCATTCGCTGTTTCCAACATGCCCATCATAGTCAAAGCATCCTAGCGACGGATAGGACCGCAATTCCTATTTTGAGTAGGTCTAAAGAACGAAAGTGAGCTAGTACCAAAGTTCCAGAACAGCATTGGCAAGGATGGGAAAGTAGATCCTGTCCGATCCAGAAGTCGTCCTTTATAGTGGGAGAACATCAGGGCGATATTGCGCTAGTAGATGCTCCCCAACCCCCGCCTATGTCTCGGCTTTTGCGATCCAACCACCCCTTTCGCCTGCTGCTTTACTTGGAGTGGATTTTATTGGGGATCGCCCTTTTAACCTTATTTGTGCCCTTTCCTCGCCATCCTTTTTTCTGGCCCCATATAATTCCCGGTCGCGGTTTGAAATTCCCGTTGGGGATTTTTCTTAGTATCTTTACCCTAGGTAGTTTAGGACTAAAGCTGCCCATTCACCGCTCTCAGACAATGAAATGGGGATATACCGGGCTAAGCATGCTGCTGTGCTGGAGCACGGTCCTGATGGGTGGACGCTTCCGCGATTATTTTATTCCCATGCTGCTGATCGTGGTGATTCGGGCCTGCCTATTATTTCCCTGGAAGCAGCGGTTGATCGTGGCATCGATGGCGTATGGCTCTTTTATTATCCGCTTAATGACAGGGTTACAGCGGATGCGTCCACCAGGTATGTCTCGCCGATTGGGCTCACCTCCGCCATGGCGGGGCCGGGGCATCTCTCAGGAATGGCTGGCAAGCCTTCAGTTGAGAAGTGCACTTTTATTTGGCTTGGTATTAGTTTTTGTTTTACTAATGGTCGGCGCGCTTCTAACCGAACATCGAAGTCGTTCTGAACTCGCTGCAGCTAACCATCGGCTCCGACAATATGCCCTGATGATTGAGAATCAAGCCACGCTACAGGAGCGCACCCGCATTGCTCGGGAAATGCATGATTCCGTGGGACATGCCTTAACCGCTCAAAGTATTCAACTAGAAAATGTGGCTCTATGGATTACGCAAGATCAGGCTAAAGCCACAGGGCACTTGCAAATCGCACGAACTCTGGGGAAAGATGCCTTGCAAAGTGTGCGGCAGACGGTAGCGGCACTGCGGAATAGTCCACTACAGGGCCAGTCCTTGTCCGAAGCTTTGATGACCTTATCTCAAGAGTTTGAGCGCACTACGTCCATTCCAGTTAAGCTGTCTACCCATTTAGAAACTCCTGTCCCCAAGGAAGTCGCCGAAGCACTCTACCGTCTGGTACAAGAGGCCTTGACGAATGTATCTAAACATAGCCAAGCCTCCCAAGTGGTGGTTGATGTGTCCGAGCAGAACGCCAGTCTAGTATTGACCCTTTCAGATAATGGCCAAGGGTTTGTGCCCCAACAAAATACAACGGGCTTTGGTTTACAAGGGATGCAGGAACGAACCGCTGCCCTTGGGGGAACGTTTTCGCTTCACAGTCAACCCCAAGCAGGCTGTCATATTCACGTTAGTATCCCAAGAGTAGGGGGACCAGCATGATCCGGGTGATGTTAGTCGATGATCAGGGTATTGTCCGAGAAGGGCTGTCTAGCTTATTAAATGTTAAACCCGATATTGAAGTCATTGGTGAAGCTGAGAATGGCCAAGTTGCCATAGAGCAAGCGATTGAGCTTCAGCCCGATATTATTTTGATGGATATGCGGATGCCCGTGATGGATGGGGTCGCCGCAACGGAAGCTATTCGCCAACAAGCGCCTCAAATCAATATTCTAGTGCTGACGACCTTCGATGATGAGGACTATGTTTCCCAAGCCATGCGGCTAGGGGCGAAGGGATACCTACTCAAAGATACCCCGTCTGATGAATTAGCCGAGGCCATCCGAGCCGTCCATAAGGGGTACACCCATTTGGGACCCGGGTTATTTGAAAAAATGATTGCAGCCACTCCTCCAACTCGAATGGAAAGTCCACCTGAACTGGAAGAATTAACCCCGAGAGAACGAGAGGTGTTGGCGCTGATTGCGGCGGGTCACAGTAACCGGGAGATTGCTGAGGCCCTATTTATTTCTGAGCGAACCGTCAAAAACCACGTGAACAGCATTTTAAAGCGGTTAAATTTGCGCGATCGCACCCAAGCTGCAATCCTAGCAACGCACCTCCATCAACGCTAGCCCAGCCAGCGTGATTTTATACCTAAAAATTCAGGTTTTAATATTCAGGGATAGACGGATCGATCTCACGACTCCAGGCTGTAATTCCACCTTTTACGTTAGTGCCGGAAATACCTGCTTCTTGCAGATAGCCCAAGGCTTTGGCAGAGCGACCGCCCATCTTGCAATGGGCAATCAGGCGATGACCATTCAGTAACGCTTTGACCTTGGGAATAGCCTCCCCACTTTCAATTTCCGAGAGGGGAATCAGCACTGAACCTGGAATCTGGGCAATCTCATACTCATGGGGATTACGAACATCCAGAAGCACAAAATCCTTGGCCTCACTATCCATTAACTGCTTCAGTTCCTGAACTGTCATTTCTTCCATATTGGCTTGTTTCTCCGCTTCGGCTGCATTGGCTTGAGGAATCCCGCAAAACTCCTGGTAGTCTACCAGCTTCTCAATGATGGGGCGCTCTGGATTGGGTCTAAGCTTTAACTCTCTAAATTTCATATCAAGGGCATTAAAAAGCAGCAAGCGCCCACTCAGCGTTGTTCCTTGGCCCAAAATAATCTTGACGGCTTCCGTTGCTTGGATAATACCGATAATCCCTGGCAAAATCCCCAACACCCCGCCTTCCGCACAAGAGGGGACTAGGCCGGGAGGGGGAGGTTCAGGATACAAATCTCGATAATTGGGACCGCCCTCATAGTTGAAGACCGTCGCCTGACCTTCAAACCGATAGATAGATCCATATACATTCGGCTTATTGAGCAATACGCAGGCATCATTGACCAAATAGCGGGTCGGGAAATTATCCGTCCCATCAATAATGATGTCGTAGGGCTCAGCGATGTCTAAAGCATTGTCAGACGTGAGCCACGTGTTATACAGATCCACCTGGCAAAGGGGATTGATTTCATGAATCCGATTTTTGGCGGACTCGATCTTGGGCTTGCCCACCCAAGAGGTACCATGAATCACTTGGCGTTGGAGGTTAGAGCGATCGACGACATCTGCGTCAACAATGCCCAAACGGCCTACACCAGCCGCAGCAAGGTAGAGGAGTAACGGTGAGCCTAAGCCCCCTGTGCCCACACAAAGAATACTCGCGGCTTTTAGGCGCTTTTGGCCTTCCAATCCCACCTCAGGCAAGATCAGGTGGCGAGAGAATCGCTCATATTCTTCTTTATTGAGCTGAATCTGGTCCAAATTAGGATTAAGCATAACGGACATCCTTCGGGTCAAGATGTAGGAAAGGTCTAAATATCTGTTTCAACGGTTGGTGCAACCGCAGAAACCGCAACTGGCTCTGAACGAAATTGCTGTTGGTCATCCAGTATCCAACTGCGAAGGTCGTGGGGTACACCGCGATTAACGGCAACTATCACATAGGAGTACTGGGGCCAAGCCCATTTGCGATCGCATTCAGAGGGAACGGCTTCGTGATCGGGGTGTGAGTGGTAGACCCCTATAATATCCCACCCCTGAGTGCGTGCGTATTTCTGAGCATTAAATAAATCTTGAGGCGCGATCCAATAGCGTCGGGCTGCGGTTAGGGGGGAACATGAAGTCTTTTCCTCGATCGGCCCATTCGCCTGATCCCAGGCATTATCCATGGGATAAAGCGCCAAGAGTGTTTTTTGCGATTGATCGGCTGTTTCGACCCGATGCCCTAGCATAAGTCCACAGCATTCTTCAGGGTAGCAATCCCGGGCATGGGCCTGGATTTGATCCATATGGTGAGCTTGAAGATTGAGCACAACATTTCTATTCAAACGCTCCAACCTTACCCTCTCATGATTTTTCCCTGAGAGAGTGGAACAAGCCGAATGGCTCTAGTATGCAAGCCCCCCAATACAGTCCATTTCTGAATGGGGCCGTATTTTGGATGTAAGAAAACAAGAACGGCGTTAGGATTTCTTCCGACCAATAAACTGGACGACGGAGGCCATACCAGTATGGTATTTCCCTTCACACACTTCTCGATTAAGTTCTTGTAAGAGAATGGGTTCGTAGTTCGGAAATTCGCGCTCAACCTTAGCACAACTGATCAGCATATCGAGATCTTTGGGACCGCCAGTATTGCGAGTCATTTGGTTTTCTGAGTAGGCCTCAAGCAAAATGATACCGTTGGGTTTAAGGCATTGCTCGACTAACGGGTATAGTCTGTTACGAATCGTGCTCGGAAGATGAGCTGAAATTGAAATAACCGATCCATAAGTGTTTGCAGGCGGTTCAAACAGACTAAGATCAGCCACTTCAGTTTGGATTTTTACGCCTTTAGCCTGAGCCAACTGTTGGGCTTTGGCAAGGCCCACGTCTGAGCCATCAACCCCATAGACTGAAAACCCTAATGAGGCCAAAAAGACAGCATTTCGACCTTCTCCTTCTGCTAGGGATAGGATTGGGTTGATGAGAAAATTTGAATGCTCAGCAAGAAACGAATTCGGTTCAGTTCCGTAAATATAGTCATCTTCAGCGTAGCGTTGATTCCACATAATCCGTAAGTTCAATCAGAACTGAGACGATTATCAAAATACAGTGGCAGAAGTTGTCGCTACTCTTCGCCAAAATTCATTCCAGAATCTTAGTAAGACATTACCAAGTCGTTAAAGTTACCTTTATGCAAACAAGTTATGACTGAATAAGTTAGCCTTTGCACCTAATTTTTGAATAGGTGATAGGGACTTCAAAATATTCTTTTTCCTAATCAATATAAATCTTAGTACACCGCTTATATGACCAAGAGCATGGAGCTTCAGTTCAGATGGTCTTATCATCTTCTCGACCCCAATCTAGTCAACTGCGAGACTATACAGAACTTGAGAATTACACCGTGATTGTCGAGCTGCCAAAGCTCACTGTGCTATATCGCATGGATTTAGATAAGGTTATCCCTATCTCAACCCACCCAAACGCTCTAGAAATCTTTAACGTATCAGTCTTCAAGATGCGGAATTGTCAGTTCGATTTGCAAAAATGCAGCGGAACGGCCGATGTGGAAATTGAATTGTTTAGTCGTAATCTTGCGGGTTACTCAAAACAATCAAACGGCTACTATCCAAACGCTCAAATTAGGCTTTATCAAATTAGAGCATCTCAAAATTTTTGATGGATTTCTCCGCTAGCCCACTCTGCTTCTTGCTCAAGGTCGTCCAGCGCAATAGGGGGCATAAATGCCCTTACAGCCGAAGCAGGGGCAATACACTTGCCAACACCTCAGAAACTCCTCTCCTCAAGATAAGGAAGAGGTCAAAGAGAGGGCTTGATTGAGTTTTCCGCTGACAAATCCTTCTAAATCAAGCGTGACATAGGTGAAACCATAGCCCTTGAAGGCTCCTACTAGTTCAGACAGATTGGTCTTTTGGATAAAAGTTGGAATCTCGGCAGCAGGGAGTTCAATGCGGGCGGTATCGGACTGCGATCGCACCCTCAATGTTGACCAACCCAACTTGCGAAGATAGCGTTCTGCCTGCCCCACACGCCGCAGCTTCTCCACAGTAATTTCTTCACCATAGGGGAAGCGAGAACTCAGACAGGGTTGCGCGGGTTTGTCCCACCAAGGTAAACCCAGTCGTTTTGATATGTCTCGCACGTCCAGCTTTGTGATTCCCAGTTCTGCCAGGGGGGATCGGGTGCCTCGTTCCTTCGCGGCTTGAATCCCGGGTCGATAATCGTGCAAATCATCTGCATTCACTCCATCTACCACATAGGCATAGCCCCATTCTGAGGCCAGAGGCTTCAAAGTATCGTAAAGTTCACTTTTACAGAAGTAGCAGCGATTAACCGGATTTGTCGTGTAGTTGGGATTATCCATTTCATGGGTAGTAACTACCCGATGGGCAATCCCAATATCAGCCGCCTGCACCTGAGCATCTTCAAAGTCTTCCGGTAACAAAGAAGGCGAATTTGCCGTAATGGCTAGGGCTCGATCGCCGAGAACATCAAAGGCAACCTTCGCCACTAAGGTGCTATCAATGCCTCCAGAGTAGGCAATCAGCGCCTGTTCCATCTGGGCAAAGAGGGTTTGCAGTCTTTGCAGCTTGTCCTCAACCGTCATTAGCCCTAAGTTAAGCGTTCATTGACTCCAGTTTAACGGTCCTGAAGAAAAAAGGATGTTTAGCAATAAGGGGTGGGGCAGCGAAGGTGATTATGATAAAATTAGTGTTTTGAGAAATCACGGATCGCGTATGGCTTTGTTGCAAGAAAAGAAACAAGAAATTATTGAAGCCTATCAAGTTCACGAGACCGATACAGGCTCAGCAGAAGTTCAGGTTGCCATGCTGACTGAGCGCATCAGCAAGCTTAGTGAACATCTCAAGGCCAACAAGAAGGACCATTCTTCCCGTCGGGGCCTTTTGAAAATGATTGGTCAGCGCAAGCGCCTCTTGACCTATATTATGAAAAAAGATCAAGCCCATTACCGTGAGCTAATTAAACGCTTGGGTATTCGGGGTTAACGGTACTTTTTTTATCCCATGGCTCCTAAAACTGAAGGTAATAACGCGAATAACAAGGCAGGCTTCGGTCTAGACTTAGCCGATGCCTCGGCTCCCGACAGCAAAAAGAAAGCAAAATCTGCTCCCAAGCTATCTGCCAAAGCTTCTAAGTCCAAGAAAAAGCAGAAGAAAGCCAAAAGGCAGAAACGGGAAGCTCCCTCATCTATTATTCCTAAAGTTGTGAGCAACCGGATGATTCGGCGGGTCGGGATATTCTCTGGTATTCCCACATTACTCGCCTTCTCGACGATCCCAACGAGTTATTTTGTGACTGAGCAAGGGTGGGTCGAGTTTCCGAGTACCGTCGTCTTATTTGTTAGCATTACCTTTTTAGCATTAGGTTTAGTGGGCGTCAGCTACGGGATTATTTCTGCGTCCTGGGATGAGGACATTAAGGGATCGGCTATTGGCATTAGTGAGTTCCGACTAAACTTGGGCCGTATCCAAGAGCGGCGCAAAATTCAGAAAGAAGAGCGGAAGCGCATCAAAGAAGAACAGGCCAAAGCCGAAAAAGAAAAAACTAAAGCAGAGAAGCAGTCTGCTAAAGCAGAATCAACTGAGTCTGAAACTAAAACTGAAGCCTCTGAAGAGGAGTCAGCAGATGCTTAAAGGAGTACCCCTATGATTATCGTCTTTAAAAGCGGTGCACCTGACGCAGAAATTCAATCCCTCGACCAAGAAATGCGGGAGTGGGGCCTGACGCCAGAGAAAATTGTGGGGCAACATAAGGTCGTTATTGGCCTAGTCGGTGAGACCGCTGAGCTCGATCCCGATCAAATTCGGGATTTGAGTCCTTGGATTGAATCCGTTCTGCGGGTAGAAAAGCCCTACAAACGAGTCAGCCGAGAGTTTCGTCATGGCGAAGCCAGCCGGGTTGAGGTCCCCACTCCGAGAGGATCTGTCTTCTTTGGTGAACAAGAGCCCATTGTCCTCGTCGCAGGTCCTTGTTCTGTTGAGAACGAAGCCATGATTGTGGAGACGGCCCAGCGAGTGGCTGCCGCAGGGGCATCTTTTTTGCGGGGAGGGGCCTATAAACCCCGCACTTCCCCCTATGCCTTTCAAGGTCATGGTGAGAGTGCACTCGGTCTACTCGCCGCAGCCCGCGGGGCCTCGGGATTGGGGATTATTACCGAGGTCATGGACACAGCCGATGTGGCGAAAGTGGCCGAGGTGGCTGATGTGCTCCAGATTGGGGCTCGCAATATGCAAAACTTCCCCCTCCTTAAAGCAGCAGGGGCACAACCTAAACCGGTGTTACTGAAGCGAGGGTTATCCGCCACCATCGACGAATGGCTGATGGCAGCAGAGTATATCTTGGCAGCAGGGAATTCTAATGTAATTCTCTGTGAGCGAGGCATCCGTACGTTCGATCGACAGCATCTACGGAATACGTTGGATCTCGCGGCAGTAGCCGTATTGAGAACCTTGACCCATCTGCCAATCATGATTGACCCCAGTCATGGAACGGGCTGGGCCAAGTTTGTTCCGGCACTAGCGAAGGCTGCGATCGCAGTTGGTACTGATTCCTTGATGATTGAAGTCCATCCCAACCCGGCCAAAGCCCTTTCCGATGGCCCTCAATCTCTAACCCCCGATCAGTTCGATACCTTAACCCAAGAGCTAGCCGTAATTGGTAATGCTGTGGGGCGCTGGCCACAACCCCTTGCAGCTGCAGCCTAAATTTATTCTTTACCATCGGCGAAATGGAATCTCCTGAAACCATTGGCGAGTTTTGGTTTGGCTCTAGCCAGGATGACCTCGACGTCGTCCAACAGCGCTCCAAGCTTTGGTGGTCGAAGAACCCTGAGGTTGATACAGAAATTAAAGCCCGCTTTTCTTGCTATTTGCCCAAGGTAGTTAGCGGCGAACTAGAGGTATGGCGACAAACCCCGCTCGGCACTTTAGCGTTGATTCTGCTGACGGATCAGTTTTCTCGCAATATGTTTCGGGGCACGGCAGAAGCGTTTGCCTATGATGAGATCGCAAGTACGCTTTGTAAACAAGGCCTCAAAGATGGTACTGATCAGGCCTTACGTCCCATACAGCGGGTGTTTTTCTATCTGCCTTTAGAACATTCCGAATCTTTAGCAGATCAAGAACATTGCCTTCAACTGTTCCAACGCCTTGCTGAGGAGCGTGAACCCTATTTGCAGTCCACCTTCGAGAGCTATATTGACTTTGCCCTTCGACATCGAAATATTATTGATCGATTTGGCCGTTTTCCCCACCGCAACGCCATCCTCAACCGAATCTCAACCCAGGCCGAAATCGAATTCTTAAAAACGCCTGGGTCGTCTTTCTAAGATTGAGGAGGTGAGCGTATTAGCCGGACAAGGCAGGTTTACGGGCAATAAAATACTTACTCATAAAATGCACTTCTTGGGCCACTTCTACAAAGCCTGCAGCCTGAAGACGCTCCACAATATTATCGGTAGCGTAGTGGGGGTAGTAGGGTTCATGCATCATGACTGGGAAATTATCGATTGCCGCTTTTAGCTCTGGCGAATCCTCAAGCTGAATCGAATCACAAATCACAAATACCCCGCCTAGTTTAAGCACTCGAAAACATTCATTAATCACATTCTGGCGGGCTGGGGCGGGCAATTCATGAAACAGAAAAACACTGCTGACACCGTGAAAATAATTGTCTACGTAGGGTAATGACTCAGCATTGGCCTGTAACAACTGGGGTAAATTCCCACGATCTTGAGACAGCAACCGATTTGCCTTTTGGATCTTTGGGGATGACAAGGGTTTCACAATGTGGTCTGAATCAGTGATAGCGCCCTCATGCCTCTCTGGTAATTGAGTCGTTTATGGGGTTTCAGTTGCAT
>NZ_JANQOP010000011.1 GCF_028285745.1 Acaryochloris sp. IP29b_bin.137 | reverse complement strand
GAGTGCCCAATGACTCTACAGTGAAAGGAGATGTAGATTCTCAAAACCCTCAATAGGCTTGAATTCTAATAGACCCCAGAATCCGTTAGAACGAGATTCAGTCAAGCAGACTCAACGAGCTGGGGTTCTGGCTCTGGCTCCCGAATACCAATCATTTCTTCCAGTATCTCTGTTGAGACCGTATGTTCAAAGCGAACGCCTAGGAAAAAGTCGTAAACAAATCCCAGGAAGCCCTTCCGTTGGAAAATGCCAATCCTCTGATGGCAGTTTTTCTGATCCAGCAGCGGCTTCACGGCATGGTAGGCCGGTTCACATTTATACCAAGGGATGGAAGGCCATAAATGATGAATTAAATGGTAGTTTTGCCCCAGAATCAGCACATTTAAGACAGGATTGGCATAAACTCGGGCATTGCGCCAGCGGTTCCGCTCATGAAATGGACGATGGGGGAAATAGTCAAAAAAGAACCCTAAGGTTGTGCCTACAATTAAGGCTGGGACAAACCAAAAATTGAGCACGTAGTGGATAAAACCAAATTTACACGCACACCCGATTAGGGTCACGAGATATACGCGACTTAAAAACCATTCCAGCAACTCAAATTTGCGCCATAGCCGCCGTCTGAAGAAGAAAACTTCATGGTAAAAGAACCGAGGTGCGATCAACCACAATGGCCCACCTGTCGATACATAGTGGTCGGGATCATTATCAGGGTCATTCACAGCAGCATGATGCTGTAGATGGACCCGCGTAAAAACAGGAAAGGCAAATCCCAACATCAGCGCACTGCCATGCCCTAGCGCAGCATTCACCACACGATTGCGGTGGGCGACCTGATGACAAGCATCATGAATCACAGTGCCTGCAAAGTGAAGCGCCAAGGTATTCGCGATAAATGAACACCAACCTGGTATGGGCCACCTGTAGTGAGCATAGGTCGATCCCAGAAGCAGGGTCAGTCCACCGAAGAAAAGCAGCAGGGTCGGATTAAATGCCCCAGGCGGGCCGAGAAAGTGGAATGGAACCGTCTTGGGCTGTACCTTTGCTGTCATGTAGAGGCTTTCCTTAGCTCCGGTGGGATCATCATCTAGGAAGTATACGACAATTACAATAATTAATAAAGTTTTGTGACATTCCTGGCAGACGGTTGGAACATTGTCACTGTCCAATGGTCATAACGGGATATATCAGTTTTCTACATCAAAAATTTGAATCATTGTTGTCATCCTATTTGATTTAGATTACCCACATTACTGTTTTTGGGCTCCAGACGGTCTGGATGTCCTTGATTTAAGGAATTTTGAGGTACACTCCTATGGCGACTTTGAGGGTTAATCAACGCGCAATTCGCATCGCGACATCATCTAGTTTGGGAATTGCGATCGCACTCTTGAGTACAGGGTTAACCCCCAGTCTGGCTCAAGACAGTTCCGTCGACGACATTCCTGAAGTTGATCCAGACACCGGTGAACGGATTGATCCCGATGATCCTGACGCAGATGTGCGCACCCCGGATGATCCCGACATCACCTCCAGCACCCGTTTTTTCTGCCAATATACAGGCGGTGAATATACCGTTATGTACAACCCGAAAAGTCGGCCTAACGAAGCTTTTGCATGGGCAGTCCCTTCAGAGATGGGAGGAGGTTGGACCCCTGAACTTCGGTGTCAAGAAATTGCCCGACGCTTAGAAGAATACCGCCCTGATGGTTTGTTAGAGCTGCAAACTGGAACTGAGAATGGCTACAACACAGTTTGTGCCACATCTGAAGCCGATCAACGGTGTCGAATCGTTTTCACCGTTCCTCCTGGGCAAGATCCCACTACAACTCGCAATGCGGTCTTTGACAATCTAACGGTTGCGAACAGTGGTCAAACTACTCAGGGGGTCAATACTTTCGTCGGCAATGGCGGTAATGATTCCCTGGGCCAAATTGTCAATATTGGTCGCTCTCTCTTTGGCAAACGGAATCGTTCTTTTCAGGGCACACAACTTCGAGCTGGCATGAATCTAAGGCCCCATTTGGACCCCGCTGATGGCGGAACAGGAAGAGCCCTCCGCAAGGGCGTGCCGATTACGAAGCAACAGAATCGAACGAGAAACAGCAGCAAAGGACTCAGACTGCAGCCTGATCAATTCCGCTAGTCTGTAACAAACGGCTTTGGATGGGAAATGCCTACACCATCAACCGTTTTTAACCATACCTTTATGATGGATTGAAAAGCCTTGGCGATGCTACCAAGGCTTTCTGCGTTCCGGCCTATCCAGCGACGACTTGAGGGTGGGTGGGTTTAGCTTAAACTGCTCCTAGCTGGAACCGCTCCATTGGCCTCAGGGCAGAATCTATCTTGTTTGAGCGATAAATTCAAAATCATGATGTCCGTAAAATCTGATCCTGACTTCTGGGATAGAGCCCGCGTTCTCGCATGGCTTAGCGACCATGTCCCAAAGATTCGTATTCAACATATCCTCAGGGTCGAAGCCATGGCTGAAGACTTGGCCCAACGGCATCAGCTGGATCAGGAACAGGCTGCCAAGGCGGGCCTGATGCATGATCTTGCCAAATACTTTTCCCCAGAACAACTCCTGAGATTGGCGCAAGAGCACGATCTTCCCATTGATCCCATTGATGAAGCCAATCCTCACCTCTTGCATGCCTCAGTCAGTGCGTTGGTGGCCCAAGACACCTTTGGTATTACAGATTCTGAGATTTTGGATGCGATTAGTCACCATACTCTGGGGCAGCCCGAGATGAGCCCTTTAAGCTGTGTGGTCTTTCTGGCCGATAGTTTAGAACCGGGGCGAGGCGATCACCCCAAAGTGCAAGCAGCCCGCGAGATGAGTTACCAAAATCTTCATCGTGCTGTCGCATTGGTGTGTGATCTGACCTTGAAGCACTTGGTGAAAACCCATCGACTGATACATCCTCGCATGGTGTTCACTCGCAACTGGGCATGGTTAAAAATCAATCATCAAGACACGTAACACTGAAGTTCAGCAATCTTGACATCCAAGCCAAATTTCCTAGGTTAAGGTGGAGGAGATAGCTCTATTCATTCAAGACTTTTGGTTTCTTATCCTTCTGGACAATCAATACTGAATAATTCCTCAACCACCGCTCAAGACCTAGCCCAAACCCTAGCATTATGCTTAGCGGAAGTGGCTGATGACCGTAAAGGGGGCGATATTCTGGTGTTACAGGTCGCAGATGTCTCTTTTATTGCCGATTACTTTGTGATCGTCACTGGCTTTTCTCGGACCCAGGTGAGAGCGATTATCGAGTCCATGGAAAAAGCTGCTGAAGATA
This sequence comes from Acaryochloris sp. IP29b_bin.137, assembly GCF_028285745.1. Taxonomy (GTDB): domain Bacteria; phylum Cyanobacteriota; class Cyanobacteriia; order Thermosynechococcales; family Thermosynechococcaceae; genus Acaryochloris. Next base: position 37,349 of record NZ_JANQOP010000011.1, on the reverse strand, counting down.
CCTGCCAGAGGCACCCGATTCGCCAAGAAGGGAAAGCAGAAGGGACATGGGTCCTGCTCGATTATGGTGATGTGATCGCCCATGTGCTGATGCCAGAGCAGCGGGAATACTATGATTTAGAAGCTTTCTGGGGACATGCAGAGCATCTGCCTTTGCCGTTTCAATCCCCGAACGAGGCTTGAGTCCTTGGGGTGTCTGTGCCATCAGCAGTTGACAATCTACCCTAAAATTTTGAATACTAGATATTTGGCATACTTTTGTTCAGCTCGGATCAGGTTCATGCCCTAAACGCTGATGCTTCAGCATGGAGCGAGTATCAGATACCTGTACGGCTTATTGAGGCTCAAATACATGACTTTTGCAATTATCGAAACGGGTGGCAAGCAGCTAAGGGTTGAACCCGGTCGATTTTATGATGTAGATCGTCTGCCCAACGATGCAGATACGACACTCTCGTTGGATCAAGTGCTACTGGTTCATGATGGCAAAGAGGTGACGATCGGTCAGCCCTGGGTGAAAGGGGCTACGGTCGAAGTAACCGTTATGCAGCATCGCCGCGATCGCAAGATCATCGTTTACAAAATGCAACCGAAGAAAAAGACTCGCAAAAAGCGGGGGCATCGTCAAGAATTAACTCGATTAATGGTAGATGCGATTCACCTAGACGGCAAAGCCATTGGCGAAGCCAAGGCTAAAAAGACCGCCAAGTCAACCAAATCTAAACCTAAACCCGACCCTGAAGACGCAGCTGTAGCAGTTGAAGCTGAAGTGGTTGCCGATTAAATTAGCTAAACCAGCGGCATGACACTTAGCAACTCCCCCTAAATCATTAAATTATCGAAGAGGAAACCATGGCTCACAAGAAAGGAACAGGAAGCACCCGTAATGGCCGCGACTCCAATGCACAGCGCCTCGGTGTCAAAAGATATGGCGGTGAAGTCGTTCGAGCAGGCAACATTATTGTGCGTCAACGAGGAACAAAATTTCATCCTGGGACCAATGTGGGCCGAGGAAACGATGACACCTTGTTTGCGACCATTGACGGTATTGTCACGTTTGAGCGGAAAGGAAAATCTCGCAAGAAAGTGAGCGTCTATCCCGCTTAGAGCATAACGGCCAATTTCGGTTCCAATCCAAATTTCGATTCCAACAAATATTGAAGGCTTCCAGGAGCTGTGGTTTCATACTTCACAGCTCCTTTGCCTTACTAAAATCGACTCAGGGTCAATTCCCTCTGCGATGAAACTATGGCCGCTTTACCTCGTTCACAAGCGCCTTCAAAGCCCCCTGTGATTACCTTACTCACTGATTTTGGTCTAGCCGATGTCTATGTTGGCGTCATGAAAGGAGTCATAACAAGCATTTGTCCTGGGGCGCCTGTTATTGATTTAACCCACCAAATCTCTCCACAAAATATTGCCATGGGCAGTTTCCAGTTGGGGAATGCCTATGCTCATTTTCCCCAAAACACGATTCATGTCGGCGTCGTAGATCCAGGGGTGGGGAGTGACAGGCAAGCTGTAGCGGTTCAAACCCAATCCTGTACACTGGTAGGCCCCAATAACGGCCTATTTAGTCATATTTTGATGAAAGAAGAGGCCATCCTCACGGTTGAATTGACCAATAGCCAATACTGGTCTCTCGATCGCCCTAGCAACACTTTTCATGGCAGAGATATATTTGCCCCAGTTGCAGCTTATTTAGCGAAGGGTATCCCACTTCAAAACCTTGGAACAATTTTACCCAGCTCTATCTTAATCACACTCCCTGATATTGATTTTTGGCAACCGACCCAACAAGGCGGCGTCGGTAAAATTCAAGCCATTGACTATTTTGGCAACTTGATCACGAACATCCCTGCTATTAGGGTTCAAAACCACTCATGGCATCTAGTCGTTGACCAACATCCTATCCACAGCTCGACGGCCTACCACTCATCTGAAGAAAACCCAGATGTTCAAGCTCTCGTGGGCAGTCATGGTTGGCTAGAAATAGCCCTCCCCAATGGCAATGCTCATCAAGCTTTAAATATGAATATTGGAGATAGGGTAGAGCTTCAACTCCATGGTCAATCCATTGATTAATATGGATATCATCGGCCATTAAAATGGTTCCCCAAGCCATGTAATGGCATAGCTGTTATCTGAATCAAGTCATGTGAGATTTGAGATATGTTCACCTTCCTAGAAGCAACCTCAGAGACATACCAAGGGCACTTCGATGAATTTACAATTACCCAGACTGACCGTCTTGAAGTGTCCATCTATAGAGGCTCAATGCTGGTTGCTGCCATAGCTTTCGCAATGGGGTCCAGCTTAGTCTTGATCGTTGGCCCTCAGCCTTATATCCTCACCTTGCTGACGGGTCTGCTCCTTTGCTTTATCTTAGCCATCGGTATTAGCTTAGCGACGATTCACATTTATATGCGGGGCTTACATCGCCTGTTGCAATATTCATGGGCTATAGGCTCACTGTTTACTGCCTATATCGGCATAACTCAGACCGAACCGTTGCTAGCTACTGTTTATCATCAACCCCGCCATCTATTGGGTATGGGCTGGCTTTTTGTTGCCCTAACCGGCATTTATTTTAAGGAAGCTTTTTGCTTTAATCATGCCGAGACCAAACTTCTCACTGGTGTCGTACCAGTGCTGCTGATTGGACATTTATTGAGCTGGCTTCCTGTTGGTGTTGAACAAGGACTATTGGCTGCTTGGGCGAGTTTGTTTCTGATTTTTGCAATTCGAAAAATTACTAAACCCATTCCACCAGATATTGGCGATAAAAGTGTCTTCGAATATCTCCAACATCAACGCCGTCAACCCCAGTCTACAGACTTCGAAGAAGATCAAACTTGCTAACCTGGCAAGGGACACCTTACCCAGATCGTGGGTCGACTCATCGGGTAAATCATAAAGAAAGATTGACAGATTCTAAAGAAACCTGGACAATCAATATCCATCGCTATCCTATAGCGTGTGTTAAGTATCTGCTTGTATCGAAAACATACCTTGATCTGCAACAGTTGCAAATTCAAAGTAGTCTTGATACAAGTAGATTGCCTATATTACATCCAATCCACCGTGAGGAGTTAAGAAACAATGAAAATTAAATTGACTGCTTTAGCCATTCTCTTGGGTTTTTCCACTCTTTTGGGTGCTTGCCAAGATGGTGCGTCTGAATCCCCGAGTCCCGAAGAATCTCCCGCAGAGTCCCCTGCAGAATCCCCTGCTACTGAGTAGAAATTCTGCAGGTTAAAGCTGGGTTTTGCGATAGGTAGTGTCAAATAGCCGCTCTATGGCAGCTTATGGTATTTCCTTGTCTTTTTGACCAGCATGGTCAATTTGTAAGCAAGGATATTAGGTCTGTAAGCTGCCGAGTGCCTCTAAAGCTCCTTCGTCCACTCAGTTTGAAAGCTCTCGTAGAGATTAAGCAAGCTTGCGCTGATTATGTTCACGTAAGTCCTAATTTTGCATTGTGCGTTTGGACGGGGCTTGCCATTGAACAGAGCACCGTTTGATACCCGTCTATTTGCCTGGCTAAATACAAGCAAGCACTCTGTAACTCGCTGCTATAGTGCACACCAGGCTAGATTTAAGGAAGAGACTGTCTATATTGGAGAAACCCTAAAATTCACGATTAGCATACTTTCTAAAAATAAACCTATAAGGAAACGTGAGAACGATCATCTATCAGATAGATATTTGAAGCTGTAGATGGTACCAAACAAATCTATTTTCAAAAGCATTGTAAACCTTCAAATCATCACTCTGTTGTGCTCTTGAAGAAGGTTTAGATATGGTTGTAGGCTATTTTAGGAATGGAATAGCTCTGCTTCTCCCGACTGGTGCTTTCATCTTCACCATTCTGCGTAGAGGACACTCGAATCTAAACTGCTCTCCCATATATCTCCTAAGGTCTACTCATACAGGTATAGTAGCCATATATTAATCAAAATTACTGATTGTACCTATCCTAAAAGGTTAGGTATTTTCTGATGACCGCTTAGTTCTACACCTGTTTCTCAACAGCTTTGATGTCCAGTCACCGCTCAAAGCTACTCTGAGAAAAACGCGAGCTAAGGCATATGCAATCTCATTAAAATGCTTTTTGATTATCAAGATATATTTCGCTCCATTCAGTTGTAAGCACCCACAAAAGAAACTCATTGCCCTTATATTGAGTCTACTGAGGCAACACCTAGACTTTCCCTTCTAAGGTTTATCTAAATGATCGATAGGTTAGGAAATTACTGCCTGCATCTCAGAAATCGTCACTTTTTTCTTATTGATGTCTTTGCCTTCGCATTTATCCCTCTCTTTGCCCTAAGTTTGCGCTTGGACAGCGCGCTCGGGTTTGTTCTCACTTTTGAGCGCTATCAATCAGATCTGATGCTGGCCACCGTTCTTTTTATGATGATTAAGCTAACCGTTTTCTTGTCGGGGGGGTTGTACAAACATTATTGGCGTTACGCCAGTATCGATGAACTCAGCAATATCGCAGTTCTGACCGGCTCAGCTGTTATTCTGCAAATATTATCTTTTGCCGTACTCAAATCACTATCTGTTTTGTCTTTGCCTCGCTCTTTACCGTTCCTTGATGGTCTGTTGACCCTATTGGTAATTGGCAGCATCAGGTTTAGCATTCGTGCCTTAGAGAGGAAAAAGCGTCAAAGTGAATTTTCTGCCCGCAGAGACTTAAGAAAAAGGGCACTGATCGTGGGGGCTGGCAATGCGGGTGTCTCTCTCGTCCAAGAGTTAGAACGTAGCCCTCATATTGGTTTAATACCTGTCGCGTTTGTAGATGATAATCCTGACAAACTCAACTTAAGAATAAGGGGTTTGCCAGTCGTGGGAAGTAGGAATGTCATTCCTGATGTGATCCAATCTTGGCATATTCAAACAGTGATTATTGCCATGCCATCTCTGTCTGGCAGAAGCTTAAGAGATATCGTAGCTTTGTGCCAAATGACAGGTGTTGAGACTTTAACGTTGCCTGCATTGCAAGATGTTTTGGTAGGGCCTCAAAAACTACAGAACAGTATCAGAGAGGTTCAAATTGAAGACCTACTCCGTCGAGAACCGATTCAAACAGATATTGAAGGAGTACGCCTGCTTTTAAGAGGTAAGCGCGTCTTAGTAACGGGGGCAGGCGGATCAATTGGGAGTGAACTCTGTCGACAAATCTTTCGATGTTCTCCTTCTGAGCTCATTCTTTTGGGCCATGGAGAGAATTCTGTATTTCAAATTCAACAGGAACTGATGCAGGTTCGGTTAGCGCAAAAGAACAAGTATGGTCACAATGGTTCTGGCCAACCCTATCCCAAACTCACCTCCTTTATTGCTGATCTCCGGCATCCTTCTCGTTTACGATTTGTTTTTGAACAATACCAACCTGAGGTCGTGTTCCATGCGGCGGCTCACAAACATGTGCCCTTGATGGAAAATAATGCACCAGAAGCTATCACCAATAATGTTCTAGGCACAAAATCACTCACGGATTTGGCCGTTGAGTTTCGAGTTAAGCATTTTGTGATGATCTCGACGGACAAGGCCGTTAACCCCACGAGCATCATGGGGGCCAGTAAGCGGGTTGCTGAGATGATTGTTTTAAAGGCAGCCCAAACGAGCGGCATTCCCTTCGTTGTCGTTCGATTTGGTAATGTTCTGGGGAGTCGAGGCAGCGTGATTCCCACGTTTAAGCAGCAGATAGCGGTTGGTGGACCTGTAACGGTTACACATCCCGACATATGTAGATATTTCATGACTATCCCCGAAGCAGTGCAATTGGTCCTGCAAGCGGTTGTGATTAGCCCTGGGGGAGAGATTTTGATGTTGAATATGGGCGAACCTGTGAAGATCGTCGATTTAGCAAAAGACTTGATTTGTCTATCGGGCTATCAGGTCGGCAAAGATATCGAAATTTCTTATACAGGTTTACGCCCGGGTGAGAAGTTATTTGAAGAGTTATTCTTACCTAATGAAGAGTACCAAAAAACAGAACATGAAAAGTTGCTCATTGTCAAAAATGCCAGCAAGAATATCCCAGGTCAACTCCTGCAAAATGTCACTGATTTATTGCAGTCTGCATCTATCAATGATTCAATAGAAATTCGCTTCTTACTCCAAAAGTTAGTGCCTGGATACCAAGCCGAAGACATCATCTCCTATCGTTACAAACAAACCAATACTCAATAAAAAATTCAGCATAGAAGAGTTAGATTTTTTGTCAGTGATTATATTTGCCTTAAGATTTCATAGAGCTTCTTACTGTGTCTGATTCACCTAGTTTATTACAGAGCTATTTCATTCTAGAAGCATCCATGATCGCGAGTGATGGCATATGTCATGAGAAATGAGCAACCAGCATATCATCGCTCATTTTTGAATGAAATAGCCCTAGACTAGGTATAGATAGCTTGGGTAAGAATTGTTCTTTAAGATGAACTACCATCTCACAATATTTTTGAAAAGCATACTCATTCTCTCCAGACTGAATGGCTTGAACGCACTTACGAATAATGACATAAAGTTCTCGATAAATTAGTTCGGAATCCTCGGACTCATCTATTCTGCGAACAATCAAAGGAGAGTAGCGATAATAGTAATCAACTAATTCTTTTCCGTTGCGTTTCATTAATATAAAACTATCGCGAAAGCTTCTTAAAACCATTAGTTCTTCACAATCATCATCTAAATCTCTAGCTCTTACACATGCGGTCGTGATATAGCATTTGAATTTACAGCCTTCTTCCGCAAGACTATCATCAATTTCTTTTGGAATTTCACCAACATTAATTTCCTCTTTAAGGTCATTGAAAGACTTTTTATCTCGACCAGCATATCTCTCTATCCAAGCTAAATCCTTTGGATTTTCAAGATCTAGCTCTCCATCCCAACTCCCGCCTAAGGTTAGAAATGCATTTAAGAATTTCGTTGCATTGCCTTTCTTTACCCACGAAATAAGAATAAGATTTCTGATCGCTCTCGGTGAAGAATCGCAGAGTATTGATTTTGCCTCTTCTACCCAATCTTCATCCTGATAGTCTTCTAGTAATAATTGATACCCCTTTTTTCTCTTGGTATCCCAGTCTTTCTGAATAGGGATAAACCCATATCTAGCCCAGACAAATATTCCATCTTGGCGTCCACCTATTGCAGATGCCTTCAGTTTTACTGTCTTGACTTTATTATCCTTGAATAAGGGGATGAGTGCCTCACTAAAGACTTCTCGACCTCCTTTGTCTCCACCGTAAGCTTCAATCGTTTCAATATATGCCTCTAGTTGACTATTAACCTCTCTAAAAACTTTATTAATTGAAAACTTTCTGTCTTTGGATTCGAAATTAACATCTATTTTTAGCCTGAGTGAGATTCCGATATCTGAATTATCGCTCTCTTCTATAATGTCGACACTAATTGGAGTTTCTGATTCTATTTTAGTTAAGTTGCTATCAAGAATTGGGCCAATAATACCTGAAAATGTTGTTGGCCCTAAATACTTATTCCAAAAAGCTTCACCTTTTTCTGTTACTCTTGACTTCGACACTATTTCAGATTTCTCTGGATTATCAAGATCACTTCGTAGATATGTCCCTTCCTTGATATTGGGGTAGGTATCTTGCAACTTTTCGATTTCTTTGGGCCTGTCCGCGTTCTCAATAAATTTGCCGCGTATCACCCCATCACCATCAGATAATTCAGGGATTATGAAATCCTGCTCTCCGTTATTTTTTAGTTGATATTCTCCGGGTCGAAAAAGGGTTGACTGCCGCTGAATCCAAGGTTGCACTAACTCTCCTGATGGATTGGGAACTTTGTTCATCCAAGGTGTCCCCAACCGTGCCCACTTCTGCTGTTGAATCTTCCATTCTGCTAACCCCTCCGCATTTGACTGAGCTTGTATTGTTGGTGGCTGTATCCCAAGAGATTGAGTAGTTCTCAATGCTTTTGTTTGATCCGTTGGGACGGGGGAGGAGTCTTTTTTCTTACGGTCGTAAGTACGCATCAACAACAGCTCCCAGCATAGCGAGTCAATATTCACCCAGGCTCAACAAATTACTCACAAAGCCTTGTTGAGAGGGCTACTTCCAGCCTATAGGGGTTTCAGCCACAAATTGCCTCACTTTTGTATCAGTTTCACTCATTGGATCGATTTATTCTTTGGAGTCGCCTTCTTCGGACACTGCTATCAGCCCTGACCGAGGCTAAAGCCAACATTTCATAAGCATGGTGCGGGAGTCCTTTGCTAAGGTCCTCAGTAAGGCATAAAATTTAGGGCTTTTCTGCACCAATAAGCGATGACACACCAGAGGAATCATGATGTGCTCAAAAAAAACACCGACAAGCTGAACCAACCTGCCGGACGTATGTGTGTTCCCCAATGACGACTCAGATAGCACTAAGTCTCCTCTAATATGGCTGCCCTAAAATGGAGTGTGTGTGATCTGAATCACGTTTGTAATGGCTTACAGATTTAGCCTGTTAAAAACGAAGGATGGCTACACCCTGAATCATCATAAAATGTGTGGATTCATGGCAAATTGATCCTGGGAAAGACAGCGTTTTCAGTCGGCTCCACTTAGTAAATTCCAGGAGAAAAAAGTTTTTTTCTCTGGATAAAATCGTTATAAATACCGAAGCATAAGGCTTTTAGATGGGGCAAATTTGTGTATACAAGCACATTTTGTTCGGAACGCACCCATGTATAATCCCTCATTGACAGAAGAAAACCGTTCTCAGGTTAGCCCCGTGATCGCTCCTCGTAAGCATACATCTCTGTATGACTGGTTAGAGGAAAATGGTCGTTTCCGTCAGCATGAGGACTCCGATTTCGATTGGTCTACAGATGATGATGAGCTGCTATCAGAATATTCCAATAGTAGTGAAGAGAACTATGAACCAATGGCTGCCTAAGCTTTTTGGCGTTTAGTAGCGCGCTCAAGTTCACCCTTATTTTGTGCAGATACTGATACACCCGTTTGTCTAGGTGGAGTGACCAGAATAAGCTGAATTGACTCGATCTATAAGGTGCAATAAAGCTTGATCCATCCCATGAGTAGAATCGAGTTGCGACCTGGCTTTGGTATGGGAGCGCCATTGCCACTCGCTATACTCCTTTGGGTCTAGTTGAATCTGTTGTTTTTCTGCTGGGGTCAACGTCACTTCAAAAGTAATATTTAAGCTATGCAAACCTCGGTCTTGAGGCGATTGCTGTCGATAGGCGAAACAGGTGGAATAGACCCCTAGGTAGTGAAAGCGATCTTTTGCGATCGCAAGTCCTGCTTCTTCCGTGGCTTTGCGTTGGGCAGATTGTAGGGGAGATTCTCCAGCAATCATCCGGCCCCCAATCACCCACCAAGATTTTTGGGGGTAAGTACAGCGCTTTGCTAGCAGCACCTGTTGTTGATGGGTAAAGACGAGATCGACACAGGCAATCACCAGATGATCCAAGGCTTGACTGAAAATCTCTGTTGGTAATCTGGCATCACTCTCTACCTGATAGGCCCGATCCGGTTCACGATAATGGGGCACTTCAGAACAGAGATCGGCAGGGTTCGGTTTCTCGAAGGGCACTGAAATCTCCTCGATCAGCTCATCGGAGTGGATCTCAAGGCTGAGATCGCAATGCATCCCCACCCCACTAAAAAGGCGACGCCACCCAAGGGTGTAATCGGGCCAAACCACTTTATTCCAAATAGGCTCAATCCATACAGGCTGCCAGAAAATAAAACAATGCCTGCGATAAAAGCATAGCCAGCGAGAGTGAGTAACCCTTCTCCTCCTTCTGTATGGCTTGAAATTAGGGAGACTAAGATCAGAGCCAGGGCATGGTACATCTGATATTTGGTACCGGTCTCGAAAATGTGTTGCGATCTCTCACTCAGTTGTGCTTTGAGGGCGTGGGAGGCAAAGGCTCCGGCTGCCACAGAAAGCCCCCCAAACATTGAGCCCGCCAATAGGAATAGTTTCGCCATGACGTCCTGTTTTTCCTAATCAGACTAACATTATGGATCACGGCGTTGTTTGAATTCATTTTTGGAGCTGCTAAGGTACACGCTTATCCCCATCCACTCATACCACCAAAGACACTATTCAGCTAAGGAGTGCCATATTCTAATCCTTTGGTGGTCAACACCTTGACGATCTCACTAGGTCTTTGGATAAATCCCATTACCATTACTGGGGTGCGCTTGTATTTGTAGCCCCAATGAGTACGACACCAATTGTGGATTAACCGCTGCGCATTCAATGCTCCTAGTAGTCCCTCAGCCTTTTTTGCATAGTGGTTCCGGTGTTTTCGATAGGCATTAGCCCGTCGTCTCAAAGAACTATTGAGGGTTTCATTATGATGGACATGGACTTCGCGCTTGGAGCTAATGGCAGCCCTCTTATTTCCTAACGCGATTCAAATTCTCGATTTCTTCCATTTCAGTGAATACCTGTGGAATGTGGCGAGACAGGCCTTTGAGGATGAGCAAAAGCAAAAGGGCTGGGTAGATACGCAGCAAGGGATACTCAAGCAATTGCAATGGCACAGCGTTATTCAGGCTGCGTAGCGCTTACGATTCTGAGCGCGCTTTTTTGCAAAAAAAATAGATTGATATTAATCAGTGAATATTTGGGTATGATGAAAATTGAGGGAGCAGATGCTCTAAATTAAAATCCTCACTTGCACTGTGGTTTGATTAGGAGACCATTGTTCCCTCCCCTAATTTCTTAAGTTTCAATACTCAAAAAAACAGTTAGACGGACAGAACTTACTGGTCTTCCCGACCAGGACTATTTCATTCTCAAAACATCTATCAGAACCGCTAGCGGTTCTTCACGGCGTCGCTTCGCCTGAGTCATATTGGTAAATCCATGTTTTCGATTACGCTTTTTATGGATTCCAGGGAGCTACTTGAGAAGACACTTTAAAAGAGCTGAAATTAGCCCTTTACCACGCTTCCGAATGTTGCGGAAAAACTCAAAGGGCTCATGAATAATCCAGGCTTCCATCAGGATTTAGTGTTTTTCTTGAACGGCAATGCTTGATTGATACCATCGATCTCCCGCTGCTCATCCTCATTGATTTCATCAATATAGTGATGAAAAATTTGCTGAAGGCGAGGGGCATAAAATCGGTGCAAACTGTAGTTTGGCGTTGCTCGAAACCCCCGTCTCTTCTTATGTCGCCCCCCTGCCCCAGGATCAAACCGCTGAATCCCTTGAGCCACTGCCCATTCAATGGGTGAATAATAGCAAGCCTCAAAATGTAAACAGTCGAACTCCTGATCGCTGCCCCAATAGCGGCCATAGAGTTGCTCACCTTTTCGTAGGCAAAAAGACATGCCGACCGGTTGTTGCGTATTCCCCGCTGGATAGGCGGCCACAAACATCACTCGATGAGCATAGGTCGATTGCAGATCTAGAAAAAAACGCCGGGTCAGATACTTGCTACCCCACATAAACTTGTCGCAAGTATCCTGGTAATAATGATGCATTCGACCATAGAGGAAGTCAGGAATCTCTTCCCCTTGATACGTGTGGAGTTCTAGACCCGCTTTGGTAACACTCTTCCGTTCCCGCTTGATATTGCGACGTTGATTGGCGTTAAACGCCTCCAGATAATGATCAAACGTTGAAAAACCTTCGTTCTGCCAGATATAGCTGTGATGCAGCCAGCCCTTAAAACCGTGCTGTTCAATCACGGGCTGCCAATCTGGATCAACAAACAGGAAGTGGCAACCTGATAAGTTATTCTGAGCACAAAAGCCATCGATGACCTGGACCATCAACCCCGTCAGCATATCCTCATCTTCATCGGGGGCAATTAAAAATCGATAACCCTCCGCAGGGGTAAAGGGCGTCATCCCCAAGAGCTTGGGATAATACTCAATTCCCATGCGGTAGGCCACATCCGCCCACTGGTGATCAAACACAAACTCGCCATAGCTATGACCTTTGACATAGAGCGGAGCGGCAGCTACTAGGGTTTGATCCCGCCAAATGGTTAGGTGTTGCGGTAACCACCCCTTGCGTGCGATCGCACTTCCCGACGTCTCTAAATTATTCAGCCAGTGCCACTCTAAAAAAGGCGTTTTTAGGGGGACCGCCAAATCATCCCAAGCCTGCTGCGGAATCTGTCCAATCTGCTCAAACCACTGAACGGAGTAGCGAGGTTGGGGTTGGGTTACCATAGCCGAAAAAATGAACTGTTTCTAAGGTAATAGAAACCGCTCAATTAGGGTATGGTCTCTAGTCGTCGATTACTTTGACTGACGTACAGGATCAACGGGTTGGGGAGAGGCGTTAGATTTCTCGGTGGCACCTGAATCCTGGGGCATGGCTTGCTTCGATTCCCTAATTTCTTGTTGGAGGTCAAAGGGTTGAATATCCTGAAGGCTGTCAATCTTAGCAAGGTTGATCAAAGACAAAACCAACCCAGTATCAGGAGTGAGGGCTTTGATCAGAGCGTCTGGAGAGGTATTGCGACCGCTTTTAATCAGTTCTGTCAGCGTTAAGCTGCTGCCTTCCGGGCGATATACCACCAGGTACTTCTGTTTCCCTAGCGTGATCGTTTGGCCTTGGGTGTAGTAGATATTGGTTCTCAAGGCGGATTGGAACAAACCAGATATCCCAAACAGCATGGCGGGTCCTAGCGTGTCTTGATTCAAACTCAACCGTTGCCAGCTATTGTTGAGGGTCTTGAGCTGTAACTTCATCGGGGTATCCGCTAATACCTGGGTGAGTTCGTTGGCGGATAGGGGCGCTGCGAATAGGGCTAAGGCGGTTGCGATCGCACCCATATAACCAGCAATCCTACATTTGATCTTCAAGTAAGACATTGCCTCTCCTCTAACACTTCACTAGTTTTGCCCTCACTAGCTTAAGCGCTAACCAACCATTCGAACCGCCAATCAATTCTAGGGTGTAATCAAAATAAACAGTCTGCAAGGAGGCTTATCATACCGTCCTGCACCATCGCGGACTGATGATTAGGTACTCTCGGTGAGGTCTTGCTTGATTTTACTGAACCTGCCGATCTTGAGGACTGGTTGCAGGACAATCAACCTGATCGGTGGTGAGGGCCGCATTGACCCTACCCGTATCTTCAAATTCTCTTTGGAACCAGCCCACCGCAACTGATCCTAAACTAAATAGTAGAAGCTCAAGCTCACAGTAATTTCTGAAGAATTATTCAGAAAGATTATCCCTGTGCTGACTCCAACAGTTTGGCTCCTGGCAACCCAATACCGAAAAGATAAATTTATGGCTGATACCATTACACCTGAAATTAGCGATCGCATCTGCAAACATATGAATGAAGACCATGCGGATGCAGTCCTCCTCTATGCCAAAGCCTATGGCAAAGTCGCCGAGGCAGAAGCCGCCCAGCTCGTCAAAGTTGATCCAGAAGGTATGGACTTATCTGTGGACGCTGAAAGTGGAAAGACCACCGTTCGCATTGCTTTTGACCACATCCTCCAAGATTCTGAAGATGCCCATCAAACGATGATCGCAATGGTGAAAACAGCCCGAACCCAAATGGCTTAGGTTTTGGGGATTTGCCGAGGCCGTTTTCGCTTGGGACGGACTAAACGAGGGACGTTCACCTTTTTGACCGCTAACCCCGACAGTCCTCCCGCTGCCAGGGCAAAGACTGGATTGACCATGGCGTTCACGAGGCAGTCCAGCCCATAGATAATCACAGCGACTGATAAGGCGGCTACGGGGGCTGCGGCTGGATGGGTCCAATTCCCAACCGGAATCCGTCTGACCAAAATAAGAATGGGCAGGACAAGGGTGGTCATTAAACTGATTAACCCTACTAATCCATGATTGCCAAAGGCGATGATCCACAGGCTGTCTGTCACAGAGATATCTCGACCTTGTTGGTCATAGACTCGGGCTCTGCCCCAGCCTCCCCAGCCGAAAACTGGCCTGACTCGGGCTTTGGCAGAGAGCAGTCGTTCATTTTGCAATCGGAAACTCAAAGATGCTGCTCGTTCAGGACCCGTGATTTGACTAGCGGTGGCGATTAACGGGCGAGTATAGGTGGGGGTGAGTAACCCGGTCGAACTTACGGTTAGATATCCCGCCATCAAGACCGCAATCAGCCAAATCGCAAGGCTGGAACGCATCCACGAAACGGCAAACAGCAAAACCAAGCTGATCAGTAACAGAGCATAAGCTCCCGTGGACTTGACGAGGATAAAAGTGACTCCCAGTGCCAGGATCCACCAGATCATCGAGATATTCCAGAGTTGGGTGAGGGTCCCGGCTCGCCAGAGCCAAATGGCCATTAACGTCGCGCTCATCATCCAAACCCCAACCATCAACCCATGCTCCATAAACACTGTGGGTCTAAACCCTCCGAGGCGCATCGTTTGCTCAAAGGAATGGGCATGGTAGCCATAAATCCAGCGGTGAAGTTGTGGACTTAATCGGACTTCCAGCAAGCATAAGGGAACGTAGAGAATGCCGCCGATGATCATGCCAATAGCGAGCTGCTTAAGCCCCCCGAGATTCCCCAGATACAGTCGCCCTAAAAAATAGGGAAATCCCCAAGTGACGGTTTGGTTGAGGGCTTGAGCGAGGCCATCGTAGAGCCCTAGGCCATTGGTTAAAGACGATGCCAGCGGACAGAGACACCAGATCACCATCGGCAGATCAATCCAGCTCCATTGGAATCGCCGAAACCGCTTGGCATCGAAAATAAAGGTGGCTAGGACGATGCCATAGCAGGTTGCCGCCATCTTAGTTAAATCAGGTAATCCCGGCAGGGGAAAACTGACTTGAGGTAGGAAAAGCCAAGCGCCAATAAAGCTGAGGACTAAGGCCCGCTGGACGGGGAGCTGCTTGAATAGATAGAGAACAAACGGAATCCAGCCAAGCATCACAAGTAACACAAGAAGGTTCATAGGCTAAGGATGGGGGCTGAGGGTGGGTAGAGTCACTAAGCTAGAGAGGGATGCTGCAAATCGGCTGATGGTCATTCTGAAGTAAAGGGCAAGGTTGAGGGAGTTGGATTGAGATGAGTTCCAGACGACGCCACCCATTTCGATATTTCCGTGAAGGGATCCTGATCGTGCTATTTATCTCGATGCTGGGGTTGTGCATTGTCGGATTTAATCAGTCTCCGACCCCTCCTACCCAGGCTACCCAAGCGCCTCTTTATCCACAACTTGGTATGAACTTGGGCCAGGTGGTGAGCTATACCTCTCAATGGCCTTTTGTCGATGCCATGAAGCTGTCCCGCCCGTGGATCTCAGGGCGCGCAGGGGCTGCGTTTGGCGAGGGTGGCCCCCTGAAGCTGACGCCGGAAGGATGGATCGCGGCCCTTGAACCGGGGCAGTTTGCAGAGACGATTATGTTCGATAACGGTCGAGGTCATTATCCTGCGGGCCGATATACCCTCCTCTATGAGGGAGAGGGGGAGATCAGCTTTACCTTTGACAGTGCCCAGATTGTGAATCAGCAGCCCGGACGGATGCTGCTGGACATAACGCCGATGGATACCGGAATTTGGTTGAAAATTAGTCAGACCAATCCCCAAAATCCGATTCGTAATCTTCGCTTAATCCTGCCGGGACTGGAGAATGCCGATTCGCAACAACTGTTTCATCCTCTGTTTTTGGAGCGTTTGCGGCCCTTTAAGACCCTACGCTTTATGAATTGGATGGAAACCAATGGCTCTGACCTTCAAGAATGGGGCGATCGCCCGCAGGTGACCGATGCGACCCAAGCTGCCAATAAGGGGGTGGCGCTAGAGTACTTGATAGAGCTGGCGAACACGCTGCAAGCTAATCCTTGGTTTACGCTGCCCCATAAGGCCTCGGATGATTATGTTCGTCGGTTTGCCACGATGGTTCGCGATCGCTTGGATCCTGGCCTGAAAGTCTATGTGGAGTACTCCAATGAGGTATGGAATGGGGCGCCTGATTTTAGCCAACATCAATATGCTAAGGCCCAAGGGTTAGCATCGGGGCTGTCGGATGATCCCTATCAAGCGAGCCTGCGTTATTACGCTCAGCGATCGGTTGAGATTTTCAACATTTGGGAATCCGTGTTTGGCGGTCGAGATCACATCGTCAGGGTATTGGCGTCTCAGTATGTCAACCCCTGGACTGCGGAGCAGGTGTTGACTTGGAAGGATGCTTACAAATCAGCAGATGTCTATGCCATTGCCCCCTACTTCAGTGGGGAATGGGATTATTTGGAGAACTTACCCCGGTTGCTTAAGAGCTCTGAAGCCGAAATTTGGCAAAAGATGGAGGCGGAAATTAAATCCTATGGGCCGTTTATTCGGGAGAACTATACCCGCATTCGAGATGAGTTTGGCTTGGATTTAATTGCCTATGAGGGAGGACAGCATTTAACCAGTGCGGCCTTTGATCAGGAGCATGAAGAAAAGATCACTCAGCTTTTTACGTCCCTTAATCGTCATCCGCGCATGGCATCGCTGTATCAGCAATATCTCAATCAATGGAAGGAGGCAGGTGGGGGATTATTATGTCATTTTGTCGATGTTTCGCCCTATACCCGTTTTGGTAGTTGGGGGGCGTTGGAATATCAAGATCAACCTTTGGAAACCGCACCTAAATACCGGGCATTACTGGACTTTATCAAGGTGGGAGATAAAGCACGTTAGAGTCTGCATCTCTATTGAGGTGGGTCTTCTGCGGGGGGAAGGGGGATGGATTCGAAAACTGTTGCGTCTGCTTGGGGCAATTGATGGGCGAGGTCTGCGGCTTCCAATCGCTCCAGAATCGGGAAGATCTCGCTGTAGCTGCGGAAACCTAGTTGCTGTAAATCTTCTAGAGAGATGGTGTCATCCCCTAAGCTGCCTCGTTGTTCAAGTAGCATTCTGACGCGCTCTTCTTGGGCACTGAGGGCGGCTTGCTGGAGCAAAGCGGGTCTGGCTTCTTTCAGCCCAGCGTCGAGTATGTCTAGATCAATTTGCTGAGCTTCGAGATTAGCTGCTGTTGATAAGACGATATTGCCCAATCGATTGAATAGCCGGGGTTTGCCGAGGGAGGCTTGGCAAAATTTCTGGGCTGCTTCTGGGCTAAAGGGTAATACGGAGCGGGGATCGGCGACATCATCATATTTTGTACCGATGCGAACGCTGTTGAGGTAGTTGATCAACATTTGGTAGGTGGTGGGATGGTCCAATTCTTGCAGCTCTATCTGCAGGTCGAATAGACCGCGTTCACTGGTGAGTAGATCGCCCGTCATACCGTAGGGATGGCCAGTAAGCATAAACCAGGCGGGGCCTTTCAGCATACCTTGGGCATCATGCATTAAATCTCGGACGCGGCGAGGATTTTGCTTGTCTAAGTCATCAATGGCAATCAGGACGCCGCGAGGATAGTGCTGTTGAGCGCGTTCAAGCAAGGTTTCCAAGCTGACGGTGGGATATTGGGGTTTGATAATGGGCAGATCTTTTTCGCTGAGTTTGCCGCCAATGCCTAGGCTACCACTTACTTCAGCACTCCGCTCTTTTAAGGTTTTGGCAGTAGGAATGCCCATCTGATAAAGCTGTTGCTGTGCCCAGTCATCATCCGGCATGGCTCGGGCCAGGGCAATTAGAGCGGTGGTGGCGAGGTCGAGATCGGCGGGCAGGGAAATATAGGTGCTCAGCATTTCCGGTAATTGCCGCTGTAAGGTGCCCAATACTTCCAGTAAAAAAGCACTTTTGCCAATGCCGATTCGACCAAATACCAAAATGCGACGACGCTCGCGACTTTGGAATTGGTTAAAGACTTGTTTAAGTTCATTTGTCCGTCCGGTAAAAACCTGTTGCAAGGTTTGGCTTTGTAGCCCCGTTGGACTTTCAGTAAAGGGGCTATGCTCGATTCCTAGACGCTGGTAGTTATTGGCTGCCTGTTGAAATAGTTCGTCGGCACTGGTCATAAAAGGACCTCGCTTTGCTGCTGGAGGACACGTTGGGCTGCTTGGTAGACCTGATCTACTGCTGTTACGTCATCCGTTTGATTGAGCTGATTGTAAATGTCCCGAGCCGCTGATAGTTCCATCATTCCTTTTTCTAAATGTCCCTGAGACACCAACACACCGCCTAAGCCTGCGCGACTTTTGGCTATGCCGGGTGGGTCTTTGAGATGCTCAAATAGACGGAGGGCATCTCGATAGTAGAGACGGGCATTGTCCCAATCTGTCAGTAGCTCATAGGCTTGCCCCGTTTGTAGGAGGGCATGAGCATGGGCTTGCGGGTCGCCTTCTTGGCTCAGCTGTTCGAGGCTATTAAGCAGGAGTTGGAGTCCTTCCTGCCAACGTCCATCCTTGACTAGGCGGTTGCCCAAAATTGCTTGGGTTTGGGGAATGGCTTGCCAGAAATCGTGTCGGTCGTAATGTTGGGGGCTAAGAAATTGATAGGCGATACGATAGGCCTGGATAGCTTGCTCAAGGTCGTTTGGGATTTGGCGCTCCTCATAACGATGGGCTAGGGCATTGCCGAGAAAATATTGGTGACTGATAAAGTAATAGCTGCCTGGTGTGGCGACCTCTAAGGCAGTTTGTACAAGAGAAATCGCTTGATCTAGATCTTTTGGATCGTGATTTAAGCGAGAACGGTCGTAAAATGCCCTTGCTAGATTGCCTTGGGTCATTGCCCATTTTTGAGGGAAGGCTTCTCGGGTACGGACCTGCAAAGCAAGCTGGTAGGTTTGGATGGCGAGTTCCAGATTTTCGGCGCGATCGCCCCGGATGCGATCGTAGTAGGCACCAGCCAGATTCATTTGGGTCATTGCCCATTTTTGAGGGAAGGCTTCTCGGGTATGGACCTGCAAAGCAAGCTGGTAGGTTTGGATGGCGAGTTCCAGATTTTCGGCGCGATTCCCCCGGATGCGATCGTAGTAGGCACCAGCCAGATTCATTTGGGTCATTGCCCAGTCTTGAGGGAAGGCTTCTCGGGTACGGACCTGCAAAGCAAGCTGGTAGGTTTGGATGGCAAGTTCCAGATTATCGGCGCGATCACCCCGGATGCGATTTCTGTAAGCAATAGCCAAGTTATTTTGTAATGCAGCCCAATTTTGAGGAGACTGTTGCTGGGAATAGGACTGTAGGGCAATTTGATAGGCTGCAATTGCTAATTCCAAATTGATCCAGCGTATTCCTAGGGGAAATCGTTCGAGCCAATAGCCGAAGTGCCAAAATCCCCAGGCGTTCTCAGAAGTTGACTGGTGAATGGACTGAGGATTGGGTGAAAGCTTATTTTCGAGGACTTGGAGAAGCGTTTCGTTTAGCTCTTCTTGCCGTTCGGTGAGAAAGGCAAAGAAAGCGTCTCTATCTCCTGAATGATCTGCAAGATGCTGCAGTGCTGCTTGCAGAAATTGCTGCGATTGCTGCTCCAGGGGTTCGGGTCCATCTTGATCTGATTTTTGGGAATGTAACGCCATCGTTAGCCCCTCACGCAGCTAGCAATCGTTTACGTTTGTAAAAAGAAGCATTTATCTATGATCGTAATCCCTCGATTGTGCGTTCTGGCAAGCGCTTGAGGTTAGGAATTCGCTTTCGATTGAAGTGGGTGAATTGGGGTGGGGAACCCTTCTTATAGGACCAGTCGTCTCTATATCTAAAGGCTGAATGGTAGAGCCGAGGCGACAAGCGAGCGAGATCCTCGCTAGAATAAGAAAAGATTACGAAATATTAAGCAGTCGTGTACATTAATCTTCCTGTCGTTGGCAAGGTCAAGAAACCTAAGGTATGGGTAATTGGCCTTGTAAGTGCCGTTGTCCTGATCGGGGCAGTGGGAGCCCGATCTTGGGTAAGTCAGGCTTCAGATAAACCAACCTTAGAAGACTTGACCGTCAAGGTGGAGTCCAAAGATATTACCCTCAGGATTACTGCCAGCGGCACGATTACCCCTGCCAAAAGCGTTAACTTAAGCCCTAAACAAGCAGGTGTCTTAGCCAAACTGCTGGTAGAGCAAGGGGATGAGGTGGAAAAAGGGCAGGTGATTGCCCGCATGGATACCCGTGACTTAGAAGGTCAATTGATCCAAGCAAATGCCGCTGTCGCTCAGGCCAAAGCTCGGCTATCGGAGTTGCAGGCGGGCAACCGGGCTGAGGAAATCCAGCAAGCTAGGGCTCGATTGTTACGGGCGGAGGCTGAACTTGCTCGCATTGCAGGCGGTAACCAGCTAGAAACCATTGCCCAAGTGCAAAGCCAAGTCGAATCGGCAAAAGCCCGCTTAAAATTGGCCTTGACTCGTCTCAATAGTTTTGAACAGCTTTATAAAGCCGGGGCAGAAACGCGCGATCGCAGAGATGAAGCGCAAGCTGAAGCAGATACGGCCCGAGCCAATTTAGTGGAAGTGCAAAGACGCCTCCAAATTTTGCGGCGGGGTTCTCAACCTGCCGAAGTCTTAAGGGCCAAAGCCGACGTAGCCGAAGCCCGACAAGCCTACGAATTGATGAAGAAAGGGAGTCGCCCAGAAGCGATTCTGCAGGCAAAAGCAGCAGTGGCTGAAGCCCAAGGTCGTCAGCGTGTTGTTATGACGCAAGTCTCCGATACGATTATCCGCGCTCCCTTTGCGGGTATCATTACCCAAAAATTTGCCACTGAAGGGGCCTTTGTCACACCGACAACGTCAGCTTCTAGTACAACGTCGGCGACGTCGACCTCTATTGTGGCTTTAGCTCAAAAGCTAGAAGTCTTAGCGACTGTTCCTGAAATTGATATTGGTCAGGTTCGACCAGGACAGGCCGTTGAAATTCGCGCGGATGCGTTCCCGGATCAAGTGTTTAAGGGACAAGTGCGGCTAGTGTCTCCAGAAGCGATTGAAGAGCAAAACGTGACGTCTTTCCAGGTCAGGGTGAAGATTACCTCTGGACAAGACAAACTGCGTTCGGGGATGAATACAGACCTCACCTTCTTAGGGGATACCGTTGCAGACAGCATGGTGTTGCCAACAGGGCTAATCTCAACCCTAAAAGGCCAAAAAGGGGTTTATATTCCTGATGATGAAGGCAAGCCTAAGTTTCAACCCGTCACAACTGGGTCTTCTATCAAAAATCAAACTCAGATTCTGGATGGTGTAACGCCCGGCCAAAGAGTTTTTGAGAAATTCCCTGAAGGCCAAGAACCCAAAGAGCTGCAAGGGGAAGAGTAACCGTGGATATTCTCGAAAGCGTCAAAATGGCCTCAGCAACTCTGGTTGCGAACCGCTTGCGCAGTAGCTTGACCATGTTAGGGATGATTATTGGTAATGCCTCCGTGATTGCCATGATTGCCGTTGGTCAGGGAGCCCAAAAGTATGCCTCAGGACAGTTTGAATCTTTGGGACCCAACATATTGTTTATTGTCCCTGGAACGGATAAAGCTCGTCGACAGACCTTTGAGGTGCCGAAGACCCTGGTGTGGGCCGATGCAAAGGCGATTAAGGAAGCTGTATCTGCGGTTCAATCCGTGGTGCCTCAACTCCAGAACCAGTTGACCACGATTTATCAAGGGGCGAATACTAATGCCCTCGTCATGGGGACAACGGAGGACTATCCGATTGTGCGGAATCATGATGTGGCCAAAGGTCGTTTCCTTAGCCCACAAGATATCCAGCGAGGAAATTTGGTCGCCGTGTTAGGCACGGACCTGGCCGAGCGGTTGGTGGGCTCCGAGAATCCCATTGGTAAGCGTATTCGGATCAAGAATCTCAACTTTGAAGTCGTTGGCCTGATGGAAGAAAAGGGTTCATTCTTGGGAAGTAGCCAAGACGATGTAATCTTTATTCCCATTTCCACCATGGCGAATCGGGTGGTTGGGTCGACGTCTCCCTTCGGCACAGAGCTCACATTTATCTCCGTCTCAGCCAAAGACGAGGCTAGTATCCCGGCGGCTGAATTTCAGATTCGGAACTTACTCCGCATTCGTCACAAAATTATTGACGAAGATGACTTTACGGTTCGGACTCAGAAACAGGCCCTAGAGATTATTGGCAATATCAGCGGGGCCTTGACGATTATGCTCGCTGCGATTGCCAGTATCTCTTTGCTGGTGGGTGGCATTGGCATTATGAATATTATGCTGGTGTCAGTGACGGAGCGGATTCAAGAAATTGGCCTCCGCAAAGCCATTGGGGCTTCCCAATCCGATATTTTGGTCCAATTTATGATCGAAGCGATTATTCTATCCGCCGTGGGCGGTATGATTGGCACCTTCGTTGGCGTCGGTGGCACGGTGATGGTAGGCAGTCTCACTCCCTTGGAAACAGGCATTTCCGTTCCGGCTGTGATGTTGGCGGTCGGTGTCTCGGGAGGAATTGGTCTGTTCTTTGGGGTCGTTCCGGCTCGACGGGCGGCTCAGCTCGATCCAATTGTGGCGCTCCGCAGTGCTTAGGGGAAGGATAAGACGATGACATCGACACAGTCGGCTCAGGTCGTGACAGGAGGGAACGCCGACCAGGCCATTATCCGCCTTGAGCAGATTACTAAAGTTTATGGTTCGGGAGAAACCGAGGTCCGAGCCTTGGATGGGGTGGATCTGATTGTCAACCCAGGTGAATATTGTTCGATTATGGGAGCCTCTGGCTCAGGTAAGTCCACCATGATGAATATGATTGGCTGTCTGGATCGACCCACGTCCGGCCAATATTTCCTAGATGGGGTAGATGTGGCCCAACTGACGGATACTGAGCTAGCCCTTGTGCGCAACCGCAAAATTGGGTTTGTTTTTCAGCAGTTTCATTTGCTGACCCAGGTCAGTGCTTTAGAAAATGTGATGTTGCCGATGGTTTACGCTAATGTTCCGGTGAAAGAGCGAAGGGAACGCGGTAAGGCTGCTCTAGAACGAGTCGGATTAGGCGATCGCATTCACAATAAACCCACTCAACTCTCTGGCGGACAACAACAGCGGGTGGCGATCGCTCGGGCCATTGTGAATGAGCCTGTTCTGCTGCTGGCGGATGAGCCCACGGGGGCTTTGGATACCAAAACGACGAACGAGATTTTAGGTATATTCTCAACCCTAAATGCAAGTGGCATGACGGTGGTGATGGTGACCCACGAGCCAGAGGTGGCGAAGACAACCCAGCGAGTGGTTTGGTTCCGAGACGGCCAGGTGGTTCATTCTCATCTCGACCCGGAAGAGCTGCATACCACAGCGTTTTGATTAATAGGGTGTCCTCAATTCCTAGAGTTCTATAGAATTATTGATGACAAAGTTCTCAACCCAGCACTGCTCAGGAATCGATCATGACGAGTACTTCTGACTGGATCCATGATGAATTCAAGCAAGTCGGAAAGGACTATGGGTCGTCCGAAGAAGTGGCGCTGTATGACTCCAGTCATGCGAAATTTCGAGACGTTGTGGCTGAGAGTGAAGAAATTCTTGACTCTCTCTCCGTTTCGGCGGGTCAATCGTTAGTTGACATTGGGTGTGGTACGGGCATCTTTGCAATTCAGGCAGCAAAACGTGGCCTAGCCGTTACCGCATTGGATATTTCGGATGCCATGCTTTCTTGTGCAAAATCGAAAGCCGATGAAGAGGGCGTCATTGGAATACGCTTTCTGAAAGGTGGATTTCTGAATTTGCCTGAAAGTTATAGATCAGGTGGATTATGTGATCAGTTCTTTCTCTTTTCATCATTTGCCCGATTTCTGGAAATTGATTGTACTAAAGAAACTGCATTCGACAGTATCGTCTTCGGGCAAATTGTTTATTCAGGATGTTGTAATAGAGGAAGATAATTGCATCACCAATATCAACTCTTTCATCGATGCTCAAACCGAACTAGGTGGTAATTTTTTGCGGATTGATGCAATAGAACATTTTCGGGATGAATACTCTACATATTCATGGATCCTAGATCAGATGCTTGCGCATGCAGGCTTCCGCATCGATTCAAAAGAATCATCCATGGGTCTTATTTCAAGATACATATGCAGCAAGGTCGGTGGATAAAGCAATACACCGGAAATGTAATACAGCAAAATGGCAGAATCTTTGTGAAGTGAGAGAGACCTTTGATCGAAGCTCCTATGACTTTCTGTTGAGCCATTATCGTCCTCTCCCCATCCGGTCTGAAGAAGATAATGAAGCGGCCTTAAAGATAGTGGCAGAACTCTCTCGTCGAGATGATTTGACTCCAGCCGAAGAGGATCTTTTAGAGTTGCTAACCCAGTTGATTGAGCATTTTGAAGAGCAGCACTATAGTTTTCCTGAAGATATGAAGGCTGGGCCGCTGGATTTTTTATTGGAGTTAGCGCAGTCTAATGGTCTTAGGCAGGCTGACTTTGTTGGTGTGATAGGGAGTAGAGGGGTTGTATCTGAAGTGTTTAATGGAAAGCGGGGAATTTCCAATTCCAAGTCTATGGCCCGAGCATTAGGGCACAGATTCAAAATTGATCCCGGTGTTTTTCTGTAGGCCCAACAATTTTCTTCATTTTGATTCAGAGATTGTTATGAGTCCAGCAACAAACTGATTCCATGCCTGAAGGACCTGAAATTAGACGTGCTGCGGATCGGATTGCGAGTGCGATCGCAAACAAACCCCTACAAGAAGTCTGGTTCGCCTTTACCCACCTAAAAAAATACGAAACTCAGTTAGGTGCCAGTCAAATTAAACAGGTAGAAACTCGGGGCAAAGGCCTGCTGATGCACTTTGACTGCGGCCTCAGTCTCTATAGCCATAACCAGCTCTATGGCAAATGGATGGTGCGAAAAGCCTACAACTATCCCCAAACTAAGCGACAATTGCGGCTGGCTTTGCATGGTGATCGCAAATCCGCACTCCTCTACAGCGCATCAGATATTGATGTCTTGGATGCTGCAGGGATTCAGACTCATCCCTTTCTGAGTCGGGTGGGGCCAGATGTTCTCAGTTCATCTACGACAGTTGAGCAGGTGCGAGAAAGACTAAGTTGCGATCGCTTTCGACGTCGTCGCCTTACGACATTATTACTCGATCAACATTTCCTCGCTGGGTTAGGGAATTACCTGAGAAGTGAAATCTTATTTGTTGCTAGAGTTCACCCTTCCTTCAGACCCGTCGATTGTACCGATGAACAGTTGGAAAAACTGGCAGAAGCGGCTCTGATGTTGCCCAGGCAATCCTATGAAACTGGAGGCATCACCAATGATATTGCTTGGGCCGCTAAATTAAAATCTCAGGGGTATGCGCGGCGCGTGTATCGGCATTGGGTCTTTGCCAGGGCGGGTCAGCTGTGTTGGGTGTGTGCCACTCCAATCGCTAAAGACGCTCAAGGTGGACGTCGGTACTACTACTGTCCTCAATGTCAGGCAGAATAAATTTTCCCATTCTGTGAGCTAGTAACTATTGTGCGGGTGATCATTGACGCTTGAGAGAGAGGGTTGCTGGGGTGGGCGCTGATTAGATCACATCATTTGTGAACTCCGACCCTGTCGAAAAGTGTGATCGAGTACAAAGGGGTGTTGTGACCTTGCTCAAATCTTGCAGGCCCGCAATTATAGAAAATTTCAGTAGAGCCTCATTTGTAGCGCAGTGCGTGCAGAGGGTTGAAAAATGCAAAAGCAACCAGATCCATTCAAACTATCCTTCTTCCGTCAATTGATTCCGCATCGACAGATGACGTTGACGCTTTCTGAACCCAAACAGCAAGCCTACCAGCGCTTAGAAGCAGCATTCGCTGATGAAATTTTTCTAGGCGGTGGTTTTTGGCAACGGTCTCAACGGTATTGGGGACATATCAACGGCAACCAGTTTATTCTGCATGGTCCCAAAGCCTACCGCCAGTTTTGTTTTCGGACTCGAGGTTCTTTGGATAGTCAAGGAGAACAACTGGTCGTGCAGTTACTGATTCAGCTGAGCCGCCGAGACATCTATGGCTTGCTATACACCTTGATTGTTTTACTCGTTGCCCTGCCCATCGTGCTCAGTTGGTGGGGAGTCCAGCTAATGCCCCTCTATTTGGGATTTATCTACGGGATGGTGCAGTGGCACTTATCCCATTACTCCACTGAAATCAGCAAGTTGGTTGCAAATATTATCAGCGATATCCCATTGGATTCAGCTTCCTACTGATCTTTAAGCTGTTGCGGAAACTGTCGTGGCCGAGATTGCCGGAGGATGAGATTGGTGCTGATGAGTCAGGATTGATTCCACTGCATCTTTTGCAAGCGGGCGGGAAAATAAATAGCCTTGGGCATATTCGCATCCCATTTCTTGTAAATATTTCTGCTGGGTTTTCGTCTCGACCCCTTCTGCTACCACTTTCATATTGAGATTTTGACCCAGATTTACGATCGTCCGCACAATGGCGAGCCCATTGTCTTGATCCATGCGGGAAACAAAGGAATAGTCGACTTTCAAAATATCGAGGGGAAAAGCGTACAGGTAACTAAGCGAGGAATATCCTGTTCCGAAGTCGTCAATGGCTAGATGAATGCCTAGCTTTTTCAGGTTGTTCAACTGTTCTGAAATATTGGGCGCGTTACTCAGAATAACCCCTTCTGTGATCTCCAGCTTCAGGTGGTGGGCCTGCATTCCCGTTTCCTGAATGATCGCTGTAACTTTTTCACAAAATGTAGATTGCAAAAACTGATGGGCAGAGATGTTAACGTTGACCGTTAAGTCAGCGGCATTCGGATAACTGCTGAGCCAACTGGCCATTTGCTGGCAAGCTTCAGTCAACACCCACCAATCGATCGAGACCATCAGACCCGCATCCTCTGCCACAGGGATAAACTCTGAAGGCGGGATCAATCCTCGCTCAGGATGACGCCATCTTAATAACGCTTCAAACCCAACGATATTTTCAGTGTTCAGATCGACGATGGGTTGGTAGACCAAATGCAATTCGTTACTATTGATAGCCCGTTGTAAATCGGTTTCCAATTGCAGTTGACTGTTGACTTGGGCTCGCATACCTGAAGAAAATACTTCAAAGCAATTTTTGCCCTGTCTTTTGGCGCGATACATCGCAGTATCGGCGTTTTGCAACAGTTCTTCGGGGCATTGATAATCTGGACTAGAAACTGCTATGCCGATGCTTGCGCTGGTATAGACTTCATGTTCCTCTAAAGCAACCTTTGCTTTTAGGGCTTGCAGGATTCGCTGAGCAATCTGGATTGCTTCCGCTGCATCCTCAACCGTGTCTAGAAGGATTGCAAACTCATCCCCACCGAAACGAGCAATCGTATCTTGTTTACGCAGACACTGCCGTAACCGTTTAGCAACTTTGATCAGGAGTTGGTCCCCAACCCCATGACCCAAGCTGTCATTAATAATTTTGAACCGATCTAAGTCCAGAAAGAGAACCGCAAACAGGTGAGACGGTTGATGTTCACTCCTGCGAAAGGAGTGGGTTAATCGCTCCATAAACAGGACCCGGTTGGGCAACTGGGTCATTTCATCATGCTGAGCTTTGTATTCTAATTGAGCTCGGGTGGAATAATAGGCTGTGACGTCCGTTTGAGAGCCAGCGATACGGAATGCCTGATTTTGGTCATTCCGGAGGGCCAGACCTCGGCCTCTGAACCACAGATAGTCCCCGTTACGGTGGCGGAGTCTATATTCACACTCAAATTGGGGGATATCGCTTTGTAAGTGGGCTGATAGGTCCTCTGCTACCCGGTTTTGGTCTTTGGGGTGGATGCGGCTAAACCATTCGTCAGGATTGTCGCTAATATCTTCCTCGGCAAAGCCCAGCATGCTTTTCCAGCGATCGGAGAAGTAAATGGTGTTGGACTGTAAGTCCCAATCCCACAGGCCATCGTTGGCTCCTTTGGCAGCAGCGGCGTAGCGTGCCTCGCTGAGGCGGAGTTGTTGTTCTGTCCGGCGATGTTGGGTGATATCGATCAGGTAGCTACGGATCAGACCACTTTGGAGAATGCAGTAGATGGCTTGCTCATAAATTGAACTGCCAACTTCCATCTCCCGGACGACGTATTCGGATTGTTCCTGCACCAATGTCTTATACAGACCATCGGTGAGGGGGTGGCGTTTAATGGCTCTTAACTCTGGAAATTTAGTTGAGGCAGCAGGATTGATATAGGTAATATTGCCATCTAAGTCTGTCTCAATGATGGGTAAAGGGGTGAGTTCTGGAAATGAGGAGAGCCGGACAAAAGCTGAGTCGCCTTGATGTTTTTGAGCCAAACTGTCTTGTATGGCTTGGGCATTGCCAAGGGTCGCCTTATGAAAGAGTGTTGAACCCGGTGCGAGATTGGGCCGAGGTAAAGGAACGGGTAAAGATTGGACCTTGTCCTGTTCTAGGTCAATTCTGGGATCGCTGAGGCTAGAGGTAGAAATATAGGTTGCATGAATATGTTCTCCAAAGGAGATCACGTCATGATCTTGTAGGTCATGGATAAAGCATCGTTTCCCATTGACCCACAGCCCATTTTGACTACGTTTGCCGTTGAGATCACCATCAATGATGCGAAATGAATGTTGTTTGCTGTTGACATCGCAGATCCGCAGTAAAAAAGCATGATTCCGAGAGACTGTTTGGTCATCTAAAACAATGGCATTGGCTTTGTGGCGTCCAATGGTGTACGTGGCATCTTCTAAGGAAATCAGCTGTTTCTTCTGATCAAGCTCAATGGCGAGGATATGGTACGTTTGCCGATGGGGATGAATGAGCGCTTCAATGTTCCTTGCTGTTGAGGCAGCTTTCTGATCCTTGCGGCTAAACGCTATGGTGTATTCCTCTTCGGGGAGGTCTGGGGAATGAAGCATAGGAATGGTCGATTCTCTTTTGATCCGGGAGGATTGCGGCTACCACAATCTCTGGAACCCAAAGCTTGGTCTCACTTCCTGTTAGTGTTCCCATGCCAGTCAGGATTGGTGCAAATAGAGACTGGCTTGGCACAAGGTCTTTGCTAAACAATCTTGAAGAGTGGGGGGAATTTACGCCATCGGCTCTACACTCATCACAGGAATGCGGACATTACCATAGAGATAAGGTTTCATTGAGATAACCGTTATGCAGCAAGGTTCAAATGCAAACTGGCAAGTCGGGGCAATTTTTGGTATTCCCCTCTATGTGGACTCGTCTTGGTTTTTGATTTTGGCGTTAGTTACATTTGCCAATGGCCTGTCCTGGCAACAGCTCTACCCCAACTGGTTGACGGGTATAGCCTGGATTGTCGGTTTTGCTATGGCATTACTGCTGTTTGTTTCCGTGCTGTTGCATGAGTTGGGCCACAGTTTAGTGGCGCGATCGCAAGGGATTAAGGTAAATTCAATTACCCTATTCTTGTTCGGAGGAATTGCCTCTATCGATGAAGAGGCGAAAACTCCGGAGCATGCGTTTCAAGTTGCGATCGCAGGCCCGGCCGTTAGCCTCAGTCTTTTTTTCCTCCTGGGCCTTATTGCAGAGTTTGCAGCCAGTGACAGCCCAGTGCAGGTTCTGCTCCAGAGCCTCGGGGAAATCAATCTGGTTTTGGCCCTATTTAACCTAATCCCTGGATTGCCTTTGGATGGCGGTCAAATTCTCAAAGCATTGGTCTGGAAAGTCACAGGCAATCGGCTTCAGGGCGTTCGCTGGGCGGCTCGTGTGGGTCAGGCCATCGGCTGGATTGCGGTGACGGTTGGTTTAGCCTTTACCTTTCTCCTCGGACAAATCAGTGGCTTGTGGGTGACGATGTTGGGCTGGTTTGGCCTCCGCAATGCCTACACCTACGAACGGTTTACCCAGTTACAAGAGGCGCTTATTCAGCTTCAGGCCCAGGATGCGATGACCCGAGACTTCCGGGTGGTGGATGCGGAAAAATCTCTCCGCCAGTTTGCGGATAATTATCTTTTGGATACGATGCGCCGATCGGCCTATTTTGCCGCCTCTGAAGGGCGGTATCGGGGATTAGTGGATATTGATGGTCTAAGCACCATAGAGCGCAGTCAGTGGGATGTTCAGCCCGTCCAATCGGTGGTGCGGTCTTTGCAGCAAATTCCTACGGTTCGTCAGGATACGCCCATCACCGAAGTGATTGAGCGTCTAGAAACGGAACGCCTACCGTTGATAACGGTCCTATCCCCTGCCGACGCGGTTGCGGGCATTATTGATCGAGGAGATACCGTTAAGGCGTTGGCGAAAAAACTGAATTTGCCGATTTCTGAGGAAGATATTCGGCGAATTAAAGAGGAAGGCAGTTATCCCTCTTCTCTTCAGCTTCCAGCCATCGCCCGCTCAGTGATGGCTGATGGGATAGCCTTAGAGCCCACGCCAGAAACTAGCTCCCACTAGCTATATCCCTGATTTATTATCCCTGATTTATTGACGAGAGCTCTAGCTGACGAATCGCTTCTAATTCGGTTGGGGAAAGGGGCTGACAGGTGAATGTCGCCCTGAAGCAGGTCTTGGCTGCCTCAATCATTGCGTCGATAATGTCTGGCGTGGATAGTTTGGCAAGCTCGGTATTCCCTTGAGGAGGTAACTCTGGCCCAAATACTCGTTGGGCCAGGTCGGGGTTGGGGACTAAGCGCATGGAGCCATGTTGTAAGACGGTTTGCCCCTGCCAAGCCTGAGCACTACCGATAAATTTGTAGCCATTGTCTAAGACGAGATCTGCATCCGTTGCGGTTGCGAAGCAGTTGGCCTTGTGGGTGTAATTGCGACGAGGCTCACCAAAGTGGAGTCTAACCCCCAGATATTGCCAACCCTGAATCAGAAATTGGCAAAGCTCTGCGTAGGCTTGACGGCGGTTCCGATGGGAATACGGGAGTGCGATCGCATACGTCAAATCCCCTGCATGCAAAACCGTCCGACCCCCGGTTGGTCGTCGCACTAAATCAATAGGACTGCCCTGCCAAATTAAGTCTTGCCAATGTTGAGGCCATGTTGACTGGTTGCGACCCAACGAAATTGCCGCTGGTGTCCATTGATAAAACCGCAGTGTGGGGGAATGGTTATCTTGATGGCATTGCTCAAGCAACCATTGATCAATTGCCATCTGGGTTGCCCCATCTGTATTCAGATAAGGGATTAATCGCCAATCCAAAATTAGACAGTCGCTGCAGGAAATTCAGCCTGTAACCCTTCATCGTGATCATCGGCAATGGTCGCCACCAAGGTAATGAGGTGGGAAATCTCACCCGGAGATAAATCAGCCACTGAACGACTCGTGACAGCAACCACCTGCTGGTTGAACATACTGAAGTGGGCCTCAAAAGTACTCAACCAGTTCAATTCCAATAACTTTTGCATCAGTTGAGTCTCATTTTGGACCGGGAGCTGCAAAACTGGGGACCAAACCGTAAAGGAGTCATCCTCTGAGCTGCCCGTCAATTGAATGAACACATCCACAGAGCCGTACTTGAACTTCCAAATGTGTCCGTCTGCAGAAGCATTGACCAAAACGTTATTATGCTGGTCCAGGCTAGAAATAACCGTCTCGATAATATCCGTATAGTTAAGGGTTTCGTCTTCGTTTGACATATCAGGATTAGTCTCAGTTTTATAGCTCATCATAGACAAAGTATGTGAGATTTACAGATGGGCGAGCTGGCCGAAAGTACGTTCAACTTATACAGAGTGGACTTAGGAGCGTTGGTAGAAAGTCTTTGACAACGCAATACTTTCTTCAACAACAGTCTCCGCAAATGTCCATCTTCACTAGGGTGAGAATGCATAACGCTCTCTATCTTGCCCTAATGGTGAGCGAAAATAGACATCCTATAGAGAAAGATTTAATTTACTCAATCTAGTTTGAATCCTTACTGTGACAGCTTGTATCTGTCTTCATTATTGGATGTGAGCATCTATAGGGAGATAGCCAGGGAAGAGCAAAAAGTGATTAAGCTGCTTACGGCTATGCAAAGCCTATCACTAGGAAGCACTAAGGATAGAAAATGCATTCCTGATCATTGGAAAGAGGCGCTTAAACTGGCAACTATTGATAGATGAGATTGAACCTTGATGAGAAGGGCATGAAGAAAGTCAAGGCGGACCTTAAGCAACTTCAATGTCCCTTCTGCGTCAGATCTGCTAGAACAAAGTCATGCCGTTGACTTTACAAAATGTTATAGTTTCTGCCAAGGATTTCTTGCAGGAATGTGGTTTTGAGGAGTTGAATCTATGTCGATTAGTCTAAAAGAGGCCATTGAGGTTGGCACCTATATTGTCACTCAACGAATGAAAGGCCGAAAGCGCTTCCCATTAGTTCTGATGTTAGAGCCACTATTTCGCTGTAACTTAGCTTGCTCCGGTTGTGGGAAGATTCAACATCCTCCTGAGATTCTTCGCCAGCACCTTTCCCCAGAAGATTGTTTTGCAGCGGTGGAAGAATGTGGGGTGCCTGTGGTTTCCATTCCCGGGGGTGAACCCTTACTCCATCCCCAAATAGAAGACATCGTGGCTGGGTTAGTGGCTCGCCGCAAGTTTGTTTATCTATGCAGTAACGCCATATTGTTGGAGAAAAACCTCCATAAGTTTAAGCCTTCTCCCTATTTGACCTTCAGTATTCACCTGGATGGTCTCAAGGAACAACATGATCATTGTGTTAATCGAGAAGGCGTGTTTGATGTTGCAGTAGCAGCGATCAAAGCCGCGAAGGCCAAAGGATTTCGGGTTACCACTAATACGACCGTATTTGACGGCACCGATCCCAACGAGATGCATAAGTTCTTTGATTTTGTTAGTTCTCTGGGTGTGGATGGGATGATGATATCGCCAGGCTATAGCTATGAGTGGGCACCTGATCAAGATCACTTCCTGAAGCGTGAACAAACCAGAGCCTTGTTCCGCCGAGTTTTAGCTCCGTTTCGCTCAGGTCAGAAAAAGTGGAACTTTAATCACAATCCCTTATTCTTAGATTTCTTAACGGGCGAAAAGGATTATGAGTGTACGCCCTGGGGAAGCCCTAGCTTCAGTGTTTTAGGATGGCAAAAACCCTGCTATTTGTTGAATGAAGGACACTACAAAACATTTCAAGAGCTGTTAGATAATACGGACTGGGATCAGTATGGTCGGGCGAGTGGTAATCCCAAGTGTCAAGACTGTATGGTGCATTGTGGTTTTGAACCTACTGCTGCTGTAGATGCACTTCAACCCAATAATATGGGCCGAGCTGTTGCGGGTTTGTTTGGATAAGTTGCGGAAACTATGACTGCGAAAGTAGAAATTTATACTTGGGCTGCCTGCCCATTTTGCATTCAGGCTAAACGGCTGCTGGATAGCAAGAACGTTGATTTTACTGAATATGGGATTGATGGGGATGAGATGGCTCGCTCTAAAATGGCTAAACGGGCCAACGGGCGGCGCTCGCTACCCCAGATCTTCATCGATGATCAGCATATTGGTGGTTGTGATGACCTCTATGCGCTAGAGGGTCAGGGTAAACTAGATCCGCTGTTGCAAACTTAAGGTGCGGCGTGAAGCTAGCATTTATCATTGATCCCATTTCTGCCTTGGATCCTGGGCATGATACCAGCGTTGCTCTGATGGAAGCTGCGCAAGCGGCTGGCCATGAAGTTTGGGTTACCCAGTTTGAGCAACTCAGCGTGATGGAGGGACAGGCATGGGCCACCTTGAGGCCCGTCACGCTTAAACCGGTTCAGCTAGTGGACGGGTTGTGGGTTGCGGCCAATGATTGGTTTGATTTGGGAGAGGCTCAGTTTCAGCCCTTGGTGAATATGGACGCGGTTTGGATGCGAAAAGATCCACCCGTTACCGTTGCATACTTGTATGCCACCTACCTGTTGGACTATGTAGATCCACAATCCACCATCTTAATCAATCACCCTCGAGGGCTAAGAGCTGCCAATGAGAAAATGTATGCTTTACAGTTCCAAGAGGCTATTCCTGAAACAATTGTTAGCCAGGACAAGAGCGTTATCCTCAAATTTGTGCAAGAGAAAGAGATTGCAGTTTTGAAACCGTTAGGGGGCAAAGCTGGAGAAGGGATCCTATTACTCCAGGCAGCGGACCGTAACCTTAATTCTTTAATTGAGATCAGTACTCGTCGAGGGCAAGAGCCAGTCATGGTTCAGATGTATTTGCCAGAGGCTCAGCAGGGAGATAAGCGTATTATCTTGTTAGATGGCGAGCCCATTGGTGCGGTGAATCGAGTGCCCAGAGGGCAAGAGTTTAGGGGCAATATGGCAACAGGTGGTCGAGTGGTTCAAGCCCAAATCACTGATCGAGAGCAAGGGATTTGCAATCAGCTTTCCCCCGTTTTAAAACGAGATGGTTTGATGTTTGTCGGGATCGATATCATTGGTGGATATTTGACGGAAGTGAACGTGACCAGCCCGACTGGAATTCGTGAAATAGATCGCTTAGATAGTACGTCTTTAGGCGAAAAGGTGATGCATTGGTTGGTGACTGCTAAACAAGATCTCTTACATTTAGCTACTTGAATGAATAAACCCACTGTGTTGGTAACTGGGGGGGCCGGTTACATTGGTTCTCATACCGTCTTGGCTTTGCAAGAAGCAGGCTATACCGTGGCCGTTCTCGATAATCTAGTCTATGGTCACCGGGATCTGGTTGAGTCTGTCTTACAAGTTGAGTTGATTCGGGGCGATATTTGCGATCGCACCCTCCTAGACCAAATTTTTTCCCAACATGACATTGCTGCAGTGATTCATTTTGCTGCCTATGCTTACGTCGGCGAATCTGTCGAAGATCCAGCCAAGTACTACCGAAATAACGTGTTAGGGACCTTAACGCTGCTAGAAGCGATGCTGGCGGCCAAGGTTTCTAACTTTGTGTTCTCCTCCACCTGTGCCTCCTATGGCAATCCCAAGCAAATTCCTATCCCCGAAGAGCATCCACAGGATCCCATTAACCCCTATGGGATGACTAAGTTTATGGTGGAGAAGATCCTCACAGATTTTGATCAAGCTTATGGTCTGAGATCAGTGCGGTTTCGGTATTTCAACGCTGCAGGGGCCGATCCAGACGGCCGCCTCGGGGAAGATCACAATCCGGAGACCCATTTAATTCCCCTTGTGTTGATGACCGCCCTCGGCAAACGAGAAAACATCACCATTTTTGGTACCGACTATAAAACTTCAGATGGAACCTGCGTTCGGGACTATATCCATGTTACCGATCTCGCCCAAGCTCACGTCCTGGGATTGGAATATCTGTTATCCGGTGGCGAAACCAGCGTCTTTAACCTAGGTAATGGTGATGGATTTTCCGTTCGAGAAGTTATTGATATGGCCAAAAAAGTGACTGGGCTGCCCATCCCCGTGGTAGAAGGCTACCGACGAGCTGGCGACCCTGCCATCCTCATTGGCAGTGCCGCCAAGGCCCGTAAAATCTTAAACTGGCAGCCGCAATACGCCGATCTAGAAAAGATCATCACTCACGCTTGGCAGTGGCATCAAAAACGGCATGCCTAAGCAGCTCTTCTTGGGGCTGCACAAGACTTGGCAAACTTCAGAGAGAGAGAATTAAGGAAGTTCTACTTGTGTCTGCACCGTTAGCACTTGAGGTGGGGTGGAATCCGGGGGATAGAGAAAATCCACCTGAACTAGGCGAATATCTTGGGGCGCAATGTCCAGATTCACCAAAGCTTGGGCAGGTTCCCCGCGATGCTGGACGAAATGCACATAGCGAGTCTGAGGACGCCCCTGGTCATCCTGATAACGGGCTCTTACGGTCCCCCGAAAGAAGACCTGTTTAGCAGGGGGCTCGAAAAATTGGAGATTCCCCTCACTTTGATCGTTCTTGATCGGCGTTTGAATCGTAATCGTCACTTTTTTCGCCTGGTCGGTGGGATTGTGGAGCGGCAAATTTAAACTGTATTGAATCCCGTAGTTACCATGGGCGGCATAAGCCGTATCTGGGTAGCGGACAATCATCGGTGCACTTTGAACTTGCTCAGTCCCAAAAGCACCCCGATCCACACTACTCAAGACATAGGAAAAAGCCTTACCTGCCTCCGGAATCTTGAGAGTATAGCCCTTGGAATCAGGATCGGTAATCTGAGCCCGCCACTTTGAGCCTTTAGCAACCCCGGCAACTCGCCCGTAGATCAGCTGTCCCGGTTGTCCCGGTGGCGTTGGCGTTTTATCTCTGGGGCCAGATAACTTACCTTCCTGCAGTAGCTTCTCCCATTCCGCCAAGGTTGGTGCGCGCTCCTCCCCTTTGCCATCGGTGGGCGCGAACATGGCCAGACTCGCAGCATAAACTTTCCCCGTACTCCTTAGCCTGGCCAGCGTTGATCGACCATTGATAGGTGGGTCTAATTCCTTCACTGGGATCGGGACATTTAACAGCATCCGACTTTCACCTGCAGGAATCACAATCTGGGCAGGCCAACTGTCTTGTCGTTTACCTCGTAAGACATCATCCATGGCTCGGCCTCCAGGACCTGCATATACGGTCCCTTTAGGATTGGGTAAATAGTTATCTAAGGGAATAAACGGAGCGTCAGGCTGACTTAAGTAACTCGCTGCCTGGAGTACATTCACAGTCACAGACGCTTGACCCGGATTATGCAAAAGCACCCCCATATATAAGGTTTTTAAGTCATCGGGGCCTGTGGCCTTGGCAATATGATGGGCAAACACATCGAATCGCCCCTGCAAAGGCTGATCGAGGTGGGCAGAGGGGACCGCTTTATCTTTACTTGGAAAAGTAGAGAGCAAGATTCCCTCCGTTTGGACGACCTCAGGACTATTGCTGTTAAACACCATCACTGAATCAAGCTGGCCTGGGAGCGCTCGCACTTCTTGCGGTTGGACAACAATCTCGGGTTGAGCTGGTGCAGAGGACTGAGCGACAAGTAGAGCAGAGATCAGGGACAACATAGACAAAAACCAAATAGAGGTAGCACAAACAAGAAAATCTTACTGGTAGATGACGACTCCCAGATAGTTTAGGGTCCATGCTTAGCCATCCACAGCAAAGGAAGAAGCTGTGAACTGAACATTTAGAGAATAGCTAAGGCGATGTGTGACTTTACCTAAAAGTATTGGTACTCCGTCGTTGCTGATCACAGCATTTAGCCGGAGTGAACGAAAAATCAATGCTTACAGGTATTTAGTTGCACATCCCCTTAACTGGGTGGACTGAAAGCAGGTCATCAAGCTGAAGGACGTAAATACAAATTCTGAATTGCCAAGATTGACAGCGTGGAGATAGGCCGCTAGGAGCAGGCGGAATGACTTATTGACTAGGGCATAGAGGGGCACCAAAACTTTTTTCAGAAAAAGCTTGACATGACTATTTAGCATTGTTATATTGGTCAAGCGCTCGAAAAGAGGCACGCCTCCAGAAAGCGCCCCGAACCTAGACAAATCAATAGTTTGAAAGATTTAAGACAATCATCCTCGTCGGAGTTTCTAGCAGTAAAAAGTTCGCTTTTCTCTTTCTAGTTAACTTCAACTTAATATAATTTCAGTACAAATTCTCACATGGAGAGTTTGATCCTGGCTCAGGATGAACGCTGGCGGTATGCTTAACACATGCAAGT
>NZ_JANQOP010000003.1 GCF_028285745.1 Acaryochloris sp. IP29b_bin.137 | reverse complement strand
TTAATGCACAGCCAGCGGAACTGGCGGAATTGGTAGACGCGCTAGGTTCAGGTCCTAGTGTCTGCAAAGACATCCGGGTTCAAGTCCCGGGTTCCGCATGTGATACACACTATGATTACCAGCTTGCAAAATCCGCTGATTAAACAAATGCGGAAATTGCAGCAGGTCAAGTATCGTCGCCAGCAGGGTAAGCTGCTTCTTGAAGGAACGCATCTACTTCAGTCTGCCTGGAAGCAAAACTGGTCTTTTGAAATTGTTTGCTATACGAAGGACTGGCAAGCTAAATATCCTCAGTTATGGCAGCAGATTCAAGACAAAACCGCTCGGTTGGAGCAGGTCAGTCCAGAGGTATTGCAAGCCACCGCGACAACTGTGCATCCTGATGGCGTGGTAGCAGTCGTCAGCACTCAACCCCCTTCATTTTTACCGATTCAGACCTTAGGATTAGCCCTAGAAACCATTCAAGATCCCGGCAATCTCGGGACCTTAATTCGGACCTCTGTGGCGACTCAGGTAGAAGGGCTGCTGCTCAATCAACAATGTGCAGATCTTGAAAGTCCCAAAGTGTTGCGGGCTTCAGCTGGAACTTGGTTTCATCTTTCTAAGCGGGCAACGGATAATTTCATCACCGTATTACAAGAGTATCAACAGCGGGGCATGCAGCTTATTGCTACCGTTCCCGATGCGCCCCAAAGCTTTTGGCAGGTGGATTATTGCCAACCCACCCTGATCTTGATTGGTAATGAAGGAGCAGGCTTATCCCAGCCTGTTTTGGATTTGGCCGATCACCAGGTCAATATTCCCATTGCTCCAGGGGTGGAGTCGTTGAATGCTGCGATCGCAGCTGCGCTTCTCCTTTACGAAGTCCGTCGGCAACGTGATAGCAAACCCGCTTGATTACGTTCAATAACATCCAACAGATTCCGACCCACGAACCCATAGAATAAGACTACTTAGTAAAGCTGCTGCAATTTTTTTAAGATTTTCTATGGCCACTGAAACATCCTCTGCCAACGAAGTTGCTGCTGATGATTATGTTGTCATCGGTCTAGCGACCTGCTTTGTCAAAAAAGATAATAAGCTGCATCCAGTCAAAATCGTAGAGCCGATTCCTTCTGCCGCTCTAGAAGCGATCCTCAAAGGAATTCCCACCTCCTACGAAATGGCAGTAGCAACTACAGTGGGAGCAGTTTGGTCTAATGAAACACCTCAAGCGCCTTCAGAATTCCCGGCTGAAGCCCAATTCTGCGATGAGTTTTCTTTCCGCCTCCAAGCCACAGCCCGTAGTTATCGATCCCGTCCGGTTGCCAAAGAACACCTTGCTCCGGGAGCCATAAAAACAGACTTCAATTTCTCCACAGAACGGAAGCGCATGCTCAATGCAGATCGCACGGTCAGTACTGAAGACAATGTCAAACAGCATTCCCATACCCATAAGGTCCTCTAATCAGGCAATGCGCCTGGTTGATTGAACTCAGTCTAGTCTCTCAAACATCCCTAGCCCATAGATCCCACCCGCCAAATAACTTTTGATCGGGGCTCATTTTGCTGAGCTAGGTAAATACTAATTTTATGGACAATACAAAAAATTAAAGCAAGACTTTAGAAACTCATATCCATTGCGCTAATGGCGATCCTGGAGTTTCATGCTTGGGCAAATAGAAGGGATGGATAAAACTGTATTTTTTTATACAAAACCCCTGTGATCCGGTCTCTTACGATATTAGGCTTAATCCTTAGCTTGACTCACCCTGAGAGTTTTTGGTTTGACCGCTTTTTTAAGAGCTTGGTAAATTTTCTGCCCCAGGGAATGCACTTGAGCTTGCTATTTACCGTTAAGGAGTAATTCATGGCCCAATCCCCCCAGGACATTCTGAATTGGATTAAAAACGACAATATTCAGGTCGTTGATCTTAAATTTATTGATATGCCAGGTATTTGGCAACACCTGACCTTATACCAAGATCAAATTGACGAAAGTAGCTTCACCGATGGTGTCGCGTTTGATGGCTCTAGTATCCGGGGTTGGAAGGCCATCAATGAATCGGATATGGCAATGGTACCTGATCCCAATACGGCTTGGATCGATCCATTCATGGAAGAGCCTACCCTCAGCATGATCTGCAGCATCCAGGAGCCCCGTACCGGGCAACCTTATGATCGATGCCCTCGCTCCATTGCCCAAAAGGCCTTGGATTATCTCGCCAGCACTGGGATTGGCGATACCGCATTCTTTGGCCCTGAAGCTGAATTCTTCGTTTTCGAAGATGTTCGCTTTGACCAAACTGAAAATTCTGCTTACTACTACGTTGATACCAAAGAAGGCCGCTGGAACTCCGGTGCAGTCGAAGAAGGCGGCAACTTGGGCTATAAGCCTCGCTATAAAGAAGGTTATTTTCCCGTTTCTCCCACCGATACGCTCCAAGATATGCGGACGGAGATGCTGTTGACCATGGCCAAATGTGGGGTGCCCATCGAAAAGCATCACCATGAAGTGGCGACTGGTGGCCAGTGCGAACTCGGCATCAAGTTTGCACCCATTATCGAGTCTGGCGATAACTTGATGATCTACAAGTATTGCGTCAAGAATGTGGCTAAGAAGTATGGTAAATCAGCCACCTTTATGCCCAAACCTTTGTTCAATGACAACGGGTCTGGGATGCATACCCACCAGTCTATTTGGAAAGCCGGCCAACCCCTATTCTGGGGAGATGGCTATGCCAATCTGAGCCAGACGGCGTTGCATTACATCGGCGGTATCCTTAAGCATGCCCCAGCGTTATTGGCCCTCACCAACCCCACCACTAACTCCTATAAGCGCCTGGTTCCTGGGTTTGAGGCTCCTGTTAATCTGGCTTATTCCCAAGGTAACCGCTCTGCATCCATCCGGATTCCGCTTTCTGGTCCTAATCCGAAAGCAAAGCGTCTAGAATTCCGTTGTCCAGATGCCACTTGTAATCCATACCTCGCCTTTGCTGCCATGCTTTGTGCGGGTATTGATGGGATTAAGAACCAAATTGATCCAGGCAGCTCCTTGGATGTTGATATTTATGATCTCAGCCCAGAAGCGTTAGCCAAGATTCCTTCTACACCCGGTTCCCTATTAGAAGCCTTAGAAGCATTACAGAATGATCATGGCTTCTTAGTCGACTCGGGTGTATTTACCAAGGACTTTGTTGAGAACTGGATTGAGTACAAACTCGATAATGAGGTCAATCCCATGCGCCTACGTCCTCATCCCTACGAATTGTCCCTGTATTACGATGTCTAAGAATTAACGGACCATTTTTCTGGGCTTTGGCTGGATCATTCGCAAAAAAAGCTGCCTTTATTGGCAGCTTTTTTTGCGAATGTCGATAACAAAATATAGAGTCCTTCACATTTAGATCAATATAAATTTTATTGTCGTCCCTAAGAATAGTGATTGACTCCTGTCAGCAAGCTAGATTGTGGGCGCTAACAGACTTCTAATTCTCTTCTGGATCACTTACCGATGAGGCAGACGATGGTTCAATGGCAGACGGTCTCTTGCCAACACAGCGGTTTGGGATGAGATTCGTTGTCTTGACGGATGGTCAAAAGCTCGATAAAGAGTAAAACATGCTATCTTGACCAAAATTGCCGCCAAGCTCAGCGTTCAGCTAACCGTGGGAGCAGTTTGCCTGAATCAACTTGGTTTTATCCAGTACTAATCCAGTACTCATGATGTCATTATTTTCTTATCCAGAAATTTTTTCTACACTGACGGATGGATTAACCCTCACACGCTAGAAAAATGAGTGCAATTGTGCAAACCCTATGAATCTCGAATCCTTAAACCAAGCGTCTGATGGAATTCAGACTCCTAACGAATATAAACCTGCTGAAGTAGCCGCTCCTCTTCAATCAGACCCTCAAGACGAATTATTACAGCTCGCCCAGCATCGTAATCTCGAAGCCCTAACAACACTCATTGATCAGAGATTTGCAGAACAGGCTATCAAGGTGGCTGACATTGAGTTTAAAGATGATTTATTGCAGCTCAGTGTAGAGTCTTCAGACGTTCCTGCACAGTCTGTTGTTGTGCCCCTGCTCCGAGACTATTTAAGTCAACTGCGATTGCCTTCCATTGCAAGAGTGACGATTTATGGTCAGAAACTGGGACAAGAGCTACCGTTTTGGATGGAAGAGATTGCTTTGGATTTACTGATACTAGATCCGCCACCGCCCAATCCTCACAATACCGCTGAAGTTAGTTCTGAAAACGCAGGTCAAACGGGTGCTGATATTCCACTGCCTGAACCTGTGGCCTTACCGAGCGAAATCGCCTTGGATCTGACCGCAAGATATGAGGCCGGTGAGCGCAATTTTGCTCAGATCAATCTTAAGGATGCAGCATTGCCCGGTATTGTTTTGACCTTAGCGGACTTACAAAAAGCCAATCTAGTGTGGTGTGATTTAAGAAAATCGAGTTTGAGCCATGCAAATCTCACGAGTGCTCAATTGCGTCATGCTGATCTGACAGA
The DNA here is from genome assembly GCF_028285745.1 of Acaryochloris sp. IP29b_bin.137. Taxonomy (GTDB): domain Bacteria; phylum Cyanobacteriota; class Cyanobacteriia; order Thermosynechococcales; family Thermosynechococcaceae; genus Acaryochloris. The sequence goes on along the minus strand of NZ_JANQOP010000003.1, from coordinate 22,227 downwards.
GGCCAATCTGCAAGGAGCAAAGTTGCAGGGAACGGATTTACAAGGAGCCAAATTACGAGGGGCAAACTTAAGCTGGGCTGTCTTACGAGGGACCAACTTAACGGATGCGGATCTAACAGATGTTAATTTTCAAAATGCAACCTTAGAGCGTGTAATTATGCCCGATGGTACCATCCTAGACTAGCTGCCCATTAAGCAATTGATGTTGTGCTTAATGGTCGTTCCATTGCAATTTGGATGCCTCAGTTTTCTGGTGATTTGAATGAGAGAAGCATAAGTTTTCCGATAGGGATCTCTTGAATAAATCGAAATGTAGCACGAGTTCAATTGAGTTCTGGTTCACGAAATAGTGTTGTTGCCAGGGGCCAAATATACCGTTGTGATTCAAGATGGAGTCTAAATATCTTTCTAGATAATCATTCCAACATTTTTTGGGCACTCTTTTCTATAGAAATCTATTTCCTGCACAGTATTATTTGCAGGTGGAGTAAATGTGATGCCCATCCCCGAGACTGAACCTTCTCATATATCTAATCCTCTGGAATGCCTACCATTAGAGGATATTAGGTATGATTCCCCGAATGAAAACCAAATAAAAATACGGTTGCAGCAAGCTATTTTGTTAGGAGAATTGACGAATGAAATTCGCCAAAGTTTAGATACTACTACAATCTTCCAGATCGCAGTTGAGAAAGTCCAAACCTTGCTGCAAGTAGATCGAGTCGCTATTTTTCAATTCGATCCTGCCACAGATTATAAACAGGGTGTTTTTGTAGCAGAAAAGGTTATTCCAGTCTTTTACTCTGCCGTGGCTGCGCGGGTGCAGGATGAAAGCTTTGCAGAAAATTATGCGGCCAAATATCAGTTAGGGCGAGTATTTGCAGTAGCCGATATATACGATGCAGGACTCAGCGATTGTCATATCCAGATTTATGAGCGTTTTCAGATCCGAGCAACTTTGGTGGTCCCTCTTCTCCAAGGACAAAAGCTATGGGGGTTGCTCTGTATCCATCAATGTTCGGGCCCCCGAGTATGGAAGTCAGTCGAGATTGAGTTCATGGAGAAGTTGGCTGATCAGCTCAGTATTGCGCTGATGCAGGCGGAGTTACATGAACAGGCGTTAGAGCAGTCTCAGCAATTACAAATTGCTTTAAATCAAGTTGAAGCCCAGAAAGAAAGAGAAGCATGGCTGGCTCAGTATGAGCGCAATATTACCCAAATTATTCAGCATATTCACCAAAACTTAGATATTGAGAATATTATCAAGGCCACTGTCAATGATGTGCGTCGTTGTCTAGGATGCGATCGCGTTGCTGTTTATAAATTTTTATCAAATGGGCCTGGTGAGGCTCTTTATGAATCATCCACTGCTCACTTCGTCCCGTTATCTGAAAGCAATGGTTCTGTGCTCTGGCAAGACACTTGCTTACAAGCCACTCAAGATTCCCTCTATCGTGATAACTACGTAGCTCTAGTTACTGACATTGGGCAGCACCACTACACTGACGATTGCTTGACCCTACTAGAAAAATTCCAGATTCGTGCATATATGCTGGTTCCAGTGTTCATTGGGGATATACCTTGGGGATTATTAGTTACCTGTCAACAAACACAGCGACAATGGGACGAAATTGAACTTAGTCTCCTTCAACGCGTAGGAGATCAATTAGGAGTCGCGCTGCAACAAGCGGAATTAATGCGGCAGCTTCAAGAGTCCAAAGAAAAGGCGGAAGCAGCTAATCGGGCTAAAAGCACTTTCCTGGCAAATATGAGTCATGAATTACGAACCCCACTCAATGCCATTCTGGGGTTTAGCCAACTGCTAAACCGGGATAATAATTTAACCCCCAAACAAAAACAAACGCTGACCTCAATTAATCGAAGTGGTTCTCATTTGTTGAATCTGATTAACGATGTTTTAGAAATGTCCAAAATCGAGGCAGGACGAGTTGCTCTCAACTATAAAAATTGTGACTTGATGTATTTGTTAGATTCTCTACAAGAGATGTTTCTACTCAAGGTGGAATCCAAGAGGTTGAAGCTAGTCGTTGATAAAACCGAAGACTTACCGCTCTTTATCCGTACTGACGAAAGCCGACTCAGACAAGTTTTGATCAATTTATTAACAAACGCGCTGAAGTTTACAGAGCAGGGAAGTGTCAGTCTTAGAGTGTATACGAAGAAGCTATTACTCGATGATTTTCCCTACAGGAACCTTGATGAGCCAAAAAACTCTGAGCAACATCAACCTGATATCTACCTATGTATTGATGTGGAAGACACCGGTGTGGGAATTCCATCTTCTGAAATCGACAATATTTTTGACACATTCGCTCAAGCTTCAGCAGGTCGCCAATCCTCCGAAGGATCAGGATTAGGTTTAACCATTTGCCGCCACTTCATTAATCTAATGGAGGGCGATATTCAAATTTTCAGTCAGGAAGGGCAGGGAACGAAAGTACAAGTTCGTCTACCCGTAATGGTTACACAGATCAGGGGGGGCGATCCATCAGATACGCCCATGGTATTAAAGTTGGCCCCAGGACAACCCAAGTTACGGATGCTCATTGTTGAAGATAACCCTGAAAATAGTCAAATTCTCGTTGATCTCATGACCTCTGCAGGTTTTGATGTATTGTCAACAACCAATGGCCAAGAAGCTATTGCCTGTTGGCAAATATGGCATCCTCAGATTATTTTGATGGATTGGCGAATGCCAATCATGAATGGTTATGAAGCCACTAAAGCAATTCGCTCTCTGGAGGCCCAGGCTAGATCTACGACTAATATTGAGCTGTTCAATAAACATTCAATCTCAAAATTATCATTAGGATCAACAACAGATAGAACAACTATTATTGCCCTCACAGCTAGTGTATTTGAAGATACAAAACACGAATGCGATGAAGCAGGTTGTGATGACTTTTTACATAAGCCTTATCAACAAAGTGTTCTATTTGATGCAATTGCTAAACACCTCAATATAGAGTATTTATATGATAATTTTTCAAGTGCTGAATATGACCTTAATACCTGCGATTCTCAGAATATGAGTTCTAAAAATCTTAAGAGTCAATTATCCCAGCTACCTAAATCATGGCTATGCCACCTTCAACAGGCTGCTATTGAATTAGACGAAGACCAGATGAGTCAGCAGCTCGTAGAAATTACGGCTGATTACCCGTATTTAGCTAAAGCCTTAATGGATTTATTTCAAAAGTTACAATTTGATAAAATCGCAGCTTTAACTCAAGAAGCACTGGATTTAAAAACTGAGGTGATACACTAAATATTCATTTGCTTTAGGCTTAATTTGAGAATTTTAATCATAGGTCTTCATCTCTAATAATAGGCCTCTATTACGGCAGATATAAATCTTTGCTCTCTGGCTATATTCAGCTCCCGCCAATCAGCATCATATTTATTGCTATCAAAGCATAAAAAATCAGTAAACTTGCGGAGGATTTTACACTCATTTTTTTCTAAGCTGAATATAGCATTAGCTATTCTTTAAAAGAATATCAGCGACATTGTTGCTATGGCAGTGCAATTCTCCATATTACTGCTAACAATATGGAAGACACAAACTTCAATAGATTCCGTCATAACAGATGAAAAATAGCACTGCAAATCTTCTAATCGTTGATGATAATGTGGATAACCTCAATGTTTTGGCTGGGATGCTGGCAGAACAGAACTATAAGGTTAGGCGAGCGATTAATGGGACAATTGCCTTAAGAGCTATACAGGCATCATTACCCGATCTGATCTTGTTAGATATCGTTTTACCAGACATAACTGGATATGATATTTGCACGCAATTAAAGCAGAATTCACTCACTCAGCATATTCCCATTATCTTTATCAGTTCTCTCAATGACATCGAGGACAAGGTCAAAGCATTTTCGGTAGGCGGAGTGGATTATGTCTCTAAACCGTTTGAGATGGCGGAAGTCTGTGCCCGTGTCCAGACTCAATTAGAAATCCAGTCCGCTAAAGCTGAAATAGAAACCTTAAATGCTGATTTAGAGGAGCGAGTTCGAGTACGGACTGCTGAACTGACGGCTGTAACTGTCGATCTAGAAAAACAGGTTCAGGAGCGTCTGAAAGCAGAACAAGCATTACGACATAGCGAAAGTCGCTTTCGGGCAATGATCGAGAATGCGTCTGATCTTATCCTTGTGCTTGATCCGCAAGGAGTTGTTCATTACTCAAGCCCTTCAGTAGAAAAAAATCTCGGGTATCTACCCTCAGATTTGTGTGGTAAATCTATATGGCAGTGGTTACATCCACAAGATCGGCAGACAATCACCCATTTGTTTACAGAGGTGTTAGCAAATTCCACCGTGGTAGCTATTCCTATAGAGATTCGTTGGCAACATCATGATGGGAACTGGTGCACGTTGGAAGCGATCGCGCAACAGTTTTCTGATACCTCCGGATTTTCTGGCTTGGTGATCAATGCCAGAGATATTACCGAGCGGCAAAAGATGGAGGCAATACAGCGAGCACTAGAACGGGAACAAGAGCTGAGTGAACTGAAACTTCGTTTTTTTTCAATGGCTTCGCATGAGTTCCGGACACCGCTCAGTGTTATTCTGATGGCCGCCCAGATTCTAGAAAGCCCGGAATCAAAGACCTTGAACGAGAAACAACTGCGGAATATTCAGAGAATTCGTGGTAGTGCTCAATATCTGAAAAAAATGTTGGCAGATATATTAGATATTGCCCGATTAGAAGCCAAACAAATGGAGTTCAATCCCCGTTCCATTAATTTGAGAACAATCTGCGATCGCATCCTTGATGCCCAGCAAACTGAGCATGACGGTATTCCTAGAATCCGATGCACTTACTCCGGCATTTCATCTCAAATTAGCCTAGATCCAGAGCTCCTTCAGTCAATTCTGGACAACTTGCTCGCCAATGCCCTGAAGTACTCAGCACCAGATCAACCCGTTCAGGTCAAGATCACTCAAGATTCACAACAAGTGGAAATCACGATTATAGATCAAGGGATTGGTATTCCCAAAGCCAATCAAGCCCAGTTATTTGAAGCATTTCATCGGGGTGATAATGTCGGAGAGATTGAAGGATCAGGGTTGGGATTAGCCATTGTCAAAAAATGTGTAGATCTACATCAGGGAGAACTTTCATTTATGAGCGAGTCATCTGGTACAACATTTATGGTGCGATTACCAGTACATTCAACCATTTGCCAGACTGATCTGAGTATCAGACAGATCGTAGCTTAAGGCGTAATGTTAGGGGGAAATGAGACTCTTACTCATAGAAGATGACTATCCATTGGCAGCCGTATTTGCCGAGGCGCTTGAGGACTCTGGCTATGTTGTCGATGTTGTCCATGATGGGGAAGCAGGTTGGTATCAGGCGACGGAAGAAGAGTATGGCATTATCTTGCTAGACTGCATGCTCCCCAAACTCGACGGTATTGGCTTATGTCAGCGATTGCGGGCTCAAGGCTACACCACGCCCATCCTCATGATGACAGCCCGAGACGCCAGCACTGATAAAGTCTTGGGTTTAGACGCAGGGGCTGATGACTACCTTGTCAAACCTGTTGATTTGCCAGAATTGCTCGCTCGGATTCGTGCTGTCTTGAGACGAGGACAGGCAACCCCTTCCCCTTTGTTATATTGGGGTGATCTCTGCATGCATCCTCTGAATCATGAGGTAACCTATGCCAATCAGCCTGTCAGATTAACACCAACTGAATTTTCTCTCCTAGAACTGTTTTTACGTAGCGGTTTGCGTGTGCTTAGTCGAAAGATTATTATTAGTCATCTTTGGGATCTAGAAGACCCTCCAGGGGAAGAAACCGTTAAAGCACATATCAAAGGGTTACGTCAGAAACTGACCGAGGCTGGAGCATCTAAAACTTTAATTGAAACAGTGCGGGGAGTTGGCTACCGAATGCGGCCTATTCAATAAATCTTCCCGAGTTCTTCCCGGTTTCTCCCTTTTTCCTTTACGTTCTCTCAATATATTAAGGATAGGTCTAACCTCAACCGAGCTTGAGTTGACCGTATCACAATTTGACCAGTCTACTGGTCATCCAGGGGGAATGAGAACATTGACAATATTGCCAGCATTAGACTCAACAAACGGTTCGATTGCACCAACGGATCTGTATCTTTCACTTTTGAATCAAAGTTTTCTGTTTTCCCAAATGGGAACGCCAGAAGATTATGCTCATCATTTACTGGAATTGAATGGTCTCACCTGCCAGCGCAACCGATTACTTCAACAGGATTCAAATCACTATTGCGCCCAGAGTGCAGTAGGCGTTGTTATTCCCAGCGATTTAACAGCCACTGAAGCCTATCAGTTAGGCAAAGACCTGGGCCAACAAGAATATCAACACTTTACTGTATTAGTCTCTTCGCCCAAGCAATCTATGCTGTCAGGGCAATTACTGGTATTAATGGATTGGTGGTCACAGTCTTATCTGGCCTATTATGGCCAATTATTTATTGATCTAACACAGTTATCGGTCCCTTACATACGTTTGCAGGTTGTCGACACGTCCCATATCAGTTTGCGAAAAAATAGGCATCGACCGGATTGTGCATTCTACGCCGGTATCATCGCAGGTTTTTTTAGTGGTTTAACTGAGCGAAATTTCGAGGTCATCCAGCCAGATTGTGTTGAGGCTCTGGTCAATAGCTGTCAGTTTCTATTAGCCTCACAATCAGAACTGAACGCTCAGATTTTTTGGCAAACCGTTGATACACTAACGGCCTAGTTATCAACTGTAGTGTGTGACCTGAAAGGATGATGATCATGATAGCCACCTATTCTACGCCACTTGTCTCTTCCCCTGAGCGCATCAGCAATGATGTAACAACGACGACCTGCTATTACATTCGTAAGCTACTTGCCAAGTATTCGACTGAGCTCCAGTCCTTTGTCGTTAAAGGGGCTGGACTGATTGCGGATGCCAAGTCAGATATCAATCATGTCTTGGAAAGCTTATATCTAGAAGAGCCAGATCTTAGTGTCATGGCCCGAGAACTGGAAGTACTCGTTCAACTCCATCGGAGTCTAAGTGGCCAAACCAACGCTAGCGTGAGTATACCAGGACAGCTAACGGAAGTAGAACGGCGGATTTTCTGGATTCTAGGGCTCAAGCGGGAGATCGTTAAGTAGACAGATAGACAACTTAGAGTCTCTCCAAAATAAACCGAGCAACTGCAAAGTAGATAAAGACACCCAACACATCGACTGCGGTGGTAATAAAGGGTGCTGACATCAATGCCGGGTCAAACCCAATTGCCCTAAATACAAAGGGAAGGGCTGATCCGGCGACGGATGCCAAAATGGAAATGGCGATTAGGCTGAGACCGACTGCGATCGCAACGGCTAAACTTCCTTGCAGGAAATAGGCCCAAATCACCACAATTGCCCCCAACATGAGGCCCAATATGGCACCGGCGAGTGCTTCCCGCTGAATCACCCAGAGCGGATGGTTGGCTTGGGGCTGATCGACATTGAGGCTGCGAATGACCACCGTTGAAGACTGGGCACCCACATTCCCCCCTGTTCCGATCAACAGGGGGATAAAGCTCGACAGGGCAACAACCTTTTTGAGCATATCTTCTTGGCTATGAATCACGGCCGTTGTTCCCGTATTGGTCAACAACAATACCAATAGCCACACCACCCGTCTACGGGCAACAGTGATTAAATCGGTCTGAAAATAATCATCTCCCCCGGATTGCACCCCCCCCATCCGGTAAATATCTTCAGTGGTTTCTTCTTCAAAAATATCGATCACATCATCAACGGTGACGATGCCCACCAAGCGCTCTTCCCGATCGACAACGGGCATCGCCAAAAAATCGTAGCGCTGGATCGTGCGGGCCACCTCTTCCTGGTCAGCATCGGTGCTCACGGACACCACATCTCGGGTCATGATTTCACCAATGGTTTGCTCGGGCTGCGCCGTCACCAAATCCCGCAAAGAAATAATTCCCGTTAAGTGGCGAGCAACATCAACGACATACAGGTAGTAAACCGTTTCCGTAAATCGGGCTAAACTCCGGATTCGCTCCAAGGCCTGAAAGACGTTTAAGTTTTCTTTTAAGGACACATATTCAGGCGTCATAATCCGCCCTGCCGTGCCAGCTTCATACCCCAATAACAAAGCAGTAGCCTGACGCTCAATCGGGCTAAGTTGGTCCAATAGACGGCTAACGACCTTGGCCGGTAACTCATCAAACAGGCGAGCCCGATCGTCTGGAGACATCTTATCGACAATATCTAGGACATCTTGTCGCTTAAATTCTTCGATGAGGGATTGCTGGACGTTGGAATTGAGATTCTCATAGACTTCAATCGCTTCATCCTTGGATAACAGACGAAAAGCAATGGCCTGTTGGGCCTCAGGCAACTCCTCAATCGCTTCCGCGATGTCAGCAGGCTGCACGGGAACCAGTAGGGCTTTTGCACCTTGTAAATTTCCCTGCTCCAATAGCATCAACAGTTGCGATCTCACCAGTTCTCGCAATTCTCTGCGAGAAACGACTTGTAATCTGGAATCAGCATGTTCAGTCAAGCTAGATCCTCTTACCTAGATATACGCCCTGTCGTGGTGGCAATCCGATTCATGGGCAGCCGCACCCTATTACAAAGGTTCTAATGTGAGGCCATTCAAACTCTGCCAGACCTTAGTTTACGCTATTGTGAGAATCACTGTAAGAAATGCTGCTATTGCATTTCTCCCTGCCTTGCCAATAGTGTTTTTCCCATCCTAGATGAAGCCCCAAATAGTCCTTAGCCAATATGGATTAAGGCCGAAAGCAATCGCGCTCTCGCACCGCCAGTCCAAGTTATGTTAGGGTGAGTTTCTGTGTTAGAATACACGGGCCTCATGGGGGTCGCTAACTCAACGGTAGAGTACTCGGCTTTTAACCGATTAGTTCCGGGTTCGAATCCCGGGCGACCCATTTTTATGAATCCAATGCTCTAGACTGGAGATTAAGCTACCTGAGAACCCGCTAGACAGGGTAGGATATCTAAAGATTAGCGTAAGAATTCGGCGCAGTTTTCGCTTTTTATCGACGACAAACATTTAGGAGGATCAACTATGGCGCTTGTACCAATGCGGCTTTTGCTCGATCATGCTGCCGAAAACGGCTACGGCATCCCGGCATACAACGTGAACAACATGGAGCAAATTATCTCCATCATGCAAGCTGCAGATGAAGCAGATAGCCCTGTGATCTTACAGGCTTCTCGTGGTGCCCGCAGCTATGCGGGTGAGCATTTTCTCCGCCACTTAATTACAGCTGCGGTTGAGTCCTATCCCCATATCCCCATCGCCATGCACCAAGACCATGGCAATAGCCCTTCCACCTGCTATTCCGCCATGAAGAATGGGTTTACTAGCGTCATGATGGATGGTTCTCTAGAAGCAGATGCCAAAACCCCTGCTAGCTTTGAGTACAATGTGGATGTCACTCGTCAAGTGGTGCAAGTGGCCCACGCCATTGGCGTCAGCGTTGAGGGTGAGTTAGGCTGCTTAGGTTCCTTGGAAACCGGACAAGGTGACAAGGAAGATGGTCATGGTTTCGAAGGGACACTGAGCCGAGACCAGCTCCTTACTGACCCTGATGAAGCTGTTGAATTTGTTGAGCAGACTCAAGTTGATGCCCTAGCCGTTGCTATTGGCACTAGCCACGGTGCTTATAAGTTCTCTCGTAAGCCTACGGGTGAAATTTTAGCGATTAGCCGGATTGAAGAGATTCACAGCCGCCTACCCAACACCCACTTAGTGATGCATGGCTCTTCTTCCGTGCCTCAAGAGTGGATTGATATGATCAACCAATATGGCGGCAAGATTCCTGAAACTTACGGCGTTCCCGTGGAGGAAATTCAAAAAGGAATCAAGAGTGGTGTTCGCAAGGTCAATATTGACACGGACAACCGTTTAGCCATCACTGCTGCAATTCGAGAAGCTGCCGCTAAAGATCCTAGCAACTTCGATCCTCGTCATTTCCTCAAGCCTTCTATCAAGTATATGAAGCAAGTTTGCCTAGCTCGTTACGAAGCATTTGGGACTTCAGGCAATGCTAGCAAGATTAAGCAACAGCCCTTAGATATCTTTGCCGTCAAATATGCCAAGGGAGAGCTGGATGCTACAACTAAGAAAACGGTAGCTGTCTAATCAAGGACTAGATGGTATAGCCAAGCTATAGTTATTTAAGCAAAAATTGCAATTTCAGGTGGATCTTTGATCCACCTGATTTTTTATATTTAGGAATTTAATCGACTTCTACTTGTGGCCAAAGAAGGCAAAAGCATAAACAAACATTTCAGGATTGAGAAGACACCCGCATCTATGAACCTGCCCCATTAACAGTTCCATAAACAAGCCAACCCTCAATCAAAGCATTTGTTAGATTGGCACAACTTATTCATTGATATGGAAATGTTAAGGGCCGTGGGATGATGAACGATCCCACAGCCCTTTCGCTGGAGTATTATGCTGATTGGGGATGGGGTAGGATTACAGCTTCCGAAGGAAAGGTACAGGATTGATCGCGCCTTTTTTATCAGAGGGGTGTAATTCGAAATGGGTGTGAGGCCCAGTGCTCCGCCCGGTGCTGCCCATCTCAGCAATCTGCTGTCCTTGGTAGACAGATTGCCCTACACGCGTCTTAATGCGGTGGTTATGGGCGTATAACGTCAAGCTACCATCCGGGTGACGAATCTCAACCAGGTTGCCATATCCCCAACGGTTCCAACCGGCAGTGGTGACGATGCCGGGGGCAGCAGCAACTACAGGCGTTCCAACTGGAGCAGCAATGTCAATTCCACGGTGCGGACGTCCCCAGCGCCAGCCAAAGCCAGAGGTCAGAATTCCCTTAGCAGGCCAAATATATTTTTGTGGACCCGGCAACATTTGGCTCGGTAGATAACGATCAACCGAAGATAAGGGGGGCAAATCCAAACTGGGAACCTGAGGTAAAAGATTACGAGTGGCAAGGACCGTCGTATCAGGATTTAGCTGGTTCCTTTGAGTTGGCTGTGCGGGTAAAATTGCAATCGTAGAAGCGGACGAAGTCGGCTGACTAGCTTTCTCATCTCCCTTCCCTTGCTGTGCCTTCACTGACGTTGGCTCGTCATTTTTGCCGACAACATCCTCTAGATCACCTTCGACCCCAGAAGTATTCAAATCGACGATGTCTTGAACCGTACTGAGGGACAAAGAGAGAGATTGATGGGCTGGGATTCGAAGTTTGGTCTCTGGGTCAATAGAGCCAGAATCTTCGATCCGATTCGCTTTTTTGATTTCTTGGGCAGAGACCTGGTAGAGGCGGGAAATGTCTTCTAGGGTTTCCCCAGGTTTTACGAGATGGACAATGGCACCCGAATCGATCAGGGCTGAGTTTTGATCATTAGGAATAATGGTTTGAGATAGATCAACATCGGGTAAAACTGCAAGGGACTGGGTCGTATCAGCAGGCTTAGAGGCTGAAACTTCAGAGCTGTCATCTTTGCTCTCTGGAGAGCCGATAGCCAGCGGATTTTGCTCTAGGGTTGAAGATAAATCTAAGGGGCTGATAAGCGGCGCAGACGCAAATTGAGGCCCTGCATCTGTCCCATCGGTATCAGACTGAATCAGTAGATTATCGATCCCAAGGAGGTTTTGCCGAGGTGACTCAGCCAGCAAGATTGGCTCTATTGCTTGAGTTGTAACCGTACCTAGAATGTCTGAGGTGCTGATTGTCAGGCTACTTTCACTCTCACCAAATCCCAAAATACCAAGGGTCTCAAGCAGGGTTTCAGAAGTCAGCGGGGCTATCAGCTCATCCACTGAAAGCGACGAAGACCCAACGATATTGCTTTGGGTAAAGGAGACACCTGCATTGACAAGCTGGGATTTCGATGAGCCCTCAGTCTTGAATGCCACAGCATTGGCATTTTGATCGCTTGCCTTCAGGGATGGAGAAGAAAGGGAGGAGGAGTCCGGTTTAGAGGCAATGAGAACAGATGCGGACTTCTGGATGGGGTAAGTCGATACCTTGTATCGAGAAGAACCGATCAGGTCTGGCAGCTGGACGGGCTTATGGGTAGAGGATTTTAAATAAGGGGGAGAGACAGCAGCATGAGCTGTTTGCCCTATGGTTAGTCCGCCGATGGCACTGACCGTGATCATAAAACCTAGAACACTGACAGAACGAGTTCGACGAAGGAGAGTTGATACCTCTGACAAAACTGGAGTGGTATCAATCTTCTGCGGAATTTCTCGTTTCAATGAGGACCTCCTAAGTGCTTGATGTGTGTTTGGATTATTGCAGGAATAGATTTATGTATCTGCGGTTTAGAAGCCGTATTGTAAATTATTCATTATCGCATAACATTGTTCATTCGGCTTTGCCTAGGGCAAAGCTTGTTAAACAAGCATATTAGGTAAAAATACCTTGCTTTACAAAAATAGACAAGACCATAAACCTCAGCCGTTAAAACCAGTGGGTGAACGTTTCTTGGATTAGAGCTATTTTTTGATAGATAAGTTGTATCGATTGTTACACATTCAGTATTGGATACTTACAGATTTTGCAGCCCCAGAACGTGAGCATGCGAGGATATTTCTTGAAAATAAAAAAATAGATTGCAAGAATGGCTTTCATTTAATTTGCCCAGGGGCTGGAGAAATTATCCTCCGTATAACTACTGAATTCTTGCTTAGAAATGCAACTGTGGACGCTCACACCTCTGTAAAAATACAGAGTAATTCCAACGAAGGGGAGCGGTTTGAGTTGGAGGCGAAACAATAAAATTCTGAGCTGAGATATTCTCAATCGGGTTGAATAAGTAAGACGGCTAGCGATGACTAGCGTGCTCCACCAAAACAAGGCTAAGGGATTTTAGCGAGTTGTCTGCGTGCTTCAAATAGGCCAACCGCTGCACTAACAGAGAGATTTAAACTGCGAACTTGGGAGTTGTCCATCGGGATGCGGAGTACCGCTGAGCTTGCTTGCAAAATATCTCTGGGTAGGCCGCTAGACTCGCTGCCAAACAATAGCCAGTCATCGGGTCGAAATTGGAACTTTAAGTAGCTTTGGGTCCCGGATGTGCTAAAGCCAACGGTCCGTCCGCCTTGCTGTTGCTGCGCATTACGAAAATCTGACCAAGAGGGATGGGTATAGAGATCGACATAGGGCCAATAGTCTAAGCCCGCCCGTTTCAAGTATCGGTCCGTTATCTCAAAGCCCAGGGGCTCCACTAAATGTAGCTCGGTTTGGGTGGCAGCACAGGTTCGAGCGATATTCCCTGTATTGGGCGGGATCTCTGGATAAACAAGGACAACCCGAAGCATGGTTTGGACGTTGGTTGAAGAAGCACTATACCGCTACAGGCTCACATAATTTATTGCGCAGATCAATCTCCGTTTGGGACATGGTTGCGATCGCATCCTGCATAATCTGTTCAATCGACTCTCCCTGTTGATGCTGCTTCAACCACTGTTGCGCCTCATTCCCTTGGGTCAAAATCTGGTGGATAGGTGTCAGAAAACAGCTAAAGCCAGATTGTTTGGCCGTTGGCCAAACCTCAGTATAGAGTTCGTCAACCCAATCGCGAGCCAGAATTCGACGACCATCCTGCCAATGGATTAATTCCGCATCCAAACTATGAGTCGCAGCGGCATTTTCATTGGCATCTGCTAGAGCAACTAAGTCTGCGAGATCGGCACTGACATGACTACCCATTAGCGGATCAAGCTGGGGATCCTCCATCATCTGGAGGATTCGGGCTTCTAATAGCGCTGTAATCGCTAATAGATGGATGGGATGGGTGACGAGATCACAAATCCTGAGCTCAAGACGGTTTAAGTCATAGGGACGACGATTACCATTGGGACGCACCGAACTCCACAGATGACGCACATTTTGCATCGTTCCCTGCAATAACTGTGATTCAGTCCAATCGATAAAGTGCGGGTGCCCCGTAAACAAGGGGACCTGAGCTGGGGTTTTTGGAAAAACGGCCCAACGGGTGGAATGATGTCCCGTCACTCGCGCTCCTAAAAAGGGAGATGAGGCGCTGAGAGCCAAAAACAATGGTGCTTCCATGCGGACGAGTCGGCAAGCCCGAAAGAGCTGCTCAATATTCGGAATCCCAATATTGATATGAATACTAGCAGTGACAACACTGGTGCCGTAGGTCTGCTCGATATAGGTATGGTAGGGGTTATGGGGATCAGAGCGATAAAAACGCTGATGATCCGCAATAGCCAGCGTGCTGCCGGGAATCAGGGTGTAGTTGCCCAAAGCTTGAATATATTGGCGTAGTCGAAGGCGGGGCTTCAGCAGATCACAGAGGAGGGGATCGTAATGGTGGGCCGGAGCAGTCGTATATTCCACATTCCGACTATCCGGTTCGCGGACAAACCCATCTAAATCAGCGACGATCCGGTCAGAGAGGCCAACAATCTCACCGGAAGGTTTTCCAGTATATAGTTCAACCTCGAACCCTTTAGAAAGCACCATACATATCCCTCGCGCTTGTCAAACAGATGATAGATAGCAGATCTGAATAGACCCTTAGAAAGAGTGGGTAATCAGGATGAGGGCAAATCAAGATTAGAGGTACACCGATAGACGAAATGCGGCCAAATTATAGGTGTACTATTTGCAATGATGTCGCTCACTCGGCAGATCGTTGCTCATATTCTGACATGTTTTGGCAGGGGTGTTGGGTAGAAAACCCGACTCCCACAGGTCTTCGGCTCACCTTAAATCTGCATGCGAACCACAAACAAAGACCATAAGGGCGTCTGAAGCCCCAAGAGAAAAAGGCTTGCCAAGGTATGGGCCTGCTAAGGGACGAGTTTAACCTATTCCATAAGGGAGCGAATGGTATCGGTGAGGATGTTGAGGACCCCAGACCGTTCAATATAGGGTTGGGCTTCTTTTAGAAAGGGACCAGCATCTTCTAACAACGGGGCAACTTCTTTCAGTAAGGGGCTAGCTGCACCAATGGCAGGGGCAAACTGCTTGCCCTTGGCAATAATCGGTCCATATTTTTGATAGGCTTCCAACAACCGCTCTCCTTCAATCTCAACGGTGTTAGTGGGGTAGCTCTCAAGGGTATCTAGAATGGTAATCTCTCCATCTCGGCTAGCGTCTAAGACAAGAGCAGAACGAATCGCCTGACGATTGGCCCGGTTAGAAGGGGGGTGCATAATTTCCCCTGCTTCATCCAGCATGGCATCACCAAAGGGGCTATTTAGCAATTGATCGAGTTGCGTAGGACTAATAGCAAAGGGACGAGTGAGAATCTCACTGACGTCTTGGGGATCTTGTTCTGCCAAATCTAAATACACTTTCAGATCTGCAGGGGCACGACCGGTATCAGCCAATTGGCGCAGAGAGCTTACCGGAACTGATCGAGCAATTGGACCATATTTAAACACAACCTGTTCTGCGGCCCCAGCGGGTAATGCGCTCAACAGCACAGCCGTACAACTTCCCAATACATGATGCCACCAGTTTTTGTTGGTCTGTGATGTAGTTGAACTCATAACGCTAGGGTCAGTACCTTTTCAATCTTAAGAATACCCAATTATCATGACCGATTTGTGATCGTGGAGTTCCTGTCGTCTTGGAGATGGGTGGCTTTGAAGGGACATCGAACCAGAAAACACCTCGTTTTATGTGAGGTTGATCTATATATAAAGGTCGAAAACTAGTGTAAACCTGCTTCAATAAGTAAGGGCTGGTCTGTAGGCTCTGTATCACTTTTCCTAGGATCTGTTTCAAGTGAAGCAGCTAGGGTTCAAAATTGCGTTTAGTTTGGGTTGATGCAAAGTGTTCCGCTGGATATTTGGTAACTGAAAGGTAAACCGTTTATGGATGTTATCCCTGCTATTGACTTGCTAGAGGGGCGATGTGTTCGTCTGTATCAAGGGGACTATGACCAATCTCAAGTGTTTTCCGAAAATCCAGTTGAAGTTGCCAAAGCTTGGGAAGCGCAAGGCGCCCAATGGCTGCATTTAGTGGATTTGGATGGTGCAAAAACCGGACAGCCTGTGAATTTAGACACGATTGCAGCGGTGGTAGAAGCCTTAGAGATTCCGGTGCAAGTGGGGGGCGGCTTGCGCGATCGCAACCGCGTAACCCAACTTCTAAACTTAGGTGTAAGACGGGGTATTTTAGGTACGGTTGCCATTGAAAACCCTGATCTGGTGCAAGAGCTATGCCAGGAATTCCCCGATCAAATTATGGTGGGCATTGATGCCCGAGAAGGTCGAGTTGCCACCCGAGGCTGGTTAGAGACATCTGAGATTCTGGCAGTAGACTTAGCCAAACGCATGGCGACGGCAGGTGCGGCGGCGATTATTTACACGGATATTCAGCGGGATGGAACGCTTCAAGGTCCTAATATTCCGATGCTGCGAGAAATGGCTGAAGCAATTACCATTCCGGTGATTGCTTCTGGTGGGGTTAGCTCAATTACAGATCTAATGAACTTACTGGCGTTGGAAGCCATCGGGGTGACGGGCGCTATTGTGGGTAAAGCCTTATATACAGAAGATATCGCTTTATCTGAAGCCCTCCGGGCCGTTGGCCCTGGCCGCTGGCAGGATGTCCCCCCTGATTTAGGCTCTTCTGCTTTAGCTTAGAAAAAGAAGCTTTTTCACTCAGTGGACTAAGCTTATAGCTCGCACAGAATAGGAGATCGATTTCGCATCCCATCTTGAACAACAATTGGCATATTCACTCCATAAAGTGCTTGCGCCTCTTCCAGTTAACGCACCTATCCCAGAGTCAGAAGCATTTCGTGATACTCTCTCAACTTTGGAATATTTCATTCCTGAGGTTCTCCGAGAAGTATACGACGAGTGGAAATATGAAAGTTTAGATGGTGTTTTAACAGGTCTGGCTTTAAAAACCAACGACTACGCAGCTGAGATCGCGGGGCTAGGCATCATCCTTTCTGACCAAACTTACACACCCCTTTACGTTCGTCTCAAGCTCCTACCTGATAAGGATGAAGTTGCTTGGTTTGATTGCAACTTGGGAGAAGTAAACCCCAGAGGTCGTTCTAAGAAGATGGATACAATGGCGGTCGTCGATCGCTTGAATAGAATTGAGTGGTCATACCATGCTGGTTTTGGCTAGCGTTGACGGAAATCGGCATCTAGTTTAAACGAAGCAAGCATCAGAAATGACCACTACTAAAAACCATGTGCTTTGACATACTGAGTCCTTATATATCTTGAATGTCTAAGGTTAAAGTAGGCGGTGCAGCAAAGTCTCTACAGTCAATCGCCTTCTCTGATAAAGCAATATCAGGATGGACTGAGCATTTAAGATGATAATCATTCGTGAAATATTGGCAGTTGCTACAGGGGATTTGATGCATCCGATTTGAGGTGCGAATACTGTATGCGATCGCAGATCCTACATTCCATACCAATAACCCCACAATCCCCCAAGCCAAACAAAAGCCAATCCCCACAAACAGAGGATGCAAGACCGGAGAATACTGAATCCAAAACTGATAAACCATAATGCCCCATCGCCTAAGCCATATCCATGATCAGCGGGTTACCGCCCATCTTTAAGGTAAAACGTTAAAAATGCAGGCCAAGCAAGGGGTATAGCTTTGTTATAAATGTTTCTATCTCTTTACCCTTAGTCATTGACCAACACAATTCGGCCCGTAACACCCAAAGATATGGGAGTCAATAGTCAAGAAAAAAATGCCTAAGACCATTGGGAAAGTGCCATCCGACGTAGGGGGAGAAGCACTATCATTCTCAGCTCTGGGTGAATAGCAGCAACAAGATGGAGAAAAATCTGCGATCGCAACCAACATTAGTCAGACATATAATGTAGACATACATCTAAAAGAAAAACTTATCATTTGAATTTAACATTGTGTTCAAAATCCATGCTGTGAAGCACAAAAAACTATGTTTTTTGAGATAGACTTAAATACATAAATATTTAACTCTTGATAGATAAAGATCTATATAAGGTGGTACAGAACAGTGATCACCTTCATATTCCATTTGGAGAGCGGCCATCTCTGAATACCTTGTCAGCAGGTTTTTTCGCTACACCTGCGTTGTAGGGGGTGATGCACTTCACCCCTACTTTTCATAACTCACTTATCACAATCATTATTTCTCGTTAGAAGAGACCGAAGGAGGTATTTGTGGATTTTTTATCCGAATTTTTGACACTTTTCTTGAATAAATTGCAGTCCCCAACCCTCGGTTTTCTGATTGGGGGGATGGTTGTTGCCGCCGTCAATAGCCGACTGCAAATTCCAGATGCAATCTATAAATTCATCGTCTTTATGCTGCTGATCAAAGTCGGCCTCAGCGGCGGTATTGCCATCCGCAATGCCAATCTGGCAGAGATGCTGTTGCCCGCAGTGTTCGCCATGGCAGTGGGAATCCTGATTGTGTTCGTCGGACGCTACACATTGGCCAAACTCCCGAAAGTCAAGACGGTGGATGCCATTGCGACGGCAGGCTTGTTCGGTGCGGTGAGTGGTTCTACCCTCGCTGCCGCTCTGACCATAATGGAATCAGAAGGCATCCAATATGAAGCCTGGGCTGCTGCCCTTTATCCCTTTATGGATATCCCCGCCCTCGTGACCGCGATTGTTTTAGCCAGTATTTATACCACCCATAAACGCCGTGCCGCAGACGAAGCGCTCAGTCAACAAGAATATCGAAGCAAGCAAGAGTATTTGGGCAATCCGGGTAGTACCGCCGTTGAATATCGAAGCAAGCAGCACAGCACCAAAAACCAGCGGGTCAAGATATGGCCCATCGTCAAGGACAGCCTCCAAGGTTCTGCTCTCTCGGCATTGCTCCTCGGCCTCGCCCTAGGGATGCTGACTAAGCCAGAAAGTGTTTTTGAAAGCTTTTATGAACCCCTATTCCGCGGACTACTTTCGATATTGATGCTGGTGATGGGGATGGAGGCCACAGCAAGGCTCGGTGAGCTGCGCAAGGTGGGCCAGTGGTATGCCCTATACGCATTTGTAGCGCCCCTGATGCATGGGCTGATCGCCTTCGGTTTCGGTATGATTGCCCACTACATTACAGGGTTCAGCCTTGGTGGCGTCGTCATCCTAGCCGTCATCGCCGCCTCCAGTTCAGACATCTCTGGGCCACCCACCTTACGAGCTGGCATCCCGTCGGCTAATCCCTCTGCCTATATCGGTTCTTCTACAGCAGTTGGTACGCCAGTGGCACTGGCCATCGGAATACCACTCTTTATCGGACTCGCTCAGGCTCTGATGGGTAGCTGATCCTGGACGGGCTTGCTGATACTTAACCCAGCGACCCACTCGAAGGCTAGATCAGCGCTGCCGTTTTCCAAAGTTTCTAAGTCATTTTTGAATACATACATCAAGAGGTAATCCCCATGGCCAAACCAGCTAGCATGCTCATTATCGTCACGGAAAAGTTGCTGCTGAAAAAGATCGCCCAGATCATCGATGCAGCCGGTGCAACCGGTTATACAGTGGTGGACGCTGGCGGTAAAGGCAGTCGCAACGTGCGCTCGTCGGGACAACCCAGCGTTTCCGACACCTGCTCGAATATCAAGATCGAGGTGCTTACCGAAAATCGGGAGATGGCCATCCAGATTTCAGATGAGGTCGCATCGCAGTTTTTCGATGATTATTCGGGTATCGCCTATCTCTGTGATGCGGAGGTACTGAGTGCACACAAGTTCTGCGGGCCGGACGGCTGTTAAATCGAGACGATGCAGGCCCAGCGGATCAGCTCTCGAAACATCTGAGGCCCATCGCCCGTTTTCTGGCGTCGGTTTCGCAGGGATGATTTTAGATAAACAATAATGGTGACAACGATGAATGAGGTAAAAAATTCGTTGCAGGAGTGCGATCGCAGTTGGTCCATCCATATCTATAACGGTCGTCACTTGCTTTGCTCTCTCTATCCTTCCCATGCTTGGTTGTTTGTCCTAGGGGCAACCCTGAGCGGGCTACTCATTTTTGCGGGCTTTCAAGTGGCAAATTGTACGGCCCAACCCGAAAGCCCTTCTTCCCCCCAGCCCTCTCAAACCCCTCAGTCATCTCCAATAACTCCCCCTCTCCAAGTTGATTAATACTCGCAATCTCGATAACTTCATAGCAAGTACAACCAATATCGGTTACGGTTGTCGCTCATGACGTCTGAAACTTTCATTGCAACATTGATCTTTTGCGCAACTAGGAGTTCACTTCAAGAGTCTACCCATGGGTGCACGAAAAAAAGCGCGCTCAGGTTTGAAACTGCTACTTCGTCAGTACTTTTAGGACCATCAGTTCATCCCTTAACGTGTGCTGGCCCTCACCCCCCAGCCCCCTCTCCCAATATTAGGAGAGGGGGAGAAAGACAGAGTATATAAGGATCTTGCTCCCCTCGTCCAAGGTTGGGAGAGGGGCTGGGGGTGAGGGCCACCTGACCCTTATGCGATCAATACAATGCCCATCTGATCAAGTCTGTGGAACTTTAGAGATCAGCATCGCGCGCTTTTTCTCGTACACCCGTCTACCCATGCAGCCTGATCTAGAGTTGCGACTTAGCGAGATAATTACCCCTGGCAACAGTCATCATCTTTTCTCATCACAGGGATGAACTGATTCAGTCTTTTAGTTGATCTTTATATTGCTGCGGCAAACGAGATCAAATGCGAACGGCCATTCCACTCACGACAATTCCACCTCTAGCCGGAATATCAACCACTAGCCGACTCGGTCGTCCCATTGCTTCTCCCTGGTGAATCACAATTTGGTTCGGTGCAGATATTAACTGAGCCTCTCGCAGATAACCTCCTAGAGCTGCCGCTGCCGCTCCTGTTGCAGGATCTTCTACAACACCACCCACTGGAAAAGGATTACGAGAATGAAAAGTTTCACGATTCTCTCGCCAGATGAGCTGCACTGTTAACAGGCCATCCTGTTGCATCAGTGCTTTGAGTGGGTCAAAATCGTAATCCAAATGAGCCAGCCGCTCAGACTTTGAGACTGCCAAGACCAAATGCCATGCCCCTGCATAGGCCCGAGCTGGCGGGATAGATAGATCTAGCTCATCCAATTGCCAGCCCAAAGTAGATAAAACATCAGTCACTAACGCATCCGAGGCCGAGGTATAGCTGGGTTCTACGGAAGTCAAAGAGGCCTGCCACTGACCCTCTTGATGACGGACAACGACAGGGACTTCCCCTACGGTTGCTGATAATTTGTACGTTCCCTCTCCGCTCAATTCACCCAGGGCAACTCCAGTCGCAATCGTGGCATGCCCACAAAAAGGGACTTCTACCTCTAGACTGTAGTAGCGTATTGTTCGCTCAAACCCAGTTTGAGGTGCTACAAATGCCGTTTCAGAAAAGCCAACCTCAGCTGCGATCTGCTGCATCGTGTCAGGTGTTGGCAGCGTGTCTCCGATCCATACCCCTGCTGGATTCCCTCCATTCGAATCGGTTGTGAAGGCTGAAAGGCGATGCAGAGAGAGGTCAGTCATTTTGAATCTTAGTTTGGGAATGGACAATAGCAGATTCGCTTAGAAAGGTGTTAGAAAGCAAACCAATCGTTTATGGGAAAATACCACCAGAAGACAAGATATTTTAGCGAGTTTCTTTGTATTGAGCCTGCCATGCCGGACCAAGATTGGATTCAGAACCTGGAAGCAATAACTGGAAAACAACTGAAAGAAATTTCAGTTCAAGACTTTGATGACGATCTGGAAACGATTGCCAGTCATTTTGATGGCCAGTCTAATTCCTATACGTTGAATCATCAGCAACAAGTTGTCGGGCTCAGCTTGCAAGGCATTGATGGCCACGATTTAGTACCAGCTGCAATTGATCAGTTAAACCATCTCTCGTTCTTATATCTATTGGATATCAGAACAAGAGAAGTACTCTCCTTTCAAGAGTTCCAGTTGAAGTGAACCCCTGATCTTGGATAGTAAAATCAGGAATGAGAGAGAAGCACACTACATGTATCACACCTGAATATTCTCTAGTTCATTTCTCCACTTTTTCTCAAATTCACTCGGTGTTAAATAGCTCAATGATGAATGAATTCTCTTCTTCATATATACCTCTTCCAAGAACATTTCTATCCGTTCATTAACCTCTCTAAAATTTCGATATTCTGACAAGTCAACTTCCTCTTCTTTAATGGTTCTCATCAGTCGTTCTGCATAACCATTTTCATAGGCTTTTC
>NZ_JANQOP010000361.1 GCF_028285745.1 Acaryochloris sp. IP29b_bin.137 | reverse complement strand
CGATCTGATTCAGGAATACCGCGAAGACCCGGAAAAAAATGCGGTGTTGCGGGAGGCCATCTGCAAAAAGATTAT
Organism: Acaryochloris sp. IP29b_bin.137; assembly: GCF_028285745.1. Taxonomy (GTDB): domain Bacteria; phylum Cyanobacteriota; class Cyanobacteriia; order Thermosynechococcales; family Thermosynechococcaceae; genus Acaryochloris. The sequence goes on along the minus strand of NZ_JANQOP010000361.1, from coordinate 12,192 downwards.
TGATGCGGGGATTGATGCAGATTGCCCCTTCCAAGAAGCCAAGCAGTTGGGCATTGAGTTCACGCCTGAAAATGCTCGGATGTTTAGTGCTGAGGCATTCAATCACTATCTAGTGGAGCTATATGAGTATCTGCAAGTTTTAGAAACGCGGTTATTCTCTTCTGGGCTGCATGTATTGGGTGAATCTCCCGATGCTGAAAAGCTGGAAAGTTACCTTCAGGCTTACTTTGGAGAAGAGTTACCAGAGGATGCGATCGCAGCCGTCGCTACGGGTGAAGCATCCGATCAGATTCGTCAACGGTTTGAACTCAATGGCAGCACTCCCAAGCTAGAAGAAGCCCTACAAATCCGTAGCCTACTGGCCCAAACTGGAGATGAACTCACCAATCTTCTGCGCGGTTTAAACGGAGAATACGTGCCCCCGGCCCCTGGTGGCGACTTGCTCCGGGATGGTCCCGGCGTCTTACCCACAGGCCGAAATATCCATGCCCTTGACCCTTATCGGATGCCCTCTCCAGCCGCCTATGAGCGGGGTCGGGAGATTGCCCGCAAGATTTTGGTCCAGAATCTAGAAGAAAAAGGCACCTACCCAGAAACCGTCGCCGTGATGCTGTGGGGATTAGATGCCATTAAGACCCGTGGGGAATCCATCGGTATTCTGCTAGAACTCGTGGGGGCAGAACCGATTAAAGAAGGGACAGGTCGGATTGTCCGCTATGGCTTGACGCCCTTAGATCAGCTCGATCACCCTCGTGTAGATGTTTTGGCGAATCTATCCGGGATTTTTCGGGATAGCTTTGTCAATATTATTGAGCTGTTGGATGATCTCTTTCTACGAGCAGCCGAAGCAGATGAACCTCCAGACCAGAACTTTATTCGCAAACATGCCCTGGCCTTGAAAGAGCAGGGAGTGGAGAATGTCTCTGCTCGTCTCTTTTCTAACCCTGCCGGGGATTTCGGCTCTTTGGTCAATGACCGTGTGACGGACTCCAACTGGGAATCTTCCGATGAGTTGGGGCAAACCTGGAGTGATCGGAATGCCTTTAGCTATGGTCGTAATGACAAAGGCCAAGCCCGGCCTGAGGTCCTGCAAACCTTACTGAAGAGTACAGAGCAGATTGTCCAAGAGATTGACTCGGTTGAATATGGTCTGACCGATATTCAGGAATATTACGCCAACACCGGTGGTCTGAAATTAGCAGCTGAGCAACAGCGGGGCAGCAAGGTCAAAGCCAATTTTGTTGAAAGTTTCTCCAAAGACACGACTCCGCGCGATTTAGATTCATTGCTGCGGATGGAGTATCGGACTAAGCTGCTCAATCCTAAATGGGCGGACGCAATGGCAGATCAAGGCTCTGGCGGGGCCTATGAAATTTCCCAGCGAATGACGGCCCTGATTGGCTGGGGTGGCACAGCTGATTTCCAAGAAGGGTGGGTCTATGACCAAGCGGCAGAGACCTATGCCCTAGACCCAGAGATGGCGGAGAAGTTACGCCAAGCTAATCCAGAAGCCTTCCGCAATATCGTTGGTCGAATGCTAGAGGCGCATGGTCGAGGATTTTGGAGTCCTGATCAAGACACCTTGGATCAACTCCGAGCTTTATATGAGCTGACGGACGAGGAATTAGAAGGCATTACTGCTTAGTTCTAGTTATCCATAGCGCTGTGCTAGGGCTGTTTGGGCCTCTTCGCGGTCGTCGAAATGGATTTTTTCAGTGCCGAGAATTTGGTAATCTTCATGGCCCTTGCCCGCAATCAGGATAGTATCGCCGGGTTTAGCTTGTGCGATCGCAGTTTGAATTGCCACCCGTCGATCCACCTCTACAATGGGGTGTACTTCAGTAGGGATACCTGCCAACACATCCTGCAAAATCTGCTGCGGGTCCTCTGTGCGGGGATTATCAGACGTGACAATGGCCTGATCGGCGAGGCGGGCAGCAATTTCACCCATTAGCGGTCTCTTGGTGCGATCGCGGTCCCCACCACACCCAAACACACAAATCATTTGGCCTTTTACAAACGGACGGGCTGCTTTTAGCAAATTTTCCAAACTATCAGGGGTGTGGGCATAATCCACAATGACGCTGATGTCTTGTTCTGAAGAACTCATAATTTGTTGCATTCGCCCAGGAACGCCTGGAAACTGAGCTAGAGCTGGGATAATATGCTCAAGGGTCAGGTCTAGTGTCAAAGCAGCGCCAACCCCTGCCAGTAGATTCGATACATTGAATTGCCCCACCAGAGGAGAAAAGAATGTGCCACTGCCTAAGGGGGTATGCAGTTGTCCTTTGACACCAGCCGTCTCATAACACAACTCACGGGTATAGATATCCGCATCAGCGTTATCAATGCTATAAGTCCAGCATTGATCAGGTGCCAGTTGATCGGCTAAGCGTTGACCGTAGGGATCATCAATATTGATCACCGCTCGGCCTTTTAGATACTCCGGGCTGAAGAGTAACGCTTTGGCAGCGAAATAATCTTCCATATCCCGATGATAATCCAAGTGATCTTGGGTCAAATTGGAAAACACCGCAACGGCAAACTTGCAACCCAACACTCGCTGTTGGGCTAAGGCATGGGAGCTAACTTCCATCACGCCGAACTTGCAATCAGCAGCGGCTGCAGCGGCGAGCTGTTGCTGCAAGTCCACCGCAAAAGGGGTCGTATGCATGGCCGTCGACTGATGTCCAGGCCATCGAGCATACAACGTCCCAAATAGAGCTGTAGGGTACTGGGCTGCCGTTAATAAATACTCAATTAAGTGGGTCGTGGTAGTTTTGCCATTGGTGCCCGTCATACCCACCAGTTTTAGCTTCTGGCTGGGATGACCATAAAACGCAGCCGCAACTTCAGCACAGGCTTGGGGCATATCCTGTAAGGGAATGACGCAAGCCGCATCTCGGTTCGTTACATCAACTTGATCTGAGACCAAAGCCGCCACTGCTCCAGCGTCCAGGGCACTTTTCCAAAAATTACCGCCATCAACGCGAGTGCCCGGCATGCCAATAAACAGGTTACCCGGTTGGACCGCCCAGGAATTTGTCGTGAGTCCCGTAATATCTTGATCCAGGGCAGGATGCTCAGTCTGTTCAGGATGGGTCCATAGGTTGGCAGAGAGTTCAGCGAGTAAGGCGCGTAATTTGACCATGCCCAAATAATGATGTTGATAAACCACTAAAGATACTTTTGCAGAAACCGCTGCAATTGCTCAACCGACAAGCGGGGAGCAGGACGGGGTATGGGTGTCTCAATGCTCTGCCCTGAAGATACAAAAACCTCCTGCTTATATAGCACTGGAATCTCATATTGATAGGATTGAAACCAATCGTCGCGACTTGTAATGTCACGAACCTCCAACTTCAGGGGAGGATCTTGGATCTGCTCTAGCTTTTCTTGTAAACCTTCACAAAGATGACATCCAGGTTTACTGTACAAAATCAAGGTAACCATGATTGCAGCATAGATGACACAAACCTCAATGGAAAAGGCCCTTGGATTTTAGCTTAGATGTGGCCCCTAGAGGAGCAGGCTGTCGTCCGGTTCCGCTTCATCTTGGCCCGTGTCATTCAAGGCATGGGCAACATCCTGCATCAAATTAAGGGTCTGTTGGTAGCGCTGCATTTCCCGTTGCTCCAGGAAAATCTTAAGGCCAGTCGATAAAGATTGTAAACTTCCCTGGCGATCGCCTGCTTTGAATAAAGATAAGCCCTGGTCATAGTGCTTTTCCGCTTCTTGTAAGCGTTGTTTATGGTTACTTAACGCTGGTTTGGGAGTGGGCCTTTGGGACTTCCCATCTCCAGAGAGGTTATTGACGCTGTAGGGAGAGAGGGGATCCAATGGTTCTCCACAATGAATACAAAATTGATTCCCAGGACTATTGCCAGCATGGGTACAAGGCTTTGTTGCAGGGGCTTGGGAAGACTGCAGTACTTCATTTTCTTGTTGGAACAGAGAGGCCACTTCTTGGGTGGTACTTTCTAGGTCTGATGGAGAGGGCGGTTGGAGAGAATCCCGCTCAGCAGACTGCGGTGAGTGGGCTGGGTTCTGTTGGCGAGAGTACTGGGATGAAGGATCAGGAGGCTGAGGTTGAACTCGATGGCCCTTGGATGGGCTAGCCGGTCGTGCGGGAGGCTTGGGGGGGCGGATGGGTTGGTAACGGATCGCATGGTTTAAATCGTCCTGGGCTGCCACTTCATCCCCAAGGGCAGATCGACAGCGCGCCCGTTTAACGTAAGCTTCTCGGTTATTGGGATCGAGGCGAATTGTGCGGGAGTAGTCTTCAATCGCTCCTTGTAAGTCTCCGGCTAAAGCGCGACTCTGACCTCGATTAAAAAAAGCATCGGCATCCAGCGGATTGCGTTCGATCTCACGGGTTAAGGCCTCAATTGAGTGATCCAAGCTGTTGGGCGCGGCGTCTGGCGTTTTGGGTTCACTGGATAAGGGGTTTGAATCTAGATCGGGTGAAGTTGGAGCCTCGATATCAGCCCGTTTAAATTTGAGTTTTTCCTGTATGGGATTGCTGGGAATATCAATGGTCGGAATTTCGGTGGGTCGGTGGGTTGGATACCCTGACGGTGGCTTGGATGGCTTCGGAGTGGACGGGCTAGAACCCTCTTCTGTCTGGGAGGGATGGGTAAGATCAATCGTCGGAGGTGGAGAGGGTGGATCAGGGGGCTGGGGCTCGGGGGACGATGTAGTAGACGGTTGGTTCGTGGTTTCGAAGGGGCTTTGGTAAGACAGATCGGCTAGATCCTGCTTTAAGGCTTTTAGGGTGGTAGACAGCTCGCCGCTAAAATCACGCATCAGTCCCAGAGAATGGACCCGAGCCCAATGAATTGCCAGGCTCAAATCTTCCATGGCGGCTTGGGATTCACCTAGCGCTTCTAGACTTTGCCCCCGTTGATAGTAGGCCTGGCTATTGTGCGGGTCTTGCTCAATAATTTTGGTGTAATCTGCGATCGCACCATCCAGATCGCCCCGTTGGATCCGGTTATTGGCTCGCTCAAAAAAGTCCTCTAATGCAGTGGGTTCTAAAGGGACGGTGGTGGGGTAAAACTCAGAGTCTGTAGGTGTATCTTCAACCGATTCAGCCGTGACGGGGACACTCTCCTCCAAAATCGAGAGGGAATAGTCGGGTGCAGGTGTGGAAGTGCTTTCAGCCGGAGACTCCTTCAACATGCCCAAGGTATAGGCACGGGTATAAGCGGCTTGGTGATTGGGATCGTGGAGTAAGGCTTCGCTAAAGTCCTGGGAGGCTTTTTCCGCCTCTCCTAATTGGGCGAAACAATATCCTCGATGAAAGTAGGCATCAGCTAGTCGAGGATTATGCTCAATCGCAGTAGAGAAATCTTCAATGGCCTTGGCTAACTCTCCACTTTGGCTTAAAAAAATTCCCCGTTGGCAATACGCATTGGCATCTTTGGGGACCCGCAGGATCACCTGGCTGTAGTCCGTAAGGGCACCAGAATGGTCCCCTAAATCGGCTCGGCTTTCGGCTCGCTTATAGTAGGCTTTGATGCAATAGGGATTGATGCGAATGGCCTCCGAGTAGTCCAGAATCGCACGCTGAAAATTTCCTAATTGTCGATAACTATTCCCTCGCTGATAATAGGCTTCATCGTAGTCGGGCAGTAACGCTATCGCTTCTGAAAAATCATGGATCGCCGCTTCAAATTTACCCAGGGTATTGTAGAGAAAGCCGCGATTGAAATAAGCGGTTGCTCTGGCCGGATTGAGAGCGATGGCCTCATCAAAATCGCCCAATGCACCATCCATATCCCCGTTAATCGCCCGCTTATTGGCACGGTTAATCAGGGCATCAGGATTATTCAAATTCGAACCATACAGTTTAACTAGAGAGCCACCTGCATTTTCAGCCTCCCCCTGATTAGGAGGGGGATTGTTCGATAGTATCTTGCGAAGTCTCCTGAGAAAAGCAGTCACTTGAGGGCCTAGGGGGTGTCAATAAAGATGGATAAAAAAGCGGGGTTAGGGTCAATATTGATATCGTTTCAGGCTAGGTCAAGTGCTGACCTAAAGCATTCAATTTTAAGCACTTGATAATGAGGTTACCTCAGAATATTGACTTTCTCTTAGCGCTGTCCTTAGTTAATTCTACCAAGTGAGAATAATCACAGGGGACAGAACGGTGTTGTATAGACTACAAATCACCCATCCATTAGCGAGAGGAGCGATCGCCCTTAAGAAATAGTTCGTAAGAAATATATGCGATCGAACCAATCATCAGGGCCATAGCAAGCCACATCGCGATTCTAACCGCAACCACAACTGCCACCACAACAGCTAGGAACTTACCTACGTTGACAATTTTGCGCAAGGTCCGTTTAAAGGAGGATTTGGTGGGGGGAACGTCCGTAACCACTTCTACCTCACGGGCTTCGGTATGGGAAGTCTCAGATTTGCCATACACTTCTGCTTCTAGTTCTCGCAACCGGACGCTCATTTCTCGCTCTTTGAGTTCTTGTTCCCGACGTCGTAAGTCTTCTTCTGGATTGTGATTCGCAGTCATAACTATAGTGGGGGTAAGCTAAAAGTTGTTGGGCCTAAACGATTCGTGGGGACCACAATAAGCCCTGGGAATGTGGCTACCCTGCTTTTCTTAGATTGCCCAAATTTGGCACTTCTGAAAACAGGAAGATCCAGTCGTAAATAGACGTTAGATTGTTAGCAGCATAGAACATAATCTTTAAGGATAAGTATCGATCCTTAGCATGAAGTATGGATATCGAAATTGAAAGGTTTACATGTTGACTCGGATCAAACAGCTAGCGGCAACGCTCTCTCCTCGACTGATTGAGATTCGGCGTCATCTCCACAGTTATCCAGAGTTAAGTGGTCAAGAGTATCAAACGTCTGCGTATGTGGCAGGTATTCTATCTTCCTACGGTTTGCATGTCCGTGAAGGCGTGGGTAAAACAGGAGTGATTGGTGAGTTAACCGGAGAAGGAGACGATCCTCGGCAACTCGCGATTCGCACAGATATGGACGCCTTACCAATCCATGAAATGACCCAGTTAGCGTTTGCCTCTCGTAAACCAGGGATTATGCATGCATGCGGTCATGATGTTCATACCACAATTGGGTTGGGGACAGCCATGGTGCTCTCGGCCATGCAGGATCAGATCCCAGGGAAACTACGCTTTCTTTTCCAGCCTGCGGAGGAAATTGCCCAAGGAGCGGGTTGGATGGTCGCAGATGGAGCGATGGAAAATGTCGATGCTATTCTGTCGGTGCATGTGTTTCCTAGTATTCCTGCTGGATCGGTGGCGGTACGGTATGGAGCACTGACGGCAGCAGCCGATAATTTAGAAATCACGATTATGGGAGAAGCGGGGCACGGGGCTCGTCCCCATGAAGCGGTTGATGCGATCTGGATTGCCGCGCAGGTCATCACAACCCTTCAGCAGGCGATTAGTCGGACCCAAAATCCCTTGCGTCCCGTTGTGTTGACGATTGGTCAAATGAAGGGGGGACGAGCCCCGAACGTAATTGCGGAGCAGGTACAGATGCAGGGAACGGTGCGATCGCTCCACCCAGAAACCCGGGCTCATCTCCCTCAGTGGATTGAAGATATCGTGGCCAGCGTCTGCCGCCCTTATGGTGCCCGCTACCATGTCGATTATGAAGCGGGGGTACCTTCAGTGCACAATACAGCGAGCTTGACCCAATTAATTGAAACTGCCGCGCAAGACGTTTGCGGTAGCCAGAACGTGCGAGTCCTCACAGAGCCATCCTTAGGAGCAGAAGACTTCTCCCTCTATCTAGAACATGCCCCTGGAGCGATGTTTCGCTTAGGGGTAGGGAAGGCCAATCAAGTCAATCCACCGCTGCATCACCCGCAATTTGAAGCCCAAGAATCTGCTATTGTCACAGGGGTAATGACGATGGCCCATGCTGTTCTCAACTATTGGCAGCAGGCTTAAGATTGGAGACCGAAGTGGAGACCGAAGAACAACTTGCCCCTCAGCGGAAAGGTCACCTCATTGCGCGGGTGCTTACCCCAGCGATTAAATTATGGTTGCGATCGCAACTCGATCACATCGACGATCTTCAGCTTCGGATCGACAGTGGTAATCGTGAACTTCTTTCAGGATCGATACCGAGGGTATTTCTCTCAGCAGCCCAGGCCGTTTATCAAGGCATCCACCTGAGTCGAGCTCAAGTCATTGCTGAAAATATCAGTACCAATCTCCGACAGGTTATGCGGGGCAAAGCCCTTCGGCTACTAGCGCCCCTGCCGATCCAGCTGGATGCAGCCCTGACCGCCGCTGATTTAGATGCATCGACCGACTCAGCACTCTTCCAAAAAGCGATGAAGTTGGGGTTGGTGCCTTTGATTGAACAACAGTTGAGCGGAGCGTCTGACTGGCCCTTCCCAGGCTGGCAGCCTGAGGGTTCACCAGAGATTCAAGTATCAGCGCTGCGAATGGAACTGAGTTGTGATCGCCTCCAGATCCAGGCCCAAGTTCAGCATCCGGTAACCCAAACCCTTCAAGCCATTGTGTTGGATACAGGCTTAGTATTAGTCAATCCCCACGAATTACATCTTGAACACCCCCAAGGATTCTATCCCCCTGATCATCACCCCGTTCCGCTAACCCAACTGAATGACTTTAGCTTTGATTTAGGACCTGATGTTCAATTAACTCTCCTCCAAATTACGGAAACAGCCCTTCTTTGTCAGGGACAAATTAAAATCATGTCTATCCAACCTGAGGAATCAGCCCTAGACTAGAGGCATACGCTTCTTTACAAATCAAGGCGAGCAACGCATGACCTACTGTTTGGGCGTCATCACCCGTTATGGGCTGGTTATGGCAGCTGATTCCCGCACCAATGCAGGGGTTGACTACGTTTCGACGGCTCAAAAACTGTTTGATCTCTCCAGGCCCGGTGAGCGGGTGCTATTGGTGTGCACGGCGGGGAACTTGTCCATGACCCAGAGTGTGTTGACCTTGATCCGGCGCGATCGCAAAGCCGCAGTGCAGGGCAATATCAACGAACTGACATCCATGTATGATATTGCCCATTATTTTGGTGAAAAAACGCGAGAAGTCCTGAATCAGCACCAGACTTGGCTGAAAAAAGATAACATCAGCGCCGATTGTAGTTTTCTGGTGGGGGGACAACTCAAAGGGGAGCTACCAGAACTGTATATGGTCTATAGCCAAGGTAATTTTTTGCGCGCCACTCGCGATTCCCCCTATCTGCAAATCGGGGAGATCAAGTATGGAAAACCCATTCTGGATCGCACCATCAATTACGAAGAGACCTCTCTAGATGCCGCAGCCAAATGTGCATTGTTGTCCCTAGATTCCACCATGAAGTCCAATATTTCTGTCGGCCCTCCCATTAACATGGCGATGTATGAAGCCGATACCCTTAAGGTTGGATATCGGCTCAAATTGGAGCGCGGTGACCCCTATTTATTACGCTTACGGAAGTCTTGGGAAACGTCCTTAAGGCAAGCCTTTAAGAAGTTACCCAACTTGTCCTGGGAAAATGGAGACGGACAAGAACAGGATAATCATTTGGTAATGACCGATATCTTGCCTTGATAGTGAGAGATGAGTCTTCACTGCCTGCTTAACTCGAACTCAAGTTACTCTGACTTTTCTGACGATTTTTTACTTTTTTTGGTTGAGGCAACCGTGTTCGCTGAGACTTCAGCTCCCGTATCTAATTTTGCTCTAACTTGCTGGGTAAGGGACTCTGTAAACTCCGGGTTGTCTTGCATATAACGAACCGTATTGTCGCGGCCTTGACCAATATTTTCACCGTTGTAGCTATACCAGGCTCCTTTGCGAACCAGAATATCGGTTTCCTCAGCCATATCTAACAGGCAACCCAGCGTAGAAATGCCTTGACCGAAAATAATGTCGAACTCACCAATGCGAAAGGGAGGCGCTACTTTATTCTTAACAACTTTGACTTTGGCCCGAATCCCAAACTCTTCCGTTCCTTTCTTTAGGGTTTGGATACGCCGAATGTCTAAACGAACAGAAGCGTAGAACTTGAGGGCGTTTCCCCCCGTGGTGACTTCAGGATTGCCATAGGTGACGCCAATTTTCTGACGGAGTTGGTTGAGAAACACTACTGTACAGCCCGTGCGACCAATGTTGCCGGTGATTTTTCGCAGAGCCTGACTCATCAGACGAGCTTGCAGTCCCATATGGGAATCGCCCATATCGCCTTCAATTTCAGCCCGGGGAACTAAGGCGGCGACGGAGTCAATGACGACAATATCCACCGCCGTCGAACGAACCAGTTGATCCACAATTTCTAGGGCCGATTCCCCAGTATCGGGTTGGGCGACGAGTAGATTTTCCGTATCCACCCCGACGGCTGAAGCATAGGTCGGGTCTAAGGCATGTTCAGCGTCAACAAACGCGGCGACACCCCCCGATCGCTGCACTTCTGCGATCGCATGCAACGCCAAAGTCGTTTTGCCCGAACTTTCAGGACCGTAAATTTCAATCACTCGGCCTTTGGGCAGCCCGCCTCCCAACGCCAAGTCGAGGGTTAAAGCGCCACTGGAAATCGTCTCTACTTTCATGCGAGTGGCATCCCCCAAACGCATAATCGACCCCTTGCCAAACGTGCGTTCAATTTGATTCAGCACTACTCCTAGCGCTTTTTCTTTCTCAGAATTAGTAGGACGATCAGGGGCCATGAACACCTCAAACAAAATTAGATTTGGCAAGTATGACTTTATTGTTCACCATACCAAGAAGCAGATTCCCCTCATCAGCCTATTTTCTCAATAACAAGCCGTTTTATTGTTCTGGGTTGCAAACTTACTCATGTTGACAGTGGTATCCATTCCAACCATCTTCACAAGATTCACATCTATGTGAGGGACTTGGATTGGAGAGACTTGATTGATATACTGCGCTAACTGGAATGCAGATATCCAAAGTAACCTGCGTTCGGGATAAGAAAATACGAGAAATCCTTTTCAGATATACGGTTCAGAAAATCAACCTTTGAACTAAACAATCTTTTATTGATAATCAGTCTATTCTATTGAGAATAATCTCTATATCAGAGCTTATTCACAAGCGTCTAAGCAAAGAGAAAATCATAAAGAACGCAAAATCAATAGTTTCAGAGATTGCTTAACCCGAACTCAGGTAAAGTAGGACTGCCGCAAAAATCTGGATCTGAAAACTCTACAGCGGTTGAACTGGAGATTCAAGCTTTAGACGGCCTTTTGATAGAGTCCCCAAAAAGTATCACCCCCTAAATAAGGCGTTTTGACCTGATCAGGCATCAAATTCAAGCCTCGCACCAGCGGCTTGCCCCACGCTTTATCAATCAGTTGATACCGCAGAACCGATTTTCGATATTGACCACTCATCCATTTACTGGGACTACCCCGCGCCACTTCCTGAAAACCGTATTGGGCAACGAAGCGCTCTAATCCAGAAGGGGAAAACCAGTGCGATCGACTCGGTGGAGTATAGGCATGCCAACCCCGTCTGCGCATCCGAGCCAGTAAGCTAAAACGATCCCAGGTTTCAATCAGCCAATATCCCCCCGGCTTTGTCAGAGAACTGGCAGTATGCAGCGCCAGCTTCAAATTATAGAAATGTTGAATCACTTGGACCATCATCACCAGATCAAACCGATTCTGAGTGTGATAGTTTTCGAGCGTCCCAACCGTCATCTTCAAACCCAATTGTTGCTGGCCGAAGGCCGCAATGCGAGGATTAGGTTCTAACCCTTCCCCTTGCCACCCTGAATTCATCAGCCCCTTAAGAATAAATCCAGCGGCAGCACCTACATCTAAAACAGTACCCGGGAGGACATAAAACGCTAGTCGATCCGCATAATATTGTCCTAATTGTTGCAACAAATCGGCTTCCGCTAAGTAATCGACATAACCTGGGCCATCACCCTGAAAATACTGGCCATCATAAATTTTGCTCACACCTTGGGCCGTGGGTTGTTGCTCCGTGAACTGGTGATGGCAACAATCACACTCTCGTATCCAATAGTTGTGCTTGCGAAATAAGCGCATACTGCTTTGGTCGCAAATGGGGCATGTTAGCTGTAACGAAGAAAGATTAGCGTCTGAATCCATGCAGTCAATAACAAGGGCAAACAAAAATGGTTAGGGCATTGAGTATTCCGACTGAGGTTGATGAAGTGATTTAAAGGCCTATT
>NZ_JANQOP010000354.1 GCF_028285745.1 Acaryochloris sp. IP29b_bin.137 | reverse complement strand
CCTAACGATTCAAAGTCTTCCCAATATGAGTGTTCCCTTTATTGATCTATCCCCCCAAGAAGTATCAAGTACGTTAGACAACACTAGTGTCACTAAAGTAGGCTCTCCCGCAATTTCCACCAGTGTGCTCTCTCTCCAGGACATTCAGCTGGGAAAAATTAGTCCGACGGAGGCCCAAATCGCGAATTCCATCATCGTTAAACCGGATAATAGCAAGCGCACAGAAGGCATTTTAAAGTGTCGAGGAGCGAATGAAGGGACCTTAGATCAGGCGACTAAGTTTACGATTACCTTTGATGTGGCTTCGACGCAATCTGATGCGCCCCAAGATTGGGCTTTGCTGAATACCAATGATGCGGATGAGGTCAGGATTTCGGTTGAATCTAATCAAGAAAATTGGGGATTTGGCGGCAAGGAGACCCAGGGGATCAGCCCCCAATGGAGTTACATCTGCCAAAAGGGATGGCAAGTTTCAGGTCGCCAAGAGCTGCTCAGACTCAAGATCACGAATCTCAAAACGATCTTGAAATCGGGCTATGCCAATCTATATGTTCACTTTCAAAATATTCCAGGGTATTGGGATGGATATATCTCGGTTCCCATTCATAAAGGGCCGCTGGTTTATCGGGAAGATTCTGCGGGCAAGGTGGGTTGCATTGGAATTGGCATAGATGAACCGAAAGCAAAGCTCCATGTAAAATCCTCGCCGGAACTGCATGGGTTGAGGGTTGAAGGAAATACAGCAATTAAGGGAAATACAGCAATTAATGGAAATACAGCAATTAATGGAAATACAAAGATTTCAGGCGATCTAGAAATACAGGGTGACATCAAATTTAAGTCAAAACCATTTCACATTAAGAAATTTATTGGGGAGGAGAATAATTTCAGGATAGATACAGAATATTCAGCTCTAGAGTGGATTGTAACTATTGCCGGATTTAATCCAGAATTTTCTTCTTCTTCCAATGACACCCAAGGACAACGTGTTTACACCTTTGTAAAATCTGGGACGTGGTGGATTCATGCAAATTGTGTAGGATCACACGAAATCAATTGGGACATTAATGTCCTTGCTATTCGGAAAGATTGGTTTGAGGTAATCGGCAAATTCTAGCTTATGAGACAAGTAGTTAACGGCGATCGCACCTTATTCGTTTCAATGTTCATCAGTAATGACAATATAAATGCGATCGCACCCTATTCCGCTCTTATTTACTCTTCACTGCAAGCGAATAAGAAGTGATGGAATTCGAAATGCGATCGCAGGTTTACCCGTTTCTGTTTAAAGAAGAGATAGGTGATGAATAGTAGGTGCGATCGCCTGTCTGAAATGAATATCGAACACTGTTCAACACTTACTAATTGAAGATTTTAACTAGCCTTCAGGAGTACAAGACAATGATCGGATGGACTATTACCAAGCAACCTACATGGCAGCGGAGAAATCAGCCGAACAATCAGCCACCTGTACCCACCGCACCAGATCCAAAATTGGTTAAAGAAGGTTTTCCAGAACAAGTCTCAAAGGCGTTTCAAAAGGCTGCAGATGAACTGAATTGTGTAATCTGGAGCCGTGTACCGGGTAAAGCCTGCACTACGCTGATCGACGAAGGCTATAATCTAAAGCCTTTTTATGTTCATGGGAAATCCTGTAATTGGGGACCGATGGCAGGATTTGTCTGTCAACTGCCTGCATTGAATAAGGCAGGCACTAGCAAAATGGCTTATAACCTCAAGGAACATATAAATTCTTTAGTTTGGCTAGTCTCAACACAGGCTACGGAAAGGGAAAGGGACAAAGTTGCCGACTCTCTTTTTCTTCCACTTGTGATATCGGATAAACGAAAGCAAGAACTTCTCAACAGTGGTTTCCTACCAAATCACAAAAAAATTGGCAATGATTTGATATTTGGTATCGCCCAAGACAAAGATGAAACAATTGCGTTCGAATACGTGATCAAGAAAGACGCCACCTCCAACTTGTGGCATATCTATCATAGGAATATTTATATCAAAGACAGAGATAGATACGTTAGCTATCTGAAAAAAAACGGAGATAAGTTTTCTATTGATCAAGAGGATGCAAACAAAAGAAACGCCGAAATTCTAGCATCCTATAACGAGATAATTGAAGAATCCATAGAGCCTGTGGATAGAAGCGAAATAGTTATAAATGACATTGTTCAAATTAATCAAGGTATACGAGAACTCAATATTATTCCTGTAGAAAAGGTCGCGAATCCCCTAGAGAATTTCTATCCTGTTAATGGCGTCCAGAGTCCATATCTGGCATACAGAGATGAAAAAGATCTTTATAAAAACGCAGTATCAGGCGATTATGATCTATTTGCCGTCTGGCCATTTACCCCCAATATCTCATTCGAGATGACCACTCGAATATCGGAACTCCCAGCCCCCCAGCCAGCGCAACCTAATAACGTCAAAAATCTCTTTATCCCGGTTGAAAAGAAAGAAAATGCGCTGGAGATCACCAGTTCTAGAAACGTGTTTATTGAATTCATTGGAACTTATCAAGAACTTGACGGGAAAGAGGATTCTGAACTTGGCAACATAAATGATCTCGTGCAGTTTACTGCTCAGACCCTCAACTCTTTAGTCCGGGCGCAGTACCTGGGTAAACATGCACCAGATAAAGGGCAATTTCCCAATCGAGCCTTCCATAGTGATGAAGGTGGGCGACCAGGAGTGGATGAGATAGAGTACCCGATCGCTTTCTTCATGCCCTCATCAAAACCTCTATGGAATGATTTAAAGCAGGAGGAATCAAGACTAATAAAGAACGGTTTAGTAGAAGAAGAAGGCATATTAAAAAGTACTGCGTTTGTAGTAGAGAACCACGTTGAGTTTCTTTCGCTAGTCAAACTGTTAAAAAGACGATTCTACGTTTTTCTACACGATGGATGGTTTATGCACTGGATGTGCTTAGCTGCTGGCAAAGCTGCCATAACTGAGCAAACAGAGAATATAGCTTTACCAGACAAGGCAAGACAATATCTTGAAGCTCGAATCAGAGAAATGGATCGTTTGGATAATGGTGCCTTGAGAAATATAGAGTCGCTATTACAAGAACTCCTGATTTCGACTTCTCTTCCAGCGTCAGCTGCGCTGACCAAAGCTTTTCAAGACGTGACTGATAATTTCCTTGCGCTTGCCACGTATCCACAATCTCCTGATGCTGCTGAGCGAAAAGATCTGATCTCATCTTTAGAAATCGAGATACCTGAATAGTCTCCATCTACCTGCAAGTTTAAGCACCCTCTCAATGTAAGCAAGGGAAGGCACCTCCCATGACAACAGACGCAACGACAGCAACATCCATCGTTTTCAATCAAGCCAATCTCAGCGAGGCTTGCCTGGATGACCTGCAACAATATTTCTGGACGCGAAGTATCGAACTTGAAGAGCCAGAACAAGACGAAACCGATCCGCAAATTCATCGGGGCAAAGGTACGCTGCTGAACGTTGCCTGTCAGATAGAGGTGTTCAGCAAGGCCGATCAATCTTTACTGATCCTCTGCGCTCAGCCGGTTGAGTCGGTTGAAGACTGGAACTTTGGCACTTGCTTTCCCCTAATGCCAGGAGAATCAGAAACCGACAACTCCGCAGACTCGTTTTACCTTCGCTTTATTACTCTCCAAGATCCACTCTGGCTCTATGTCTATTCGGAGTCCCCCATTGATGAACAGACCTTACAAACTGAAGTCGATAAACTGCAACTC
>NZ_JANQOP010000345.1 GCF_028285745.1 Acaryochloris sp. IP29b_bin.137 | reverse complement strand
TTCCTGGATTACTCAAGTTCCTAGAAGATCCTGACTTTTCTGTTCGCAGGAGTGCAGTAGAGGCATTAGCAGACCTCAAAACGGAAGCTGCGATTCCTGAATTACTCAAATTGCTCGAAGATCCTGACTTTTCTGTTCGCAGGAGTGCAGTACAGGCATTAGCAAGCCTCAAAACGGAAGCTGCGATTCCTGGATTACTCAAATTGTTGGAAGATCCTGACTCTTCTGTTCGCTGGAGTGCAGTAGAGGCATTAGCTATATTTGAAAATCTCAATCTACAGGCCATTATGCTTCTCACCAAATTTTCATATGATTCAGAGGCAGATCTGAGAAGACGAGCAGTTCAGATTCTTGGAAATATAGATAACGAGGCGGTTATTGATCCGCTTATTAAAATCTTAAGAGTGAGGGGACCTGACTTACGGAAATTGGCTGCAGAAGGATTGGGGAGCATCTGCAGTGAAAATAGTGATGTGAGTCTATCCCGCTTAAACCAATCCTTGGTAATCATATCGTTAGCTGAAAGGCTTAACGATAGTAATGGTACTGTTCGCAAGGCCGTAGCTAAAGCGTTAGAAATGATTGATAATGCCAAAATCATAAATATTCTTCAGCGTAGGCAACAGCAGGCAGTATATGCCGAAATTAATACAGTTTTAGCGTCTATTCAAGAGCGTTTTGGATTCTACAACTATCAATTAACTGAGCCTCTTTCTAGGTCTTCGGAAATCCCAAAATATCTGCTTCAATCGTCTGATGTACTTAGTTCTAATCTGTCTACGAAAGTTATGCAAATCCTTCATCTTTCAGACCTACATATTTGCTCTCAAAAACAAGCTCAACTTTGGGGCAATCAAATAGCAGAAGACCTAAAAAATGAGTTGCAAATCACAACACTTCAGGCCCTTATTCTCTCTGGAGACATCGCCAACTATGCTTCTTCCGAGGAATATAACGCTGCTCAATCTTTTATAACTGCGCTTTGTCAAGAATTTCATCTCCAACCTGACCAGATTGTTCTTACCCCTGGCAACCATGATATTGATTGGGCTACAACTGATTGGAATAAAGCCGAAGATGTGGCTTATAAGCTCAAGCAACGTTCACATTGTCAACCTCAAGAACTAAAAGAAGGAAATTTTATAGAAGAAGGTCCTAGTTCAGCCTGGATTTGTGATGAAAACCAGTACTTTCAACGCTTTGCTAACTTCAGTACTTTTTACCAGGCCATTAAAGGCCAGCCTTACCCACTTAACTATGAGCAGCAATACACACTAGATTTCTTGCCAGCTGGTAATCTCCTCATCTTAGGTCTTAATTCTGCATGGCAGCTTGATCATCACTTTCGAGATCGAGTCAGTATCCAAATGGGTGCTCTAAGCAATGCGCTTACCGAACTTCGGCAGAGTTCACACCGATACGATAACTCCCTTAAAATTGCCGTTTGGCATCATCCTCTAAATAGCCCTGGGGAAGATCGCATCAAAGAACATGGGTTTTTAGAGCAACTTGCTGTGGCTGGATTCCGCTATTTTCTTCATGGCCATGTTCATCAGGCTAAAAACAATCTCTATCGCTACGATATGAGTCCAAAAGGGCGAAAACTCGACGGTATTGTTGCAGGAACTTTCGGGGCACCTACTCGAGAACTTATCCCTGGGTACCCGTGGCAATACAATTTGCTTACCATTGATAGCAATCAGCTTACCGTCCGGACCCGCCGTCGTGAAGAAGTGAATGGATCTTGGAAGCCTGATGCTCGATGGAGTCAAGGACCAGGACAATCCCCATTGGACTTTTACACGCTTGAGTTGTAGAGCACAAACTCTCAGGAGCAAGG
This sequence comes from Acaryochloris sp. IP29b_bin.137, assembly GCF_028285745.1. Taxonomy (GTDB): domain Bacteria; phylum Cyanobacteriota; class Cyanobacteriia; order Thermosynechococcales; family Thermosynechococcaceae; genus Acaryochloris. The sequence goes on along the minus strand of NZ_JANQOP010000345.1, from coordinate 2,951 downwards.
CATGATATTGGTGCACTAAAAGGAAGAATAGGTTGCGATCGCATCGCCTAACTTCTGCTTCACTTCATCCACAGAGATCGCCCCTAACTCACCTGACGCTCGGGTGCGAATATTGAGGCTATTGGCTTCTACGTCCTTATCTCCAATCACCGCTAGACGATTCGTCTTTAAAGATTTCATCGAATAGAATACGCTTAACCCGGAAGTTAATACTGACCAGATGCTGAAACAGCTCGTCTAAATTTTCGATAGCAATTCGCTGATCTTGATAGAGCTTTTTGATAATGGCAAGAGTTCCTTTAACTTGAAGCCCCAGACGGTTAGCTTCTCGGCAAGCAGCAAAGTCATCTAAAATCACACAATCAGCGCTGAGTTCTAGAGCAAGGGTAATCGCTTCGGATTCGCCGCGCCCTAGCCTTTGATTCAGACTGTTTGCTAGGAGCGTCATCTGAACTGGATGAATGCGAATACTATTTTGAGAAAATATGTTTTTGAGGACAAGGCTAACTTCATCCTCTTTTGCTTGAATCTCGTCGCAAATAGCCTGTGGAGCAATATACTGATTCTCCTGTGCGAGGAAGGTCTCTAGTAGTTCCAGGCGAGTCAGAAAAATGAGAGGCGATGTATTGAAGACGATTTGCATTACCAGTTTTTTTCAGTGGCAAGATCGTCTTCAGTCAGATAGGAAAACTCAATGCCCATCAGATCTAAGATTTGCAGAAAGGCTTCTGGCTCAAGGCTTAAGATTTCAGCTGCCTTGCTAAGGCTAATTAGTCGAGCGGTGAGAGCACCGAGCACGAACAGAAATTCTTCTTTTTGCTCAACTCTTCTGAAGAGTCGAACCTCTGTGGCGATATTGTGAAGTAGTTCTTGAGTCACACTTTCTGATTCCTCATTCTAAAAGCACTTGAGACCTTAGTACGCTTGATCTCTCGTAAGAAAAGTCTGATTTGTATTACTTGCAAAAATTATTGATTACAATTCTTCATCTCTTCATGAGATGGGAGTTGACGAAATTCGAGCGTAATTTCTCCGATCTTAACGTTTTGGGTGCATTGGCTAGAAGGCAGAGAAAGTTGCGATCGCATCGCCTAACTTCTGCTTCACCTCATCCACTGGAATCGCCCCTAATTCCCCGGACGCCCGCGTCCGAATATTGAGGCTATTGGCTTCGACTTCCTTATCCCCAATCACCGACATCACTGGAATTTTGGCCTTCTCCGCATTGCGGATTTTCTTGCCTAAGCGATCGCCACTTTGATCGACTGAGACCCGCATTCCTCTAGCCTGCAACTCAGTAGCTACCTTCTCAGCAAAAGGCATATGGTCATCATTCACCGTCAACAACCGCACCTGTTCCGGTGCTAGCCACAAGGGAAAGACGCCAGCATATTCCTCGATCAAGATGCCAATCAACCGTTCTAAAGATCCAAAGGGAGCCCGATGAATCATAATTGGGCGCTGACGGTTACCGTCCTCTCCCATAAACTCTAGGTCAAAACGTTCCGGCAGGTTGTAGTCCACCTGCACCGTTCCCAACTGCCATTCTCGATCCAGGACATCCTGGAAAATAAAGTCCAGCTTGGGACCATAAAAGGCCGCTTCGCCAATGCCTTCAAAATGCTCCATGCCCAAAGTTTCCACGGCTCGGCGAATCGCATTCTGGGCTTTGTCCCAAGCTTCATCCGAACCAATATATTTGTCTGAATCTGGATCGCGGAAGCTGAGACGAGCTTTGAAGTTTTTAAGCTGCAGCTTCTCAAAGACAGAGAGAATTAAATCCACCACCTTTAAGAATTCATCATCCAGTTGATCGGGGGTGACAAATAAATGGGAGTCATCGACGGTAAAGCCGCGCACTCGTGTGAGTCCACCCAGCTCACCGGATTGCTCATACCGATAAACGGTGCCAAATTCTGCCAGCCGCATCGGTAGATCGCGGTAGGAACGCAACTCACTCTTATAGATCTGGATATGAAACGGACAGTTCATCGGCTTCATCACAAAGCCTTGCTCGGAACTGCGATCTGCATCGTTCTCACTCATCAGCGGGAACATATCTTCCTGGTATTTTTGCCAGTGACCTGACGTCTTAAACAGATCAACCCGAGCAATATGAGGCGTGGTCACCCCTAGATATCCTCGCTTGATTTGTTCTTGCTTGAGGAAGTCTTCGAGTTGCGATCGCAACAAGGTTCCTTTAGGTGTCCACAAGGGCAGTCCCGGTCCCACCAGATCAGAAAAGAGAAATAACCCCAGCTCTTTGCCTAGTTTGCGGTGATCACGGCGCAGGGCTTCTTCCTTCCGTCGCTTATGTTCTGCCAGCTGTTCAGGGGTTTCCCAAGCCGTGCCATAAATCCGCTGCAATTGGGCTTTGGTTTCATCCCCACGCCAATAGGCCCCCGCCACGCTTTCTAGAGCGATGGCTTTAGGATTCAAATCGGCAGTGGACTCCACATGGGGACCGGCACACAAATCCCACCACTGATCGCCTAGGTGATAGAGAGTAATCGGATCATCTAAATCCTCTAAAATCTCCAGCTTATAAGGTTCTCCCAAAGCTTTTATTCTTTTCTTCGCCTCTTCCCGACTCACCTCTTCCCGTTCTACGGGCAGCTTCTTCTTGATGATTTTGACCATCTCTTTTTTGATGGCTTTCAAATCTTTATCGGTAAAAGGTGTAGGGCTGTCAAAGTCATAATAGAAACCCGACTCAATCCACGGACCAATGGTAACTTGGGCACCGGGAAACAGCTTCTGAACAGCCATCGCCATCACATGAGAAGTCGTGTGGCGGATTTTCTTGAGTTGTTCGGATTCACTGGTCTTGGGTAAGTGAATCCTTTCAGGCTGTTGTTCAGGTTGCTGTTCAGCGGACATTGTGGATCTATTGTTTCAGCTAATTTTACGGACTTGTCCCATCTTATCGAAACCTTTGAAGGAATCACCGA
>NZ_JANQOP010000169.1 GCF_028285745.1 Acaryochloris sp. IP29b_bin.137 | reverse complement strand
GGTTGCGACTGAAGTCCGGCGCAGCATAATACCTCCATAATCGGGTCAAGAAAAAAGTAGAATCGCCCACTCTTAAGATTAGCGGTAATTTGTAAACTGCAGGGCAACAGGCCAATCTTCTTGCTTCAGATCCTGCATGACTTGCTGTAAGTCATCCTTCGATTTGGAGGAGACTCGAACGACATCCCCTTGAATGCTGGCTTGAACCTTTTTATAGTCCGTGCGAATCTGCTTCGAAATTTTTTTCGCTAAGTCGGCATCAATGCCTTTTTGCAGTTTGATGGCTTGCCGGACACGGTTGCCGCTGGCCGATTCAATGGTTCCATAGTCAAAAATTTTCAGGGAGAGCTTGCGTTTGACGGCCTTCGTTTGCAGAACATTATGGACGGCGTCTAGGGTAAATTCGCTATCGGTGCTGATTGTGATTTCAGTGGGCTCCAGCTTGATTTCCGTTTTCGTATCTTTGAGATCGTAGCGAGCCTTAATTTCGCGATTGGCTTGATCAATGGCATTGACCAATTCCTGCCATTCAAAATCGCTAACAATATCAAAAGAACAAGTTGAAGCCATAATTATCTCAACAATTTTGCAAGTCTTACGTAATCTGTATTGAAAGTCTGTCTTGAAGTTTGGCGACTGCGTATTTCGCTGCCCACCTGAATAATGGATGAATTCAGGGTTAAACCGGAGTCGTTTCTAGTCAATTTATAGCCAAATGTATCCGACCTTGCAGAAGATTTTACCAAAAGCGGCAAGTCTACTCTAAATCTGTCAACTTTCGTTGATGCCATCCACAAGTCAATTTTTTTTGCGATGATTGTCACTATAGGGCCAGTAATGAGTGGTTTGGAACTGAATTCAGGGGTTGGAGTATGGGCATCGCAACAGTTAATCCGACAACCTTAGAAACGATTCAATCCTTTCCAGCCCTTTCCAATGAAGCCATCCAGTTGAAACTTGCCCAGGCTGAATCTGCTTTTCAGTCCTATCGGCGGACAAGTTTTGCAGATCGAAGCCAGTGGCTGCTGCAGGCCGCCGAACTCTTGTCAGACCCTGAACAAAGCCAGCAGTATGCGGCCCTAATGACGTTAGAAATGGGCAAGCCGATCCAAGAAGCCTTAGGCGAAGTCAAAAAATGTGCTTGGGTCTGTCGATACTATGCTGAGCAGGCCCCCTTGTTTCTGGCTAGCCAGACCATCGAAACGGATGCGCACCAGTCTTGGGTTTGTTACCAACCGCTAGGGATTATTTTGGCGGTTATGCCATGGAATTTTCCCTTCTGGCAGGTCTTTCGATTTGCGGCACCTGCACTAATGGCTGGGAATGTGGGGGTGCTGAAACATGCTTCAAATGTCCCGCAATGTGCGTTGGCGATTGAAAAAATTTTATGGGCAGCAGGATTTCCTGAGCATGTATTCCAAACGCTATTAATCTCTGCGCCGCAGGTAGAAGGGGTTGTTAGAGATGATCGAGTTAAAGCCGCAACCCTAACCGGGAGTGAACCCGCAGGAGCCAGTTTAGCGGCGATCGCAGGCAGCCAGATCAAGAAGACTGTTCTGGAATTAGGGGGGAGCGATCCGTTTATTGTCTTAGAAAGTGCCGACTTAGAGGCATCTGTCACCATGGCGGTGAAAGCGCGGATGCTGAATACGGGCCAGTCCTGTATTGCGGCGAAGCGATTTATTGTGGTGGATGCGATCGCAGATCAGTTTCTGGAAAAATTGATTGCAGCTTTCCAGGCGTTGACCCTAGGCGATCCCATGGATACTCAAACGGACATTGGCCCGTTAGCCACCACCACCATTCTTGAAGATCTCGAACATCAAGTCCAAGCTGCTGTTGCCCAGGGTGCTCAAGTGCTGACTGGCGGTCAACGTTGGCCGGATCTACCCGGTAATTTTTATCAACCAACGATTCTGTCAGACATTTCTAAAGACAACCCTGTGTACTCACAGGAATGTTTTGGCCCGGTTGCTCTATTCTTTCAGGTAGCAGATATGGAAGCTGCCATTAGTTTGGCCAATGATAGTCCATTTGGCTTAGGAGCCAGTGCCTGGACCTCAGACCCCCAAGAACAAGAACACCTGATCAAGCATTTGGAGGCCGGTGCGGTCTTTATTAACGGCATGGTTAAGTCCGATCCCCGCCTCCCCTTTGGCGGTATCAAACGATCTGGCTATGGCCGCGAGCTAGGCCTCCAAGGCATTCATGAATTCGTAAACATCAAGACCGTATGGGTGAAGTGAGCCATTTTTAATGAATACAGCAGAATTGTTGGTCAAATGCCTAGAAAATGAGGGGGTTGAGTACATCTTTGGGTTACCCGGCGAAGAAAATCTCCAAGTCCTAGAGGCCTTGCGCACCTCCTCCATCCAATTCATCACCACCCGCCATGAGCAGGGGGCGGCTTTTATGGCAGATGTCTATGGTCGATTAACCGGACGGGCAGGGGTTTGCCTGTCTACCCTGGGACCAGGTGCAACAAACCTGATGACGGGGGTTGCTGATGCGAACCTGGATGGCGCGCCCTTAGTAGCGATTACCGGGCAGGTCGGCACGGATCGAATGCATATCGAATCCCATCAATATTTGGATTTAGTGGCCATGTTTAACCCGGTCACCAAGTGGAATTCCCAAATTGTTCGCCCTAGCAATACCCCAGAAATTGTGCGACGCGCGTTTAAGCGGGCTCAAGCCGAAAAGCCCGGAGCCGTTCATATTGACTTGCCAGAAAATATCGCGGCCATGCCCGCTGAAGGGATGCCGCTGCAGCAAGATAGCATGAAGCGCAGCTTTGCCTCCCCTCACAACCTAGAGCAGGCGGCAGAAATTATCTCACAAGCTAATAATCCCCTAATTCTGGTGGGTAATGGAGCGATTCGAGCCAATGCTAGCCAGGCCCTCACGCAATTCGCAACCGAACTAAATATTCCCGTGGCGAATACTTTTATGGGCAAAGGGGTGATTCGCTATACTCATCCTCTAGCCCTCTGGACGGTTGGATTACAGCAGCGGGACTATATTAGCTGTGGCTTTGATCGCACGGATCTGGTAATTGCCGTGGGGTATGACCTTATCGAATTTTCCCCGAAAAAGTGGAACCCCGACGGCACCATACCCATTGTGCATGTGGGGGCAGAGCCTGCAGAGATTGACAGTAGCTATATCCCCAAAACGGAAGTTGTCGGCGATATCTCTGATTCTTTAATCGAAATTCTGCGGCGGGCGGATCGCCAGGGTAAGCCCGATCCTTACGGCGTCGAGTTACGACCCCAAATTCGCGCCGATTATGAGGAGTATGCCAAGGATGAGCATTTTCCCATGCGTCCGCAAAAGCTGATTTATGACCTCAGAGAGGTGCTGGCTTCTGAGGATATTGTGATTTCTGATGTGGGGGCTCACAAAATGTGGATGGCCCGGCATTACCATTGCGATCGCCCAAATACCTGCCTGATTTCTAATGGGTTCGCTGCCATGGGGATTGCCATCCCCGGCGCCCTAGCCGCAAAGTTGGTCTATCCCGATCGCCATGTCGTGGCGGTAACTGGTGATGGGGGTTTTATGATCAATATGCAAGAACTGGAGACGGCTTTGCGTCTGGGCGTTGCCTTCACCACGATCATCTTCAATGATGGTGGGTATGGATTGATTGAATGGAAGCAGCAACAATATTACGGAGAAGCCGCGTTTATTAAGTTTGGCAATCCTGATTTTGTACGCCTGGCCGAAAGTATGGGACTGAAGGGATATCGAGTTGAATCCAGTGCAGATTTTATTCCTTGTCTTGAGACTGCGCTAGGGCAAGAGGTGCCCACAATTGTAGATTGTCCCATTGATTACAAAGAAAATTTAATGTTTAGCCAAAAATCAGGAGAGATTGCTTGCGTGAATTAAACTTTTTTGATCTAGAGTGGCAAACCATTTGCCTGAATTGTGTGGGAAACGATCATTTTTAATTCATCAGAGATTAGGATTTGATCGATTGCCCGGTTAGGATGGTAAAAAAAATACAATCAGGTTTCACTCCCCTGTTGCTCGATTATCTTTCCCAAGTCTATGAGTTCCTCTAGCGAACAGTCATCTAAATCAACGCATCAAAAACAGAAAAAATCTGTTGATTTGAACCCACAGGTGGGGTCAGATTCTCAGTCCGATACTCTCCAAGAGAAGACTCAAGAGACTCACGTGGACAACATGCAATTAAAAGGCCCGCCTCGCCGCCCTGTGCCTAAGGCGTCTCCCCCCTCAGCTCCCTCCGTCCCTTCAGTGAGCACACCAGAGCCTGCTGCCGCTTCTCCAGCAGCAATTGATATGTCTGAGTCCCTGGGCCAGCAACCTATTCCACCGCCGAGTGAGCCGATGCAATATCGGGCGATCGGGTTGGTGAAGGGTAAGTACCAGCCTTCAGAAGAACAATTAAACCGTGGCGAACTGGTTACAGAAGACCAAACTCATTTGGATGCCGTTCTGTTGGGGCAGGTGATGAGTTTGGTGAAAAAATACCTGGATTTAGAGCAAACGTATCTGTGGGTCGTTTATCCCCGCACCCGAGAGAAAGAAGAAACCCTTCATATGCAGATTGTAGGGGTTTGGTCTGCGGAAGGATTTGGTCCTATGGCCGCTGTGGCAGAGGAAGAAGCCCCCCCTGAGAAACCCAGTCAGCTGGCTGCTCCCCTGCAAGATGGTTATTTTTCCATTCGGGGAGAGATTGTTTTTCAATCGACTGAGAAAAATTATTTATTGGTCAAAATCCAACAGTCGCCTCGCAAAAGTTCGGATCGACCCAAAGCTTTTAAGCTCAAACTCGTGGGCAATCTAAAGGATAAAACCTTGGGCTATTTTTGGGATTTGCATGTGCAGCGACAAGGGGGCGAATTAGCGATTGTCAACGGGCAAAAAGTGGCCCTTGTCCCGCCTAAGCGCAAGTCCAAAAAAGAGTCGCATAAACCCAGAAAGTTTAACTCGCCGCGCCCTCATCAACCGACGTCTAAGGCTCGTTCCGCTGGCAAGCCAATTATTAAGCGGCGCTCCTCCCCAGAATCCTGATCCAAAAAATCATGAGTGCCGTGGTGCAATCGGTCTCCCGGATTCACCCAAAGCAGCGATCAGGGTAGAGGGACTGACCTGATTGGGAGGAATATCCAGGTCTGGGGGAGACTTTGACAGGGCAATTTGGCTTTGTTAGTCTAGCTAAATCGTTCTGGAAGGGTTACTGGTGTGGATATTCAAATTGGCCGTGGTAAAACGGCGCGGAGAGCATATGGAATTGACGAAATTGCCCTTTCACCCGGACAGCGTACCCTTGATCCGCAGCTAGCGGAGACCCAGTGGCAGATCGGTGGTCTCCAACGGGAAATTCCTATTCTGGCAAGTGCGATGGATGGGGTGGTGGACGTCAAGATGGCGGTTCGCCTATCTGAGTTGGGGGCAATCGGTGTCCTGAATCTGGAAGGTATTCAAACCCGATATGCTGATCCAGAGCCGATTCTGGATAAAATTGCTGAAGTTGATGTGAATGGCTTTGTGCCTTTAATGCAAGAGCTTTACGCCGAGCCGATCAAACCTGAACTGATTCGTGAACGCATTACTCAGATTAAGTCCCAAGGGGGAATTGCGGCGGTGAGCGCAACACCGGTTGGGGCCAGCCAGTTTGGACAAGCCGTGGTTGATGCAGGGGCAGATTTATTCTTTATTCAGGCAACGGTCGTTTCGACCGATCATGTATCGCCCGAAAGTGTCAGCCCGCTTGATCTGGCTAAATTTTGCCAAGCGTTGCCGATTCCTGTCGTGATGGGGAATTGTGTGACCTATGATGTGACCCAAAGCTTAATGCAGGCAGGGGCCGCAGCAGTCCTCGTGGGGATTGGTCCAGGAGCGGCCTGTACTACCCGAGGGGTATTGGGGGTGGGGGTGCCCCAGGCCACTGCAATTGCAGATTGTGCTGCTGCCCGGGATGACTATTTCCGTCAGACTCATCAGTACATCCCCATTATTGCTGACGGGGGATTAATCACAGGGGGGGATGTTTGCAAGTGTATCGCCTGTGGAGCGGATGCCGTCATGATGGGATCACCTTTTGCGCGGGCGGTCGAAGCCCCCGGCAGAGGATTTCACTGGGGAATGGCAACACCGAGCCCCGTCTTGCCGAGGGGAACGCGAATCCGAGTGGGCACCACAGGCACCTTAGAACAAATTCTGCGTGGTCCGGCTCAACTCGACGATGGGACTCACAATTTCCTAGGTGCCTTACAGACTAGTATGGGGACCTTGGGTGCTAAGGATATTAAGCAAATGCAGCAAGTCGAGGTTGTCATTGCTCCCTCGTTGCTAACCGAAGGGAAGGTTTATCAGGCGGCCCAAAAACTAGGGATGGGCAAATAACAAAAATTCGCCAAACTTAACATGAATACCCGCCATTTTTTGCCGAAAAAGATATGGCAAACGGGAATGTGTTGCCTAGAATGGGAATAGCGGAGACGCATGTTTCCGTTCACTCCTCACACCACACTCCGCCTGGACAAATGTTCGGGCGGCTTCCTCATTTTAAAAGGCGTTGGCGGCAATTGTTTTGATTGTTAATTTTCTGTTTATGTCTATGTGGCGTTAAACCTGCTATGGTACAAATCTTAGATAAGCTACAGTAGATAAAGGTTTCTAAGCATGTCATCACCTGCCCAAGTCACAGACGCTACCTTCAAAGAAGAGGTCATTGAAAGTGATGTCCCTGTCTTAGTTGATTTTTGGGCTCCTTGGTGTGGACCTTGCCGAATGGTTGCGCCGGTGGTGGATGAAATCTCTGAACAGTATAAAGGGCAAGTTAAGGTCGTCAAGATCAATACGGATGAGAACCCCAATGTTGCCAGCCAGTATGGAATTCGCAGCATCCCGACTTTGATGGTCTTTAAGGGAGGACAACGGGTGGATATGGTGGTAGGTGCTGTTCCCAAAACAACCTTAGCAAGTACCTTGGACAAATATCTCTAGAGTGTTGATTGCTCTAAAATTGTTCGGAGTAGCATTCGTCGGTTGCAGAATTCGCCGGTTTTGTCTTGGCTAGAATTGATTCCATTGAAGTAGTCGCCAGCAGAAGCACTGGGACTGCTTTTTTGTTGGAGAATTGCTATGGTTGAGCTGCCAACTTGCCTGGTTCCACCCATTTGATTGGTTGCCCTATGACTCAGCCTTTTGGTCCCTTGGGGGATTTAAACAGCCGCCTTCAGCATTTTGTAGAGGTCTTGCCTAAGCTTACCCATGGCCCTTTAATTCGGCAAGCCATCGAGACTTTGCTCAATATGGCCGAAGAAGATTTGGATCGACTGGATTGGAAAATTTTATCTGCGGCGTTGCAAGACTTGGAGGAGGGCTTTCAGGTTTTTCATCGCTATCGGCATGTGCGCAAGATTTCTATTTTTGGGTCATCCCGGTTGCCGCCTGAGAGTCCGGCTTATCAGATGGCCGTTGATTTTGCCCGGTGCGTGACGCAAAAAGGCTTTATGGTGATGACGGGGGCGGGAGGCGGCATCATGGAAGCAGGCAACAAAGGCGCGGGTGCAGAACAGTCGTTTGGTTTAAATATTCAGCTTCCCTTTGAGCAAAGCTCTAATCCCTATATTGCGGGTGATGAGAAGCTGATCGATTTTAAGTACTTTTTTACCCGTAAATTGTTTTTTTTGCGGGAAACAGATGCGATCGCATTATTCCCCGGTGGGTTTGGTACCCAAGATGAAGCCTTTGAGTGTCTGACCCTCAGTCAGACGGGTAAGTCACCCCCCGTCCCCGTTGTGTTAATTGATCCGCCAGGAACAAGCTACTGGCAAGATTGGGATACCTATATTCACGAACATCTGATCGCAGGAGGGCTGATTAGTGCCGAGGACCATCAGCTCTACACCATTACAGACAATTTAGAAACTGCCTGTGCGGCCATTTTAGAGTTCTACCAGGTGTATCATTCCAGCCGCTACGTTGGAGACCAGCTGGTCATGCGCCTTAACCAAGAACTGACTGATGTCGAAGTAGAGTGGCTGAACCAATCGTTCGCAGATATTCTCACCCACGATTTGATTCGTAAAAGCAATGCGCTACCTGAAGAGCTGGATCACCAAGAACCTCAACCCCAGCAGGTTCAAGATGAAACGGAACATTTGCCTCGGTTGGTGTTCCATTTTAATCAGCGAGATCACGGGAGATTAAATCAAATGATTACTGCGATTAATCGGATGGGGGATTCTCAGCTCAGTCGCTATCATCCAGAACGGAAATAACCTGAGATGCCTGACTAGCGCCGGTATGGGTGGACGACCCCAGTGGGATTGTGCCTATGGATATCGGGAATTATAGGGAATAAAGTTAAAGCTTGGATGTGTTCAAGATGGCTGCGCCCGCTCCATCAATTAGTGCTTCTGTTGACCGTAAAAAAACTCTGCCTTGTGAATTCAAGGCAGAGTTTAGAAGGAGTAACTGAACCCATCGCAATCAACCTATCATCTGCTGGATAACGGGCTGGCTAAAGCAGATGAATGGCAGGTCTTAGTTTGTTTCAGTAAAATCAGCATCAATGACATCGTCGTCGCCACTCGCAGAGTCACCGGACTCTGCTTCCGCGCCTTCTGGAGCCCCGGCTGCGGCTGCCTCACCTTGTTGGTAAAGCTGAGTACTGATGCTATACAGAGCTTGCTGTAACTCAGTGGTAAGAGACTTCATCTGCTCATGGTTCTCACTGGCAATGGCCTCTTTGAGATCCTTAATCAGACCTTCAGCTTTCTCTTTATCGGTGCTAGAGACCTTATCGCCCAACTCAGAGAGCTGCTTCTCAGATTGATACACCAAGGTATCGGCCTGGTTCTTCGTCTCGATCTTCTCGCGACGTTCCTTGTCTACCGATGCATTCTGTTCTGCATCCTGAACCATCTTGTCGACTTCGGCATCAGACAGGGTGGAAGCCCCCGTAATGCTAATGGACTGCTCTTTGCCTGTGCCTTTTTCCTTAGCTGTGACATTGAGAATACCGTTAGCGTCAATATCGAAGGTGACTTCAATTTGAGGCACCCCCCGCGGTGCGGGAGGAATCCCATCTAGACGGAATGTTCCCAGACTCTTATTGTCCGTAGACATTTCCCGCTCACCCTGGAGAACGTGAATCTCCACATTGGTTTGGCCATCAACAGCCGTAGAGAAAACTTCCGACTTCTTAGTGGGAATCGTAGTGTTTCTGGGAATCAGCTTAGTCATCACGCCACCCAGGGTTTCGACACCCAAGGATAGGGGGGTGACATCCAGCAGCAGAATATCTTTGACTTCACCGGCTAACACACCCGCTTGGATAGCAGCACCAACCGCCACCACTTCATCAGGGTTCACGGATTGGTTTGGCTCTTTCCCTAACACCTTCTGCACACCGTCTAGGATGGCTGGAATTCGGGTAGACCCCCCCACCATCACCACCTCATCAAGGGCGCTTTTGTCGATTTTGGCGTCGCGGACCGCATTTTCTACGGGAATTCGACAGCGATCGATTAAATCAGAACAGAGCTCTTCGAATTTGGCACGGGTCAAAGTGGTGTCTAAATGCTTAGGACCATCTTGAGTTGCCGTAATAAAAGGGAGGTTAACGTCTGCTTGAGTGACGTTGGATAGCTCAATCTTGGCCTTCTCAGCAGCTTCTGTTAAGCGTTGCAGTGCCTGTTTGTCTTTGCGCAGATCAATGCCTTCGGTTTTTTGGAATTCTTCGGCCAAGTAATCGACAATTTTCTTGTCAAAATCATCACCACCTAAGTGCGTGTCTCCAGAGGTAGAAAGCACTTCAAACACACCGTCACCGACTTCCAGCACGGAAACGTCAAAGGTTCCCCCCCCTAAGTCAAAAACCAAAATCGTTTCGTTGCTTTTTTTGTCTAATCCATAGGCAAGGGAAGCAGCGGTTGGCTCATTAATAATTCGCAGCACCTCAACTCCAGCAATTTTGCCTGCGTCCTTGGTGGCTTGCCGCTGGGAGTCGTTGAAATAAGCTGGAACGGTAATCACCGCTTGAGTGACTTTTTCACCCAAATATTTGCTGGCGTCATCCACTAATTTACGGAGAACCTGGGCCGAAATTTCCTCAGGGGCAAACTTTTTCCCTGCAGCAGGACAGTCTAGCTTAATGCTGCCACCTTCATTCAGAACTTTGTAAGAGACTTCGGTGGTTTCATGGGTGACTTCATCTTGACGGCGACCAATAAAACGCTTGACAGAATAAAAGGTATTTTCGGGATTCATCACGGACTGGCGCTTTGCGATTTGACCGACCAGGCGATCACCATTTTTCGCAAAAGCAACCACCGAGGGGGTTGTTCGGAATCCCTCTGCATTGGCAATGACGGTTGGCTTGCCCCCTTCCATCACGGCAACGCAAGAGTTCGTGGTTCCTAAGTCTATTCCAACAACTTTTGCCATAGGTTTCTTCAGGCTCCTTCTAAAAATCGTCTGTTAAGCAAATTTAGGTCTATGACCCATGTCCAGGCACGCCTTCTGACTTTAGTGCTAGTGTATTTGTACTAGCGCACAGGCGTCTTAGGCTGATTTTCTTACCTTTATACTTGGTTGTCCCAGCCAGAACTTGAAGGCGTATTTACCGAACACAATGTTGACGGTTTGGACTCCGGGTGCGGTTTGAGAACAGCATCCGTCTGGTTGTCTGAATCGAACCGCATGGACAAAAGTGACCCGCCGGAGATCCACCGTTCAACCCTGCATTGCTGAGTGAACACAATATTTACTATAGATACCCTTTCCCGAGACTGTCGTTGGGACAACCGTAACTCTGCAGGTGTATTTACCGCCGTCCACCGATCCGGCGAATCATTGCTCATAAACGGTTGTAATGGTCCATATGCTACTATCTGTATCAGATCTCCTCGGACAAGGATTCATGGGCAAAGTTCTCGTTCTGAATGCCTCCTATGAACCGCTAAATATCACGAGTTGGCGTCGAGCGGTTGTTTTAGTCCTAAAAGACAAAGCAGAGCAAGTAGAACACAATGGCAAGTTTGTGTATCGGGACTTTCCCTTGCCGACCGTGATCAGACTCCGTCAATACGTGCGTGTCCCCTACAAAGAAATCCCCCTGACCCGTCGCAACCTTCTCCATCGTGATAGTCATACCTGCCAATACTGCGGCTATACGGGTGACGATCTCACCCTGGATCATGTAATGCCGCGATCGCGAGGTGGAGGAGATACTTGGGAAAATATGGTGACCGCTTGTGTTCGCTGCAATGTCAAAAAGGGGAATCGGACGCCCAAAGAGGCCCGGATGGTTTTGAATCAAACGCCTCGTCGCCCTTACAGCAGCCTCTATTTCGAGGTCACCAAGCATCTGCGCAGTGGGGTTCACCAAGAATGGCGCAAGTATGTCATTGGCATGTGACACTTTGCCGAGCCATCCACGTTTATGGGATGGAGAGGATTCTTCCCCTTTGCTTTGGGGGTATCCTCACAGTAGGGTGATGCTTTTTCAACTAAAATCAAATCACTTTAGAGTGTCTCCAATGTTCAGAGCTAACCTTGCGAGCTCTTGAGGCTGAGTTCAGTACCGATCCCAACGATTGCGATTCATGATACCCTTCAGAATCGGCTCTGCTACGAGCAAGCAATCTGGTCCGCGTCTATGTTTCATCTGAATTATTACTCCTACCTAAAATTTGGTTATTCCTATGGTTTCAACTTCTTTGAAGTCAGTTGACCCCAAATCAGACCTTCGTTCAACCCATCTCAATGCGTCTGAGAAGCTCGGTTCTCGTCCATCCAGTCCTCTAACCAGCTTGAATGGGCGGGCTCAGGAGCAGCGTGCTGACGCCTTTGCTGAAGTGTTGGAAAGCCATCGTGGCGATTCCCAACTGGTGATTCTGCAAGACTTTCCTGATCCTGATGCCCTGTCGTCTGCTTGGGCCTATAAACTGATTGCTGAGCAGTTTGATATCCAATGTGAGATTCTGTACGCAGGCACCCTCAGCCACCAAGAAAATATTGCCCTCGTCAAGTTGACCAATCTGCCCGTGCAACGATGGGCGTGTCAATCGCCGAAAACGAAAGAAAAGAATTTATCAGCCTACCAAGGCTGTGTCTTGATTGATAATCAAGGGACGACCAGCCAGTTGTTGCCCCTGTTGCAGGCGGCGGATATCCCCATTACTGTTGTGATCGATCATCACAGTTTGCAAGAAGGGGTAGACGCTGAATTTATGGATGTGCGCCCCAATACCCGGGCCACTGCCACTATCCTGACGCAGTACCTCCGGTCGGGATTATTGGAGTTTGATGGGAACGTCACTGAGCATGTGCATTGCGCCACGGCACTGATGCATGGGCTACGCTCGGACACGAATTTCCTCAAGCAAGCTCAAGAAGAAGATTTTCTAGCGGCTGCTTATCTCAGCCGCTTCTACGACAGTCAACTACTGAATACCGTGTTGCAGTCCTCTCGGTCCAAGCAGGTTATGGATGTGATTGAGAGTGCGCTCAAAAATCGCAGCATTCACAATAACGTCACGATCGCTGGGGTCGGTTTCCTGCGCTACGATAACCGCGATGCTATTCCGCAAGCTGCAGATTTTCTGGTGACAGAAGATAACGTCCATACAGCTGTCGTCTATGGGATTGTTCACGATGAAGATGAAGATCTGGAGTTGGTCGTGGGGTCGCTCCGCACCACCAAACTGACCCTCGATCCAGATGAATTTATCAAAGAAGCGTTTGGCCAGGACACCCAAGGTCGCTTTTTCGGCGGGGGACGCTCCCTGGCAGGAGGGTTTGAGATTCCCATGGGATTTTTATCTGGTCTGAATGAGAATTCAGACTATGCCAAGCTGAAATGGAGTGTCTACGATACCCAAATTAAACAGAAGCTTCTAAGACTGGTTAACCCAGAGAACAGCGTAATTGCCAGCAGCTAGCCCCACCTCTGAAAGAATGGGTTAACATTAGTTAATGTAGCGATCGCATCGCCCCATTTTGAACCTGGAGGATTAGAGTCCGTGAATAAGCGGTGGAGAAATGCAGGATTGTATGCGCTGTTAGCCATTGTTGTCTTTGCATTAGGGACAGCTTTGCTAGAGCGTCAGCCTGCCGATAACCCGACCTGGCGTTATAGCAGACTGATTGACGAAGTAGAAAACAATAGCGTCGAAAAAATTCGGATCAGTGCCGATCGAACGGTTGCAGAAGTGAAAGCTGGTGAGAAAACAGTGATTGTTAATCTGCCACCCGATCCAGACTTGATCGATATTTTGACGAAAAAGGATATTGTGATTGATGTCCTTCCCCAAACCGAAGAAGGGGTTTGGTTTAAAGCTTTAAGCACATTCTTAGTTCCCGTACTCCTATTGGTGGGGCTCTTCTTCTTGTTCCGTCGGGCTCAATCTGGCCCTGGCAATCAGGCCATGAACTTTGGTAAGTCTAAGGCCCGAGTACAGATGGAGCCCCAAACTCAGGTCACCTTTAATGATGTGGCGGGTATTGAGCAGGCCAAATTAGAACTGACGGAAGTGGTTGACTTCCTAAAGAATGCCGACCGCTTTACCGCCGTGGGTGCCAAGATTCCGAAGGGCGTACTGCTCGTGGGTCCCCCTGGAACCGGAAAAACACTCCTAGCGAAGGCAGTAGCTGGGGAAGCAGGCGTGCCCTTTTTCTCTATCTCTGGTTCTGAGTTTGTGGAAATGTTTGTCGGGGTGGGAGCTTCTCGGGTCAGAGACTTGTTTGAGCAAGCCAAAACCAATGCCCCCTGTATTGTTTTTATTGATGAAATCGATGCCGTCGGTCGTCAGCGGGGTGCTGGATTAGGGGGCGGTAATGATGAGCGAGAGCAAACCCTAAACCAACTCCTCACGGAAATGGACGGTTTTGAAGGTAACACGGGCATCATTATCATTGCAGCTACCAACCGTCCTGATGTGCTTGATGCGGCATTGATGCGTCCCGGTCGTTTTGACCGCCAAGTGGTAGTGGATCGTCCAGACTATAAAGGACGTCGAGAAATCCTCAATGTCCATGCCCGGGGTAAAACCCTCTCTAAAGATGTTGATTTAGAGAAGATGGCTCGTCGAACCCCTGGGTTTACCGGTGCTGATTTATCCAACCTTCTCAATGAAGCTGCGATTCTGGCTGCACGCCGAAATCTCACAGAGATTTCGATGGACGAAATCAACGATGCCATCGACCGCGTCCTTGCGGGCCCTGAGAAGAAAGATCGAATCATGAGTGAGCGCCGCAAGCGCCTTGTGGCTTATCACGAAGCGGGTCATGCCCTGGTCGGGGCTCTGATGCCGGATTATGATCCGGTGCAGAAAATCAGTATTATTCCTCGGGGTCGGGCTGAAGGGCTGACTTGGTTTACCCCCAGTGAAGATCAAATGCTCAAAAGCCGTAGCCGTATGCAAAACGAAATGGCTGTTGCCCTTGGCGGTCGGATTGCGGAAGAAATCATCTATGGGGAAGAGGAAGTTACGGTCGGTGCTTCCAGCGATTTACAAGTGGTTGCCCGTACTGCACGAGACATGATTACGCGATATGGTATGAGCGATCGCTTAGGTCCAGTTGCCCTGGGCCGTCAGCAAGGGAATCCTTTCCTAGGACGCGATATCATGAGTGAGCGAGACTTCTCAGAAGAGACCGCCTCCACCATTGATGATGAGGTTCGAAACTTGGTGGATCAAGCTTATCGCCGAGCAAAGGATGTGTTGATATCTAACCGCGCAGTTCTCGATGAAATCGCCCAGCGGCTCGTTGAGAAAGAAACCGTCGATGCTGACGAACTCCAGGAAATTCTGAATACAAATGACGTGAAAATGGCTGCGATCGCATAGTGCAGCCCAACATCAGCAGAAGATCATCTTCTGTTGTGTAGACACCCTGCATTCACCCTTCACAACTCCAAGAGGCTCTGACATCAGAGCCTCTTTTTTGATGTCAGCCCTCAGACGCTATATGTAGCGTTCAAGCGATATTTTTAAACTAGATATGGTATAGTCACCAAAAAATTGCCGAAGTTAACTGGAGCGTGACTAAAGATTGACAAGACCCACAAATACAGATAAAGTACATTTGTACTATTTTAATCCCCCTATGAAGACTCCAGCAATGTCCATTGGCCTTACCTCTCCCCTTCCCCCCAAAACCTTGGTCTCAACCCAAGTGGATCAAGCCTATTTCAATCAACGTCGGCGATATCAGCAACGCAAGCTGCGCATGGCCATTCGATATCGGCGGCGGTTAGTGTATTTGCGAGCCGCCTTCCAACAAGAACTGGATCGGGCGTTAAGTCCCAAACTGCAAAAAAGCTTGGGGCTAAATATTCAATTGAGTGAGCAGGCTAGGGACCAGTCTCGCTTTATGGCCCATTTTGAGTTTGAAGGCCAACAGTGGGTCTTAACCTGTCAACGTCATTTGTGGCGTTGTGATTGGTTTTTTGCCAAGGCAGATCAGAATCGAGTGGTGCGCTGTACCCATCGCACCTTAGAGCGTCGTCTGTGCTACGCCCTTGGTTATCGACGTCCTCATCCAACCTTATCCGCCAAGCTTAAAGCCGCTTAGAACCGATATGATAAATATATTGGGTTCTTTACAGTCTTTATGACCCACCTGGATAGGTCCTCCCCCGATGCATCGTGCTGCCTATTGTTATTTGTTAAAAATCCTGTTCCTGGTAAGGTTAAATCGCGTTTAGGGCGGTGTATTGGGTTTGAAAAAGCAGCCGCGCTCTATCGATGCTTTGCCAGAGATTTACTCCTCACCACTCAACAATTAGGTATTGACCAGCTTATTTTCTATGCCCCTGCTGACGCCCAATCTGATGTACAAGATTGGTTAGGCCCCCAATATATCTATTGTCCTCAGCACGGTGAAGATTTGGGCGAACGGATGGCTCATGCCTTTACCACCTGTTTCGAGCGAGGATATGACGGTGCCTTAATTACGGGTAGTGACAGTCCTGATTTGCCCCTGTCCTATTTGCAGATTGGCCTTGAGGCCCTGAGGCAGCAGCAAATTGTGATTGGTCCGAGCGATGATGGCGGATACTATACCTTGGGGTTTACCCCTGAGAACTATACACCTGCGGTCTTTTTAGAGATGCCTTGGAGCACCTCGACGGTTTTTGAGCAGACGATCAACCGTCTGAGATCCTGCCCCGTGTATCAACTGCCCACTTGGTATGATGTCGATACCCTAGAAGATTTACGTCACTTCCACCACAGACTGTCCCAAACTAAAGCTAAAACCGAAAGTAGGGCGTTTCTTCAGCAACATCTTGACCTCCTGGGCCACGATGCAACCTGACCTTTCCATTGTTATTCCCGTATTGTATGAAGGGGCAAATGTTCTGCCTCTGATTGAACATCTGAGGGCGATCGCAGGGGATGTCACTTACGAAGTGATTGTGGTAGATGGTGATCCAGAGGGCTCAACGCTCCACTATCTTCCCTCCCATATCCAAGGGATCACCGCTCCCGCTGGTCGCGGATCGCAGATGAATGCGGGGGCTCACCTGGCCCAAGCCCCGACGCTATTGTTTTTACATGCCGATACGAAGCTGCCGCAGACTGCCCTCGCTCAAATCCACATAACTATGGGGCAAACCGCTGCCGGGGCCTTTGACCTAGGGATTGATAGCCCTAAAGCGAGCTTGCAGTGGATTAGCCGAGTAGCCTCTTGGCGATCGCGGCTCACGCGGATTCCCTATGGGGACCAGGCCATTTTTGTTGATCGCACCACGTTTCACCAAGTTGGCGGTTTCCCCAATATTCCGATCATGGAAGATGTGGCCCTGATGCAGCAGCTCAAACGGCAGCGGATTCCGATTCGGATTATGCGCGATCTCGTATTGGTCTCGCCCCGACGTTGGGAACAAGAAGGCGTTCTCCGCTGTACCCTGCGCAACTGGTTGCTATTGGGGCTCTACACTTTTGGCGTCAGTCCTCATCGTCTGTGGCACTGGTACCGCCCCCCGTCATTACCAAAATCAGGGCTTAAAAATTAGTTATATTTTGGGAGAATAAAGAAAATAAACGGTTTGGCGTGATACACTCTCGACTTAAAATGACGCCCTGGAACCAGCCAGATGATGCGGGTCGTCACAAGGGCTGACTCTTGTCGCTCAACATAATTCACTATCACGTTGTAGAGCCAAACCGATGAAATTATCTTTACGCCCCATTGTTCGATTACTTGCTGTTGCGGCCTCTGCCACGTTGGCAGTGGGAACTACTGTTCTGGAGGCCCAAGCCGCTACTTTTAGCGAAAAAGAACTCGATCAGTCCAAGTTTGTATTGGTCGCTGCCCCTATCGGCAGTGGCAATATTCATCAACTCCTGATTCTGGAACAAATTTCTTCTGAAAAACAATGCTGGAGTGAAAGTGGCAGCAATCCCGTTATCGTTGATCCGCTGTTACTGAACTTTGATTTCACCGGTTTGTGTGGCCGCAGTGTGGATCAAAATGGTTACTCGATTCGCGTGGATGGTGAGGATTTGGGCGGCCGTTATCTGGTCCAAATTCGGAAAACGGATACCGATATGGTCCTGATGGGCATTCCTGATTCCAAAGCCGGGGGTGATCAGGAGATTGAATTAGGCCGAACCAATGGTAAGACGACTGGATTTGCCAAAATTAGCCTCGATCCCGACTGGCGATTGACGAAACGAAGCTTTAAAAAGAAAACGTTAGGCCATGTCTATCTGTCCAAAGGGATTAGTGCAGTGCCATTCCCAGATGTGGAGAACGACATCTATCTGAAAGATATCAGTCAGGCCGTTGCTCTTAAATTTATTGCTGGATTTGAAGACAATACCTTCCGGCCTCTCGAATCGCTCACGCGTGAACAACTGGTCTCCATGATTCTGGAATCCCTGAAGAATATTCCTGGGGTCAATTTCACCGTACCCAGTCAGACCAGCGGCAATCCCTATCCAGATGTGGCAGCGAGTCGCTGGAGTGCCGCCAAGATTGCCTTTGCCCAGCAGAACGATATTGTCAAAGGTTATCCAGATGGGACGTTTCAACCAACCCGTAAAGTTACCCGAGCGGAAATGATGGCGGTTCTTAAGAAGGCTGCCATTTATGCCAAGTCGCTCGGGGGACTGGATACTCAGCTTGCAGCAAAGCAACCGCCCACCAATTTCACCGATACCAGCGGCCACTGGGCAGCTCCGGTAATTACCGAAATGTCTAGCTATTGTGGTGTGGCCTCGCCCCTGAATGAAAAGGGGTTCGCCTTTACCCCCAATCAGTCGGCTCAACGTAACTATGCCGCTGCTGCCACCTTGCGGACGCTAAATTGTGTGAAGGCGGATGCCTCTGCCGCTCCGACGGCTGCGCCAACAACACCGACGAATACCGCCCCCACCGTCCCCACTCCCTCTGCCCCGGCACCAGACGTGTCTAAGCCATCGGTACCGGCACCTGCAGTGCCGACGCCGGATACAACTGTCCCCACACCTTAAAGGGTGCACGATAAAAGGCGCGCTCGGGTTTGAAACTGCTACTTCATCAGTACTTTTAGGACCATCAGTTTATCCCTTAACGTGTGCTAGCCCTCACCCCCCAGCCCCCTCTCCCAATACTGGGAGAGGGGGGGAAAGGCAGAGTATATAAGGGTCTTGCTCCCCTCGCCCAAGGTTGGGAGAGGGGCTGGGGGTGAGGGCCATCTGACACTTATACGATCAATACAATGCCTATCTGATCAAGTCTGTGGGGTTTTAGAGATCAGCATCGCACGCTTTTTTTCGTGCACCCCACCTTAAAGGCTATCGCCGCTAGTGACTTGGGAGAGGTAGAATGGCTTAGCTTTCGCCAGCACTTTGCGTGGAGGCTGAGCCATTGGCCAAAACGGAAAGCGTTTATCAAGATCTTGGGGATTGCTCATTCTGCCCAACCTAATCAAGGGGCATAGAAGGGTGGATATCCTGACTTATAAAGGTTTTCAGAGAAAAATAGTTTCCGTAAATCCACTCAGGTGGATGGATCGGTGAGCTTGTTAGGATAGCGTTTGCCTCAGGGGTACTGCTCCCTGGCTCTTCGTGAGCCCTCCTGGGGCAAACTTTTCTTTTCACCAGGATGCTGTAGTTTTCTGTCGTGACAAATTCTATGATGGTAGAAGACTGTTAACCATCCAATCAGGTCCGACCGTATGGGTTTTCACTCGAATGGTTTATGGATACGCTGCCAATAACCCTCATTACTCCCCACAGCGGCTATCACTGGGACGGCAGTCAGCAGCGATTTTTTGAAGGCTGGTACTATCGCGTTACCTTACCAGAACTCGATCAGACCTTCGCCTTTATGTACTCCATCGAAGATCCGATCGGTGGACAGCCTTACAGTGGCGGAGCAGCCCAGATTTTAGGCCCGGAAGATAGTTATTTCTGTCGTACCTTTGCGGATGTCAGTCAATTTTGGTCTTGGGGAGCCCCTGGAGGTATGGGTCCCCTTGGGCTGGGTCATTGGGGGGCTGCTATCCCCAACCGTCGGCCACAGTTTTTAGCGCCGACTGCGTTTGATCAGCACGTGACCCAAGGGTATCAAGGCACGAATACTTGGCATCAAGGGCATCTTCGTGATCCGGGCACGGGGCAAGAAACCCATTGGCGCTATAAAATTCAACCCGTGTATGCCTGGGGAGAGAGAGGCCGCCCCCCTCGTTCAACCGGTGGACTACTGTCGTTTTTACCCATTTTTGAGCCGGGTTGGCAGGTGATGATGGCCCATGGCTTAGCGACGGGCTGGATCGACTGGCGAGAACAGCGCTATGTGTTTGAGAAAGCACCTGCCTATGCTGAAAAGAATTGGGGAGGGTCCTTTCCCCAAAAATGGTTTTGGATCAATTGCAATTGCTTTACGAATGAGCCGGATTTAGCATTGACAGCGGCGGCGGGACAGCGAGGCATGCTGTGGTGGATGGAATCTGTAGGATTGATTGGCCTTCACCATCAAGGTCAGTTTTATGAGTTTGCCCCCTGGAATTCAGAAATCTCTTGGTCTGTCACGCCTTGGGGAGAATGGACGATGACTGCCCATAACGCCAAATATGCGGTAGAGGTGTGGGCGAGTTGCGATCGCACGGGCACGCCCCTGCGCGCTCCCACGCAAAACGGCCTAATTTTTGTATGTAAGGACACCATGCATGGCCGTGTCACCCTGACCTTAAAGCGCTATCATCAGCAGGGGGCGACAGTGATTCTTAAAGCCCATAGTCATCTCTGTGGTTTAGAAGTGGGGGGAGGACCTTGGCAAACGGCTTGGGTCTCTCACACGTCTCCTGCACAAGATTTAGAGTTTTCGCCTTGGGGACTGGCTCCCGCTTAGTGATCAATGGGTCATAATGCCGACTGAGTGATCCCCTGGGGCAAGGGTCTACACTGAAATTTGCCATCCTGATGGGTTTAGGGCAGAATTAGACCGATCCTCAATAATGGATCAACAAAGAGTTGATGGATCTAATCATGATGGTGGTTCGACCATATCTGATCGCGACTGGTTTGGGGATAGCCCTGATGGGTATTGGGGTACAGCCGTCCCTAGGGCAGTCTTTGGAAGCTGCTGTCCCGGACTCACAACTGAATCGGGACTCCTCGTTGTTAAAGATTCCAACTCAAGGGCCAGACGTAGCAATTGACCTCGATCAGCCCGTTACGCTCCAACAGGCCTATGAGCTGGCGTTGCGGAATAATCTGAATCTCCAACTGGCCGAGTTACAGCTCCAGCAAAACCAGGCATTTCTGCAACAGGCGCGAGCCGCCAATTGGCCCACTGTTAGTGTGCAATCGGCCCTGACTCGGACCGATTCTGCGAATTTTGTGCTGAACCAAACACCGATTCAGGTCGATACGGCAGCCCAACTCCAAGCTCAACAGCGGACCCTGCAAAGCTTGCAAACCCAGCAGTTTCTGTCTCAGCAAGAGTTGGGTATCGATATTCAGCAACTCCAGTTACGGCTGCAGCAAGATCAAAATCAGATTCAGCAGCAAATTTTTACTCAGCAAATTCAGCAGCTTCAGTTGCGGGCGAATACCAGTGCGACGCCCTTTGCCATTACTAATGTGACGCCTTTGCGGCCCATTGCAGCAGCCCCCATCGGTCAAGGGAATACGGGCGGAATTTCTAATCTGTTGCAAGGCACCGTGTCGGCTGTCTATAACATCTACACCTCAGGGTTTCGGTCAGGTCAAATTGAGTCAGCCAAGGCCCAGGTCAAAATTTCCGAACTCGAGCTTAAGCGGCAATTAGAGCAGTTGCGCTTAGATGTGGCCAATGACTACTACAATCTCCAGCAAACGTCAGCCCTGATTTCAGTGGCTAATGATGCGGTGCGGAATGCAGAGGCGAGCCTAGAGGTGACTCGAGCCCGGGAGCAAGCAGGCGTAGGGACTCGGTTCGATGTGCTGCAGGCGGAGGTTCAGCTGGCGGATACGGTGCAAAATGCCACCCAGGCCCAGAATTTACAGAAAATTGCCCAACGACAACTGGCCCAGCGACTGAATGTGAAGGAAACCGTGAATCTGATGGCGGCTGATCAGGTCACCATTGCAGGGGGTTGGCTATTGACTTTAGAAGAAAGTATTGTCTTGGCGCTGCAAAATCGGGTGGAACTGGCACAGCTCCTCAATCAACGTCGTGTGGCTGAGCAACAGCGCCGCGTTGCCCTAGCCGCCAATAAACCCCAGTTACAGGCGTTTGCTAACTTTGATGTGGCAGATGAACTGGATGACGATGTCTCGGGGAATTTTGGCTATGCCCTGGGCTTGCAGGTCTCGATCAATTTCTTTGACGGCAAAGCGGCAAAATCTAGGGCGGCGCAACAGGAAGAGAATATTGCGATCGCAGAAACCCAATTTGCCGACACCAAAAATGATCTGCGGTTTGAGGTCGAACAAGCCTATGCCAGTCTCTCCTCTAATTTGCGCAATATCAATACCGCCCAAAGCAGTGTTCAGCTTGCCGAAGAAAGTTTGGCCTTAGCTCGGTTGCGATCGAGTGCGGGGATTGGCACTCAACTGGATGTGACCAGTGCGGAAGCCTCGTTAACCCAAGCCAAAGGCAATTTAGTGGCTGCTATTTTGGACTATAACCGAGCGCTAGTGGCCCTCCAGCGGGCCACTAGCTATGCTCAGCCCGTAAGCGGTGTAACGCCTCCAGGAGGATAAGGGTGCGTGTCTTAATTTGGTTCCGCAATGACTTGCGGCTCCATGACCATGCCCCGCTGCATCAGGCGGTACGCTCCAACGCAGATATCATTCCCTGCTACTGCTTTGATCCACGTCAGTTCGGCCAAACGTCCTTTGGCTTTCCCAAAACGGGATCTTTCCGTGCCCAGTTTTTGTTGGAGAGTGTGGCAGATTTGCGCCAATCTCTACGGGCTAAGCAGAGCGATCTAATCCTGCGCCAGGGTTATCCTGAGACGGTTTTGCCGGAGTTGGCCCAAGCAATGACTGTCGATGCGGTGTATTTCAACCGGGAAGTCACTGCAGAGGAGATTGAAGTCGAGACTCGTCTGCGCACTGCGCTAGCCGATCTAGATATTGAGTGCCTGCGATTTTGGAGCAGTACCCTCTTTCACCCAGAACAGCTTCCCTTTCCGATTCGAGAGCTACCGGAGGTGTTTACGCAGTTTCGTAAGCGGGTGGAGAAATCGGCGAAGCCCAAAGCTCCTTTTCCCACCCCCCAGACCTTATCGGCCTTACCAGATATTGACCTGGGTGAGCTGCCCCAACTGGAAGACTGGGGATTATCGGCTCCTGAGCCCGATCCCAGGGCAATGATTCAATTTGCCGGGGGAGAAACGGCGGCGCTGGCACGATTGCAGGACTATATCTGGGCGCAGGATTGCCTCAAGCAGTATAAGGAAACTCGCAATGGGATGCTGCAGCCCAATGATTCCTCCAAGTTTTCGCCGTGGTTAGCCTTGGGCTGTGTATCGCCGCGCTATATCCACCAGCAGGTGAAAGCCTATGAGCAGGAGCGGATTAAAAATAATTCTACATACTGGCTGATTTTTGAGCTGATCTGGCGGGATTATTTCCGGTTTATTTGTGCCAAGCATGGCAAGCGAGTGTTTCGTCTGTCGGGGTTGCAGGGGTTGGTGCTGCCCTGGCTGGACAACCGTGAAACCTTTGAGAAATGGCAAAGTGGCCAAACGGGGTTTCCGCTGATTGATGCCAATATGCGGGAGTTGGCAGCGACGGGGTTTATGTCGAATCGGGGGCGGCAGAATGTGGCTAGTTTTTTGACGAAGAATTTGGGACTGAATTGGCAGATGGGGGCGGAATGGTTTGAATCTTGCCTGATTGATTATGATGTCTGCAGTAATTGGGGCAACTGGAATTATGCGGCGGGGGTGGGGAATGATGCTCGGGGATTTCGGTTTTTCAATATTGTTAAGCAGGCGAAGGATTATGACTCGCAAGGGGATTATGTGCGGCATTGGTTACCGGAGTTGACGGCTGTGCCGGGGGGACAGGTGCAGACGCCTTGGCAGTTAACGGCGTTGGAGCAGGAGATGTTTGGGTTGACGATTGGCAAGGATTATCCAGAACCGATGGTGGATTTGTGGCAGTCAGCTAAGGTGAATGAGCAGATTTATAACCGAGTGGTGAATCGGTAGAACGCCTCTTTGGGCTGCCATGATCAAATCTGAATGACTATATGGAAGTGGAGTTAATAGTAACTTTTGTGTTACTATTAACTCGCTATGAAACTGCAAGAGTACATCAAAGAGGATGGCTCCAGTCCCTATCAGAAATGGTTCAACCGTTTGGATGTTCAAGCAGCAGCAAAGGTCACGGTTGCTATTTCTCGCCTGGAATTAGGCAACACCTCAAATGTGAAGTGGTTCGATGGGATTGGTGAGTACAGAATCAACTGGGGACTTGGATACCGAATTTACCTGATTCAAGACGGGAAGGATCTCATTATTCTATTGGGTGGTGGCACGAAGAAGAATCAGCAGTCAGATATCCTCCAAGCTAAGGAGCTGTCTAAGGAATACAAATATCGAAAGAAGGCGATGAGTGTGGATCCTCAGAAAAAGCGAAAGAAGAAGTAATCATCATGGCACTTACAAGAGACTTTAAAGAAACGATTCATGCCCGAGTACAATCGGAGCCTGAGTTTGCGACTGCTTTATTGGATGAGGCTGCATACTTGCTGCTCAATGGTGAGCCAGAAACGGCTCGATTGATACTCAGAGATTTGGTTAATGCAACGGTGGGTTTTGAACAACTTGCCATTGAAGCTAATAAGCCCAGCAAGAGTCTTCATCGGATGCTCTCTGCAAAGGGGAATCCAACGATGGATAGCTTAAATGCAATATTCACGGTTCTTCGGAAGACATTAAATGTAGATATTCAAGTTCATGCAGTACCTTGTTCTTGAACTATTAAAGGAGATGTTTGGGTTGGCGATTGGGAAGGACTATCCAGAGCCGATGGTGGATTTGTGGCAATCGGCTAAGGTGAATGAGCAGATTTATAATTGGGTTCAGCGAGCATTAGCTTCCAAAGACTAAACTCTTCCTCTAGTTTTTCGTATTCTTCAGCCACTGTTGGATTTTGTAAGGCTTTGGCCTTTAGTTCCTCATGAGTCATTGTCTATCACCTCTTTTAACCGATGATGGGCAATCTTAGGTTAATGATAAGGAGTCTTTTGATTTATCTTGGCAAGGTTTGGGTTGTGGGTCTACTTTGGCAAGATCGGTGGCAAAGTTTTCAGGTAGGCGAATCATTTTAAAGCCATCTTTGATCGTTCCTTTCCAAGCCTGTCTGGCCTCATAGCCACTTTTATCTTTGTCTTCAAGATGAAGATGAGCCCGAATCAGCAGTGTTTGATCATCTGATGCTTGAATAGAGTTACTTGTATAGCAATCAAAGATTGGGTTAGGACACTTTTCTGAAGGCATGATCCACCGCATCCCAAAAATTTTCGAACTGATGACCTGTTTTGCGTAAGCAATT
>NZ_JANQOP010000326.1 GCF_028285745.1 Acaryochloris sp. IP29b_bin.137 | reverse complement strand
CAGTTGCGGATTCGGTAACTCATGGGCTAGCAGTTTTTGGTGGTACATAAACTCTAGCTCACACCCTATCTGCAGCACCTTTTCATGCAACAACGCCGGATGTACTTGGAAATGTTAGAAAGGCTACTGGGGTTTCTATAATTTTCTATTTCAAATATGGAGGTAGGATTGAACTTGTGGAATAATTTCCTTGCGAATAGCAACGATATTTTGATAAGCAAATATTTCCAAAGTTAGAGGATGATATTCACCTAAATATACTAAACCATCTGGCAGCATTCTATAAAACGAATAATTCTCTAAAGCATCATAAATATCTTTCATGAAAACTCTACTAAATACGTTCATCTCATTAAACTCTAAATGAATGATATCAACGATATTTTCTCTTATAGATTCCTTCGCGCCATAAAGTACTTTTAGTTCATTACCTTCAGTATCGATTTTAAGTAAGCTAATTCGATTTATTTTATATTTTTTAATAAATGCATCGATAGTGGTGACATTTACTTCCCAGCTTTCAGGTCTTTCTTGGCGTAATTTTTTAATTGCATCTTGATATAGAGAGGCATGACTTGAACCGCTTTTTTCACCTCCATAGTCATAAAGTCTCAATTTCGTCTCTGCATCACCACAAGCTGCATTTATCGTTACATAATTGCTTTTTTTACTCTGTAATTTTAGTTTGCTGAAAGTTTTAGGATGAGGTTCAAAAGCATATATATCTATGCTTGTTGCTACGCTTCTAACTAATTTAGAATAATTTCCTATATTGGCGCCCACATCAACAAATACTCCATGAGAAGTAGCTAAAAATATTGATAAATTCTCAATAAATGATCTTTCACCACTTATTTTGTCGTTTTCATGATTTAGAATGCCTAATCCTCTCAAACTTAATAAAAATATTGCTTTATTAAGCTTAAAAAAAGCTTTTCTTGAAAGTAGAGATCTAAAGATCCATAAAACAAATGAAAATATTCGTACTTTAGTCATATTTAATGGATGAAAATAATGAGTGTTTTCAGGAAATAACTTGTGAATTTATTTAAGCATTTTGATACCTAGTGATTGTAGCTGAATCTGGAATATTTTCCTGGTTCTCGAATGAGCTGCGTGAATAAAAAATCCTGCAACTGAATAGGAAATTACAGTAGCTATTGCTGCACCTATGCTTGCATACCTGGGAATTAACAATAGATTCAAAATGACGTTTGCAATTCCTCCAGCAACTGTTCTATACATTGAAAATTTAGTTAATCCTTCTGCAATAAACCATGAAGATGTGGCAACCCCCATGAATACAAATATTGTCGCCCAAATATGAATTGCCAATACATTTCCTGCTTCTGCATAGTCATGACTAAAAAATAATACTATGACTTTTCCCGACAAAAATGTCATAGGCAAAGCAATAGCAAGAGATACTAAAACTAATAAGCGATGCAGTTGCATTATTTGTTTATAGTATAGTGCTTTATTTATGTTTTTTTTCTCATAAAAAGAAGGAGATATAGAAGAAGCAATTGCCATTGGAATAAAATACCATACTTCAGAAATACGGGTAGCGGCTGAGTAAATACCCACAGCAGTATCTCCAACCATTTCCCCCAGCATAATCTGATCAATCTTCATGTATATCATAATAGAGATACCAGAAAATATAAGAGGAAAACTTTCTCGGATTAAGCTTTTAGCCATTGGGAAATTCCAACGCCATCGCCGCATTGAAAAACCCTTAGCTCTATAGACAATTGCTAAACCTAACGCACTCACAATAAATTCCATTGATGTCGCCCATGCAAAAGCAATTAATGGTGCTTTTTTAATAATTAGAATAACTTTGAAAATAGTTATGACAACAAATACAGTATTTTTAGAAATTACAGTGTATTTCGACTGTATTTGCGATTGAAACCAAAGGCTTATTATGTTAAAAGCCTGAAATATATTAGAAGCAGCCAAGATAGTCACTAGTGAAATAATCAGGGTGTCACCATGACGAAATCCAAAAATGCAGGAAACCGTTAATAATAAACAGACTATCGCACTAATAAACTTTAGCCAAAATGTAGTGCCTAAGATTTCCTCTTTGCGCGATGGATTAGACACAATTTCTTTGATCACAATTTCATCTAGTCCTAAAGAAGCTAGTGGGCTGAATAAAGCAACAAAAGTCGTTGCATAATTCAACAGGCCAAATTGCTCTACTCCTAAGTAACGGGCTATCCAAACGGTTACGATTATGCCAACTCCCATACGGAGAATTCTGTCAGCAAATAGCCAACCTGTATTAGCAATAATTTTGCGTAGATTGTCACTATGTTTGAGCTTTGTCAATATTTGCATAAATGGGTAAGTAAGTAGGTTTGGATAATAAGTCTTTTGTATGGAACAGCTCATAAAGCTGCCGATTTAGAGGGAAATCTAAACCGCTCAACCTTATATTCGCCCGCTCTTGTCCTGGCCTCAACTCCATCAATAACGGCATAGACTAGATCGAGTTCATGTTCAAACATGTGCCCACAAACCTCATGCGCCTTTCACTGATGCCACTCTGACTCAATCGGATGCATTTCTGAACAATATTTAGGCAAGAAAAATAGATACAGCCCCTTGGCCTCCCATTCAGCCCATTTCTGCCGAACCGCTTTTCTGGTGTGAGTCGGGCTATTGTCTTGCACCACCACCCGAATCCGACCGTTCTTTTCAAATTCGCCCTGAGTATGAGAGGCCTGCTCATCCATCATCTTGATATAGCGCTCCCTATTAAAGCCACCCACCACTAGACCATACACAAAGCTGACAATCGGTTGCAATCGCCCCAGAATACTAATGCGCTTGCCCCATCGCTTCGCTTGTTCGAGCCGCTTTGTTTCCCCTTGGAAAAAGTAGCTGTACTCAGCAGGTATCCATAAGCAAAAACCAGCTTCATCCAGAAAGCATCAATCAATCTCTCCAGCAGCAGCAGTCCATTGCAACATTTCTACAGCAGCTTGCTTGATGGCTCGTGTCACTGGGTCTTGTTGATCGGAGTGAGCGTGCCGGGTTCGCGTCCAAAGAACCCCCTTTTTTGAGCACTTCTTTGAGGTGCCCTGCACTTAAGGTGACTTGGCGTTCATCAGCAAGCTTTGTTATAAGTGCGTTGCTCTTTACGAAGGCACGATTCAAGATAGTCTAAATCCGCCTCACTCCAGCGTCGCTGAGCCCCCGGATGAGGGGTCTCCCATAATCCTCCCAATCCTTGATCTCGCCAGCTATAGAGCGTTTGACGAACAGTTTGAACATGGCAGTGAAAATGTTGTGCTATTTTTTCGACGTACCAGCTTTGAGCATTGAGGTGGACTATCTGAGCGCGGTCCTTGACCTGTCGCGGCACGGTTGAGGTCAAATAAGGTCTGTTCTTCTTCAGTGGTTAGAAACACTTGCAATCTGCGCCCACAGTGGTTTGCTCCAAACGGCAGGAATATTGCTTAATCTAGCGTCATATACTTAATCTTTTCAACCAAAGCCTACTTATGTATTAGTTATGAATAGGAGGCTGAGATAATCTCACCTAACTACCACGTGGTTCTGACATGGCTATAGTTGATTTACTATAAGTAAAATTTGTGGATAGTGTTGATGATAAAGCTTTGAGTATCCAGTTGTAGCTCTGGCCAAATGGGTAAACTTAACACTTCCTGAGCGTATTGGTTGCTGACCTCAAACGTATCGTACTGGCCCAGATAAATAGGTAGCTTATCTTGCGTTACAGGGTAATATACCATCGACCCTATATGATGGTCTGCTAGATACTCCTTGAGTGCATCACGCTTCCCATCTAAGACCCGAATTGTGTATTGGTGAAACACATGACCTTCAACGATTTGTGGTGTAATCATTCCGGGTAAATCTGCAAAGCCATCATTGTAAGTTTGGGCAACTTGACGGCGTCCTCGATTCCAATCGTCTATATACGGCAGTTTGACCCTCAGAATGGCAGCTTGAATAGCATCAAGGCGAGAGTTATAGCCTAATACTTCATTGTGATACTTCTTCAAAGCACCATGGATGCGGAGCATCTTAGCTTTTTCTGCAATTGCATCATCATTAGTGGTGATGAGTCCACCATCACCGTAAGCGCCTAAATTTTTGGACGGGAAAAATGAATAGGCGCCAACGTTGCCAATGGTTCCCACAGTTCTACCGCGTATATCTTTAGCTGTTGCGTTAGGCTGCTCGCTCTCAACCTCGCTACTAAAGTAGCGTGCTCCAAAGGCTTGAGCACAATCCTCGATCACTTTTAGATTATATTTTTGAGCAACCCCCATAATGTTTGCCATAGCTGCTGGATGGCCGTATAGATGCACTGGCAAAATTGCCTTAGTCTTTGGAGTGATCCTCGCTTCGATTTTCTGAGCGTTGATATTGAACGTGTGGGGATCAATATCAACAAAGATAGGCTTAGCACCGACATTACTAATCGATTCTGCTGTAGCAAAAAATGAGAAGGGCGTAGTGAGTACTTCATCTTCGACCGTTACTCCAGATGCTTTGAGACCAATGACTAAGGCATCGGTGCCCGAATTGACACCAATCGCATGTTTGACGCCGA
The DNA here is from genome assembly GCF_028285745.1 of Acaryochloris sp. IP29b_bin.137. Classification (GTDB taxonomy): domain Bacteria; phylum Cyanobacteriota; class Cyanobacteriia; order Thermosynechococcales; family Thermosynechococcaceae; genus Acaryochloris. The sequence goes on along the minus strand of NZ_JANQOP010000326.1, from coordinate 2,176 downwards.
GGTAAGCGGCAACTTCTTGTTCGAACTGCTTCACCTCAGGCCCCATGATAAAGGCTCCTGATTGCAAGACCCGATCAATCGCTGTATGGATATCAGTTTTGAGGCTGGCGTATTGGGGTTTGAGATCAAGAATCGGAATTTTCATACCTATGCACTACAGTTTTCGGACTTCTATCTCAGAAATTTGTTGATATCTGGTACCTGTTGAGTCTGCAGCATAACCATTTTTATCGAATCCTAAAATATCGCTGTAGGCACTCATCCAGCCTACGAGACGGGCGGGAACACTCCATAGACATCTTTGGTAACCACTGCTCCGGTGGCAAAGAAAGCGCCTTCGTTTAAGGTGATACCGCAAACAATGGTGGCATTGGCCCCAATACTCGCTCCCCGTTTGACTAAGGCTTTGTGATAGTCGGTACTGGTATTACGAGGAAACTCACAGCGAGGCGTTTTGATATTGGTAAAAACCATACTAGGGCTACAAAAATGCCCTAAAACACAGTGCTGACCAATTTGAGTTTTGTTATAGCTATATATATGGCAAAAATGCTGAATTTTAGTCCCAAAACCGATTTCAGTACCTTCATCCATATAGGATGGTTCATGGATAAAATAGTCTGTTGTCTTTGGCATGAGCCTAGCCACGCATTGCCTCCTGGGCTTTTTCTAAAATTTCGACAACTGCAACTCCATTCCAACCATTTGACCTCGGTTGCTGGCGTGTGTTCAAACAGTGAAGGAAATGTTGGCACTCTAATTTAAGGGGCTGGTTGGTAGCTACATCAGCGACCCAGGATCCAGTATCAACATTGTGTAGATTCGCATCCATAGATTGCTCATAAACGGTGACTTGCTGGGTTACTTCGTCGTAAACCAGCATTTGTCGTTCTGCGAGAATAGTGGTGCATCGCTGCAATAACGGATGATACCAAGAAGCATGAATATGAGCGGTTTGGCCACTGGTAAACACCAAATCAACATGCACATTGTCTTCAACATCAGGTTGGATCATGGCATGTCCACTGGCTTGAAGCGTTTTTAGTGTAGGGTTACCTAGTAAATCAAGCACTATAGATACATCATGAGGGGCAAAGGACCACCAAACATTCTCCTCAGAGCGGGCTCTGCCCAGTTTGGTCCGTTGAGCCATGATGTGAAGGACGTTACCGGCTTTACCACTGGCTAAGTAGTCACGCATCCATGCGATCGCAGGTTGATACAACAACAAATGCCCCACCGCCAAAATGCGATGGTACTGATCGGCATATTGTGCCAGTTCTATCGCCTCTTTTGTGTTTAGCGTCATGGGCTTTTCGACAAAAACATCCTTACCGGCCTCTAACGCTGCTTTTGCCAATGCATAATGGGTGGAGGCAGGGGTCGCTAAGACAATTGCTGGAATATTGGTGTCTAAAACGTCTTGATAGTCAGCATAGACCTGAAGATCTGGATAGCTTGCCGCTATTGACTGACGCAATTCTGAGTTCATCTCGACAACCCCAGCTAAGGCATTGAGGGCATGAAAATTCTTCACCAGGTTTTTACCCCAGTTGCCTGCACCAACGACAACAACTTTTTTCATAGAGACTGAGGAATGCTAAATGGATCTAGAGTAGGGTGATTTTTGAACGGTATAGGGTCGATTGGGCGTCAGGGGGTTTTCGCGTAATTCCACGAGTATCCAATATGGCGGTTGCCTGTTCCACTAATTGGACATAGTCAATCGAAGAGTGATCTGTGGCAAGAATCACTAGATCATACAGACTTAACGCTGTGTTTTCTAAATTAATGGACTGTATGTCGCATCCTTGAACTGTAATCATTAGACTTTATCGGAAATAGCGTAGAAAACTAGCAGAAGCGCTTTTTGCTCTCACGTTTGAGGGTAGGCAGTTCCAAGTTGCCCGGTTGTTTTTCCACGGCGGTGGGTCAGCCGGAAATTACGAAGCCCACAAGCCGTTCCCATCACATCATCAACATAGTGGTCAACCCAATTTCTAAATTTCTGAACCACTATCTGACAGCGCTTAATCCCCCCGATTTGATGCTCCACCTCAACGCGGACCTTTGAAACTTTGACCTTTACTCGAAAAAGTGGACATTCTCGAAGAGTCGATACCCCAGGAGAATGTTTACATGCCCCAAAGACCCCGTCGCACCTTTACTGCCGAAC
>NZ_JANQOP010000292.1 GCF_028285745.1 Acaryochloris sp. IP29b_bin.137 | reverse complement strand
CCGCTGCAAGCAGACGGGGTATGGAATACGATTTGCTCCCAAACCGTAGATTTGGATTGCAATCCCATTTCTTCGCTGCAAGCAGCGGGGAATCTACCCTCACTAGATTGAACTGACTGTATCTAGTGCGAGCCCAATGCTTAATCCAAGAGACTCAAGCAGTTTGAGTCTAAGCAGGTAGAAGATAATAGTCTTTACGTTATGCGGGTGTGCATGTTCTAGAGAGTCTCGTTTAAGGGCGCATCACGCAGTTTTTGTTGTTTTTGTATTAAGTCTTGGAATGCTCGATCAAAGATGGCGTTAGGGTTAGCAGTAGATTGAATCTGCTCTATCGTCAGGTTCGCAGTGGAGCGGAGATCCGCCTTTTTGAGATTGGCTTCCATTAAATTAGCTTCGCTGAGATTGGCACCAATGAGATTGGCTTCAGTCAGGTTGGCTTTGGCAAAATCTGTTCGCTGCAGATTTGCTTCCACGAGAGTAGTTGCACTCAGATTTGCTTTGGTGAGATTAGCTTCACTAAAGTTGCTCTTTAGTAAATTGGCCGCTTCCAAATCTGATTCGAACAGCCTGGCTTGACTGAAGTTGGCATTGCTACAGTCTGCCTTTCTTAGTTGAGTGGCATTCAGATCAGTCCGATGAGCATTTACCTGGGTGAAATTAGCACCATTCAGGTGAGCGCCACTGAGATTAGCTTCAGATAAGTTAGCAGCTTGCAAATTAGCATGCTCCAACTGGGCTTGGGCTAGTTCAGATCGACTAAGATCCGTTTTACTCAAATCGAGCTGTCCTCCAGGTAAATCATGCTGCACATTGCGACGACTAATCACGGTGAGGGCAGCTTGGATGTCCGTGGGCATATGGGTTGGGCGTTGACCTCGGAGAATCGCCTTGTCCCGAATGTAAGATGTCAACACTTCCATAACGATCCAGTGGTCAGGGGGAGAGTCCTTGGCAACTCGCTCTAATAGGTAGATACCCCCCAAACGCACCTCTAAGCGCTCATCTCCTAGCAGTTCGACAGCCTTACTAAATCGCTCGGTCACCTCTTTGCCTTCCATGATCAGGAGGTTTCGACGGCTAAGGTAGGCGGTCGTCAGAAAAAACAGCCCCCCCAGGGCCTGGATCAACGTACGACGATGGGCGTCTTCAATAAAGGCGCGATCTCGAATTTCGACTGGCTCATCTAAGCCATTGACCTGCCATCTCGGCAATAGCCACACTACCACGCCTAGAATCAACAAACTCAGCCCACCCCAAAAAGGAAATGGGATATGGGTTATCCAAGTATTTCTAATTCCAAAAAGCATGGCAATTGTTCAATCACTACAATCCAGCAAAACTATAAAGACTTATAGCCAAGGTTCACCCGCCTACTTAATCATGAGTAAAGGGAATCAATGCTTTCCTTGGTCCCTCTATGAACAGGGTTGAAAATTTCGCTGCAGTTGGACTGCTGCTTGCAATCGCTGTTGGTACTCGGTTTCTGAGATGGTGTAGGCTCCAAACCGTTGTAAATGCGGATTCATGATTTGGACATCAAATAAGGTGAATTGTTGCGATCGCAAATGATTCACCAACATCACCATCGCCACTTTTGAACCTTCCGAGATATTAAAAAACATGGATTCACCGATAAAAGCCCCACCCGTCGCTAACCCCAGAATGCCACCTGCGAGTTGGTCTCCCTGCCATGTCTCAAAACTGTAGGCCCAGCCTGCCCGATATAGCATCTGATAAATTGCCTTGAGTTCATCCGAGATCCAGGTAGATTCACGATGGGCACAGCCGTCTACTACCCCCAAAAAATCGCGATTGATGGCCGTTGTAAACCGATTTTGATTGAGACTCCGACGAAGCGATTTGGGAAAGCGAAACCGATCATCAATGGGCATAATTGCCCGATGATGACTGGAATACCATCCCAATCCATTGCCGTTATCCATCAGGAAATAGCCCTGACGATAGCCAGCAATAATCTCAGATGGATCAATCTGCATTATATAAACTACTCCGCCTTAAGAGGGACGGGGGTTCCGTCCTGCTTAGTTTGAGATACAGTTTTGTTGAGCGAGATAATCAACGTTAATCCCCCAGTGCTGATACCTATCACGCCGTTTTGCTAGGGCTGCATTGTATAAATAGCCATGCAGTCTACGCCCCTCCAAAAGCTGATGCGCTTGAGCAGGTGTGGGGTAAAGTCTGAAGGTGGTGCAACGTGTTAGCATACTCTATGCCGCCTTTACCTATAGACAGTTGAAAGCTAAATATCATAACGGTTCTCACTCTGTTTATTCTATTTGCCTACATCTCGTTTTCGTCACTAAATATCGTCGCCAAATCATTAGGGTGCACGAAAAAAAGCGCGCGATGCTGATCTCTAAAGTCCCACAGACTTGATCAGATGGGCATTATATTGATCGCATAAGTGTCTACTGGTTTCGGGTTTTTATCCAGTCGGACACCACCTGCGAAGCAGGTGGCTTGATGAGCGGGACCACCCCAAGGGCGGTCGTTCTACATCTAACTTATCTGTCTAGAACCGACCACTTGCATCGCTACCTTCCTGCTCGCGAATATAGCGACGTACAACTGACTCCTCAAATCCTACCGTTGATACCGCATAACCCCTAGCCCAAAAGTTCTCTCCATTAAAGTTGCGATGCCTACCATTAAACTGGCAGGCTATCGCTAAGGCACTCTTGCCCTTCAGAAAACCGATTACTGACGAGACCGAGTGCTTGGGAGGAATCTCTATGCACATATCCTGCATTATTCATGACGGTTGTGGGAATGTCTCGAACATCTCTCCACAGATTAAGCCCAGCATTGATTTGAACTACAGGCTGTTTTGAGGAGTGTCCTTGCCATCAGCGTTTGAAGCCCTCGTGAATAATCCAGGTTGTCCCTCTTTTATCACTTTGATAGGAGAGTATCTGTAAGCTTGAAATTACGTTAGTGCATGGCCTGATGATTGGGTTCACTCCAAACGCAATTACGTTGTTTCAAATTTCATCTATCTGAAGTGACAAAAGAGGCTTATCATCTCTCGCTCCCAATTGCTTTAACGCAGACTTCTGCGCTTTTGTTAAGCCCTTAACGCTTGTGATATTAATGCCTTCATAGATGCGATCGGGGCGTAAGGTCTTGATACACTGTTTTGTGTGGATATCCCATAGTTTAATGGTTTCATCT
>NZ_JANQOP010000266.1 GCF_028285745.1 Acaryochloris sp. IP29b_bin.137 | reverse complement strand
CTACCCCTACATCATCCAGTCCGGGTGGCTGAGGATTGGGCCGTAGTCGATCAACTGTCTGGAGGACGGGTGGCGATCGCCTTTGCTTCGGGCTGGACGATGGACGAATTTATTTTATCTCGAGACCCCCATGGGAGTCGCAAAACCGTCATGTGGCAAGGCATAAGAGCCGTCCAAAAGCTTTGGCAAGGAGAATCGGTAGCATTTGCCGATGCCACTGGACGCCAAGTAGACGCTAAAACGTTGCCCAAACCCAAACAACCCCAATTACCCATTTGGGTGACTTGCCAATCAATGGAAACCTTTATTGAGGCCGGACGTTTAGGGGCTAATGTTTTAACGTCCTTGCTGGGTGAAACCCTTGACCAGGTGGCCCCTAAAATTCAGCGTTATAGGGAATCGCTAACGAAACATGGTCACGACGCTCAAACTAGAACCGTTTCGATGATGATACACACATTTTTAGGTGCAGATAGCGAGCAGGTTAAAGAAGACATTCGCCAACCTTTTTGTGATTATTTAAAAACCCACTATGGACTACTTGAGAATTTAGCCAAAGGCATGGGTTTAAATGTAAGTTTATCTGACTTTTCTGAAGATGATCTTGATAGTTTGTTATTATTTGGCGTAGAAGGTTTCATGAAGGGTCGTTCATTAATTGGGACACCGGAAAGCTGTCAACCTTTTATTCAAAAATTACACCAAGCAGGCGTCAATGAAATTGCTTGTTTAATCGATTTTGTTCAAGATTTTGATGCTGTAATGAGCGCCTTGCCCTACCTCAATCAGCTCAGGAAGTTAACGACTGAGCCCCAATCTATGGTCACAGCGTAAGACAACTTCAGTAACAGCCATTTTAAGGGAATCCCTTGGTCGATAAATGGCAAAACCAATCATGGAATAAGCACTATGGCCGCTAACCCCTCAACCCTCCGATCACGAATTGCATCCCTTTCCTCTGAAAAGCAGCAGCTTTTGCGTCAGCAACTTGCTGACAAAGGAATTGAGTGGGATGAGGTTGTGGGTAAGGACATTCAAGTCGCACCTCGCCCAGAGCAACTGCCACTGTCGTCGTCTCAACAGCATCTCTGGGTCGTACATCAGCTCTACCCTGAAACCTGTGCTTACCATATTGCCATTACACTTCAGCTCAACGGTAATTTGAATATAGATGCGTTGACTCAAAGCCTACAAGCCATCATCTGCCGCCATGAGTCCCTCAGAACGGTGTTCAAACAGCGAGATAGCAAGCCTTTTCAAGCGGTTCTACCGGAACTGTTACTGGAAGTCCCTGTTGTCGATCTAAGATCAACGTCCAATATTTCTACTGAAGTTAGAACTTGGCAGCAGCATCTCGCTCATCAACCCTTTAATTTAGCGACTGGACCGCTAATTCGCGCCCATCTGTTTCAGATCCAGGACAAACAATTTAAGCTGATTTTGATCCTCCATCACTTGATTGCCGATGGTTGGTCCCGTGGCGTGCTGCTCCAAGAATTAGCCACTCATTATCGTGCTTTTGCTGTTGGTGAGTCAGTTGATTTGCCCGCACTGCCATTGCAATATGCTGATTTTGTTTTGCAACAACGGCAACAATCACAGCAACCTGACTACCAAGTTCATCTTGACCACTGGAAGCAGCAACTTACCCATTTAACTCCCCTAAGTTTGCCCGGTACTCCTTCTGGGTCTACTCTTGGCAATAACTCTCCTGCCATTGATTTTTCCAGCCGCACACTCACCTGCACTTTTTCAACTGACCAAACTCAAGCGATTAAGCGTTTTGGACAACGGTCAGGAGCCACTTTGTTTATGGTCTTACTGGCCGTTTTTAAGTTGCTACTCCATCGCTACAGTGGTCAACGAGATATTGCGGTTGGCGTTCCCGTTGCGGGACGGAGTCGTGCCGACGTAGAGCAACTAATTGGCTTTTTTGTCAATACCTTGGTCCTTCGAACCCAACTGACGGGCTATCCCACTTTTATGGACTGGCTGCAGCAGATACGAACCACAGTGGCTGATGCCCTGCAACATCAGGATGTTCCTTTCGCTGAGGTATTGGATATTTTGGGGGTTGAGCGGGTACCCGGTCAGAATCCTCTTTTTCAGGTGATGTTCCAAGTTCAAAGCGGCTACCAGCTCCAGAATGCTGAGCAGTTGGCCTTGGATATGCCTGGTTTATCGCTAATTCAGAGTTGGGTAGAGCTAAATCAAACCAAGTTTGATATGAGCTGGCACGTAATCGAGCGCGACGATTCGCTGCTGATTGGGGTTGAATATCGAACTGCCTTGTTCGAGAGCGATTTCGTCCAACACATGCTCAAACATTTTCAGAAACTTACAGAATCCGTACTGACCCATCCAGAGGCTTCCATTGCCCAACTACCGATTCTCCCTTGGCCTGAACGTCAGCAGCTTAAGGAATGGGGCCAAGGAAAAGTTACAGCACCGATTCAATGTTTTCCGCAGCGGTTTGAGCAACAGGTTGAACAAACACCAGATGCGATAGCCCTGCGCACGCCTGATCAAACCTTGACGTATCAGGCATTGAACCAGCGAGCAAATCAACTGGCCCACTGGCTTCAGTCTGAGGGGATTGGGCCTGATCATCTGGTGGGGGTTTGTTTAGACCCTGGCATTGACTTAATCGTGGCGTTGCTGGCCACACTGAAAGCAGGCGGTGCCTATGTGCCCTTAGATCCCATGCTGCCCTCGGCTCGGCTGCAATATATGGTGGATGACGCAGCGCCAGATGTGTTGATTGTGCCTAGCGATGAATTCAACCTGTTAAGGTCTGAGTCTCATCCAGTCACCTTGCTCAGCTTGTCGCAGGATCGAACGATACTTGCGACACAATCTCAGAACAATTTACCGACTCAAATTGTCCCAACTAATCTGGCCTACGTAATCTACACCCCAGGCTCCACTGGTAAGCCCAAGGGAACTTTGATCGAGCACAGAGGGTTGATCAACTATCTCGACTGGTGCTTGGCATCCTATCCATTGACTCAAGGGAAGGGGGTGCCGGTTCAATCCTCAATCGGATTTGATGCTACGATTACCAGCCTGTTTGCCCCGTTACTATCCGGTCAGTCCTTAATTTTGGGCTTAGGAGCCTCAGACATTGAGTCCATTCAGACCGCGTTGATGGCAGGTGTCAGCCTAATAAAGCTTACCCCCGCTCATCTAAGTGCCCTGCAGCCACTCTTGAAGGTACAGGGGCTAGCCGCAGATCTTTTACCTAAGGCCTTAATCATTGGGGGCGAAGCCCTACAGGCTCACCATGTTGCAGTTTGGCGATCTCAATATCCGGACGTCGCTTTAGTCAACGAATATGGTCCCACGGAAGCAGTGGTTGGCTGCTGTGTGCATTGGGTTAGCCCGACCGATCAGGATCGGATACCCATTGGCCACCCGATTCACGGCGCTCAGCTCTACGTTTTGGATGAATATTTCGACTCAGTGCCGATTGGTGTTCCAGGCGAGCTATATATCGGAGGGGCTGGCGTTGCCCGAGGCTACCTAAATAGGCCTGAATTGACAGCGGAACGGTTTATTCCAAATCCCTTTGCTACTGTAGAGAACCCAGTACTCACCCTTTATCGAACTGGCGATCAGGTATGCTACCGCCCTGATGGAGTCCTCGACTATCTCGGGCGTATTGATGAGCAAGTTAAGTTACACGGGTTCCGAATCGAGCCGGGTGAGATTGAGGCGTTGCTCTGTGAACATCCCCAGGTCGAGCAGGCCATAGTTTTACTATCGAAAGTCAGCCAACGTCCAACATTAGTTGCTTACGTCGTTGCTCCAAATGCCGTCGATACCCAGCTCTCAGCAGAACTGCGCCTGCAATTGCACCAGGCTTTACCGGCGTATATGGTACCTACGCACTTTATTCGCCTAGACCTATTACCGCTTACCGCCAATGGAAAAGTGGATCGCCACGCTTTACCAACTCCGAAAGTGGTAATGGGTGTGCAGGATCAGGTGCTTCCACAAACTGAGAAAGAATCTATCCTTTCAACCATTTGGCAACAGATTTTAGGTCGTGATGATCTGAGCATCCACGACAACTTTTTTGACCTGGGAGGCGATTCGATCACCGCAATGCAAATTGTGGCCAAAGCCCATCAGCAAGGCTTACATCTGACCCCAGCCCAACTCTTCCACCATCAGACCATTGCCTCACAAGCCGTTGTAGCGGAACAGCAGATGGCGGTTGATGATGCTGTGCTTGAGGGCGATGCGCCCCTCAGTCCGATCCAGTGGGACTTTTTTAAACAGCAATATGCAAACCCTCATCACTACAATCAATCCCTGATGGTTGTGGTAGATCCAGAGGTGAATATTGATCACCTAGAGGCCGCACTCCAGCATCTTGCCCACCACCACGATGCGTTGCGTCTGAGGTTTAAACCCACTGAATCAGGATGGCATCAAGCATATTCTGCCCCTGAAGTCGTTCCCTTTGAGGTTGTCGATCTAATCTTAGAGGCGCATGCTGGTTCGGATCCGGTTGCGACACTGCAGAGTAGCCTGGACGTAACCAATGGTCCTCTCTTTCGGGGCGCACTCCTACGCTCGGTGGACAACTATCGTTTACTGCTGGTGGCTCACCATCTGGTGGTGGACGGTGTATCATGGCGCGTTATTTTGGCTGACTTGCTGACGCTCTATGGGCAGCTCTCTAGACAACAGGTCCCTTCCCTAGCGCCGAAAACAACTGCATTTGGTGACTGGACCCGCCATCTACAGGGGCTGCGGTTTGCAGATGAATATTCCTATTGGTCGGTAGTCTGTGAAACGGCTCCGACACTGCCTGTCGATTATAAGCAGGGCTCCAACACCATTGCCGATCACGAGGAAATAACGCTAATTTTGGAGGCTGACCAAACCCATCACCTCAAAACCTTAAAACTACCGATTCAGTCCATATTGCTGACAGCCTTGGGACAAACACTGACCCAATGGAGTCGCCATAGTTCGGTCACTGTGGATTTGGAGGGGCACGGTCGCCATGTTTTGGATGATGGTCTGGATCTATCCCGCACGGTGGGTTGGTTTACGGCCCTGTATCCGATTCAACTCTCGTTACCGCCGGGGTCTGGACTGGATCAGCTTAACTATGTGCAGACTCAGTTACAGCAAGTGCCCAATCAGGGCGTCGGATTTGGTGTGTTGCGTGCCAGTGAGTGGCTACCTTCTCCACCTGCATCCCCAGGGCCTCCTCTGAAATCACCAGCGGAAGTGAGCTTTAACTATCTGGGAGAACTGAAAGTACCTGAACCCGATGGCTTTATTTTAGGACTGGCTCCTGAAGCTGTGTCGGCGATGCGCAGTCCTGACAGCCACTGCCGCTATCGCCTAGAGATAATTGCTCTGATTCGAGGGGAGCAACTGCATGTGACTTGGCGTTACAGTCGGAAACTATATCGGCACAGCACCCTGACACAATTGTCACAACGCTACATTAACAACCTCAAGTCATTGATTGCTGATGGTCAGCAACCGAATCAAACTTCTCGCTCTGATTTTACTGCCGCTCGGGTCGATACACGGCAGCTCAATCAGCTCATGACCAAGCTGCAAGCTAAGGGGAGGCGGTAGCCATGGCTCAGGTTCTAGATATTTACGAACTGTCTCCCACCCAGCAGGGAATGCTTTTCCACACGCTCTTTGCGCCGGACACTGGGATTTATTTCGAGCAGCGCCATTGTTTGCTCCAGGGAACTCTTGACTGTGATGCCTTTATGCAGGCCTGGCAGCAGGTGGTCGATCGCTACGATGTTTTGCGAACAGACTTCCACTGGCAGGAGGCTGATCAGCCACTACAGGTGGTGTACGACACAGTGGCACTACCATGGATTGTCGAAGACTGGCAAGCCCTGACTCCAGCTCAACAGGCCGCGAAGCTGGAGGCATTGTTGGCTCAAGATCGGGCCCAAGGCTTCCAATTGGATCAGGCCCCATTGATGCGCTGTGCATTGCTACAGCTTTCACCGGATCTCTATCGCTTTATTTGGAGTTACCACCATCTGCTAATGGATGGCTGGTGCAATGGTGTTCTGGTTAAGGATGTACTGGCAATTTACCGCTCCATCCGGGAAGATTCGACCTTACAGCTGCTGCCACCGAAACTCTACAAAGACTATATTGTCTGGCTGCAACAGCAGGATCAGACCCAATCCGAAAACTACTGGCGTCAGATTCTCAGTGGATTTGAAGCGCCAACCCCGCTAGGAATTGATCGGGCTGCCCCCCTTCAAGGCCACTCATCATTTGGAGAACAGCAGTCTCAGTTGACGGCCGCATTGTCTGCAGATCTGCAGGCATTTGCCCAGCGATCGCGCCTCACGCTCAACACATTATTTCAAGGGGTGTGGGCAATCATTCTAAGCCGTTACAGCGGCCAATCAGATGTTCTGTTTGGCATTACAGTGTCGGGCCGCCCCCCCATTTTGGCTGGGATTGAGTCAATGGTGGGATTGTTTATCAATACGGTGCCGCTGCGATCTCACGTCCCGTCAGATGCCTCTCTACTCCAGTGGCTACAGGAGCTGCAGCAGGAACAGCGCGATCGAGAAGCCTATGGCTATAGTGCCCTTACCGACTTGCAATCTTGGAGTGATATTCCCAGTGGCTCACCTCTGTTTGAGAGCCTATTGGTGTTCGAAAACTATCCCGTTTCCATTGAGGCCGTAAC
>NZ_JANQOP010000154.1 GCF_028285745.1 Acaryochloris sp. IP29b_bin.137 | reverse complement strand
TTGATTCTGGACTTCTTGAAGCTGACATCACTCATCAGAAAAATAGACACTGAGAATAGTCTATTTTTTATCTGACTAAAGTGATAAAAGAGGGATAAGGTAAATTGGGCTGGAAACGTCACAGACTGTCTCGCTCTAGAAATGCTGACAAACCCGTCTTCCAAGGGCTGACGTAAGAACTCCAGCACATCCCTTTTAAACTCAGTTAATTCATCCAAAAACAAAACCCCTCGGTGGGCCAAGGAAATTTCTCCCGGCTTCGGAAAACTTCCCCCTCCAACTAAGGCAGGCCCTGATGCGGAGTGATGGGGAGAGCGAAACGGGCGCTGACAGAGCAATCGCCCTTGGTCTTTCAGTAAACCCGCTACGGAATGAATCTTAGTGACTTCTAAGGCTTCACTAAATTCTAATGGAGGAAGGATACCTGGTAATCGCCGAGCTAACATGGTTTTACCACTACCGGGTGGCCCCACAAAAATCAAATTATGCCCCCCAGCGGCTGCAATTTCTAAAGCTCTGCGCGCATGGACCTGGCCTTTGACATCTTTAAGATCTAGGTGTGGATGGGCATAACTACGATCCTTTGTTTCCTGTTTCTGGGTCGGCTTGACCGAGATGGGATCATTCAAAAAATCACTGACTTGGGATAAATTTTCAAATCCATAGACCGACAATCCTTGAACCACAGAAGCCTCACGCGCATTTGCCCGGGGCACCACTAAACCCATCAATCCCATTTTCTGAGCCACTGCTGCTATGGGTAACACTCCAGTTATGGGACGTAAAGCTCCATCTAAAGACACTTCCCCTAAAAAGAGAAAGTCTCCAAGAAGCTGAGAATCAATCTGATCAGTTGCTGCCAGCATACCGATACTGATGGGCAAATCAAAACTGGGACCTTCTTTTCGCAAATCGGCAGGTGTTAAGTTAATGACAATCCGACGCATAGGGAAGGCCAAGCCTGAGTTCCGTAAAGCCGCTTTCACCCGCTCTTTGGATTCTTGTACTGCCGCATCAGGTAGACCCACAATCACAATTCCTGGGAGCCCACCCGATACATCTACTTCCACCCCTACTTTGACAGCTTCAATCCCAATGAGGGATGCACTCCATACCCGAGCTAACATCTCTTAATTCCTGCTAAAAAGGTAGATCTTTACAAACTCAATTCTTAAGGCTTGTTTACCGTTAAATCACAACCCCCATATAATCTCAGTGATTAAGCTAGATAACGCAAGTCGAACCGTTTTATGGCCGTTCATAAAGATAGATATCGACGCAGAATTGCCTGAGACTGCTCTATCAAATCAGATTCAAGCTGACCTAAGTGTTGGATTAATCTTGCCTTATCAAAGATCATGGGTTCAATGATTGTGAATCAACAAAGTGTGGGATAGGTGGCTAAATCTTGCCATTCCAAAGGATGCTCCGTCAATCCAGCTCGTTGTGCAGCTGTATTCTTGAATCGAGAGTGGCACCAGATCCAGTTGAAATAGGTCGGCACCAGTCTTAAGGTCACTGCACTCTGTTGCCAGACTTTGCCAAATTTGTTCTGTCGTCGATGCTATTGCCCGGTCTGTTGGCGCAGTATTCCATTGGTCCGCTCTAACCGCTGCGTCAAGGCTTTACTCACGTGATGGATCACCTCATCGACTAATTGTCGTGAGTACCCTTCCCAGCCATCGGTTTGCCAAGTGTGACAGGTAGTTTGGCCTCAATCAATGCTTGAGCGAGCTTGTCGGTATGTTTGCCAATGCGACCACTGAGCACCAACCCACTGGCTTTGGCGAGACTCAACGCTATCCAGCAATCGCCTACACTCCATTCTTCCGGTTCACAGTGCTTTTGCTTTTTTTGACAAAGGACCATAACTCATCCGCATTAATGACGTTGGTCGCAACGGCTTGGACGTCTTGATTGTGAATCATTTGGGCTTTATGACTCGCTGAACGAACCACACTTACACAGGTGTTATAGGCCACACCTGTGATCCGAGATAGACCTCTGAGGCTACTGCCTTCAGCATGAGCTTGAAGGATGATCTGAAGAGTTGGAGGAGAAATCTGACGGCGATAAGAGAGGGTGTCAAAGGTCTCACCGAAGGTTTGCTGGCAGTGGGAGCAACGGTAACGTTGGCTGTCTTTACTGGTTTTACCGTGTTTGTGGGACTTTGGATGACCACATAGAGGACATTGCATGAGGAAATAAAACAACTCAACTCCCTATCGGTTTAGCAAATCCACACTTTTTTGATGCACAATCGAATTTCCTAATACTTAGCCATATCACTCCCCCACAACATCAATTTCCCCATGATGAACCTGGCTTTTCAGTATTTATCGGGAGAAGTCGTATCCCTCAATCTATTCCAGGTTTTTAGTTTCTCTGTATTTCTACGGAACTTTCTGGAAAGCACAGTGTAGGTGATATGAAAAGTTTCAGGGATGGGTAATGTATATTTGGGAGCGAAAAAGACTTGAATCCAATACCCAAAGAGAGACTTTACAACTATGAAGACTAAT
>NZ_JANQOP010000239.1 GCF_028285745.1 Acaryochloris sp. IP29b_bin.137 | reverse complement strand
ACCCAACGTCAGTCCTGATTGGCTGGTGGCAGAGCTACAAGAACTCTTTACCTTAATGGGGCCACCCCCCACCCAGTTCCAAGTCTTTAGACCCCGCAGTCTGACTTTTATGGAAGACGTTGGGAAAACCCTCAATATTTCTGTGGTGGCTACCCGACAAACAGCGGGCTTGAAGCGAGTCTTGCAAGTGAGAACGCAAGCTTATGCTCAACTACCGGAGTATACAGGTCAATCCTATAATCCTTTAGCGATAGAACCTTTGCCTCCCCAGCCCATGCCTGAACATCTCTGGGGCGACCAATGGCAGTTTGTCACCTTAGCCGTCTCAGAGCTAGAGTCGGTACTGCTGCAACGGCCCATTCCCCTACGGACAGTGCCGGAGATGCTCTTGCCAAGCCAGTTGGGTTTAGCCGCAGATACGCGAATTCCAGGGGTGTTGATCAATGGGGGA
Source organism: Acaryochloris sp. IP29b_bin.137 (assembly GCF_028285745.1). GTDB lineage: Bacteria > Cyanobacteriota > Cyanobacteriia > Thermosynechococcales > Thermosynechococcaceae > Acaryochloris. The sequence continues at coordinate 7,577 of NZ_JANQOP010000239.1, read as the reverse complement.
CGACGGTCCATGCAGTTGGCTCAATGGTTGCAGCAGCAGCAACCTGCTTCTATTCAAGCCATGCGGGCGGAGTTAAGTGGGTTGATTATGGCTGCTGGTTTGAATGAGCGCTATGTGTTGGTCACTTATGATGATGTGGATATTGTCTCAGCGGCCCAGGGATTTGAACAGGGGAAGCAAGGGAGCCAAGGGCTACATTTTTTGTTGGTACAGCCCGATGATTCAGGGGTGACCTATACAGGGATGTGGTTATTGTCTTCATTGATGGAGTAGGCTTCATGGTCTGATATCGACTGAGCTGTATGGAAGGGGTCGGCTATGCCAGTGGTCGGCTACCCTCGTTTTTGTAGGATATAAGAGACATAGCGATTCTCTTTCAGCTATTAATTATGGTTCAAGCCCCTGCTCAAACCGTTTCCCTATCAGAATTCTTGGCGCTGCCAGAAACGCAGCCTGCCAGCGAGTATCTTGACGGATTTATTGTTCAAAAGCCCATGCCTCAAGGGAAACACAGCACAATTCAGCGAGACTTGACGATGGCTGTGGAAAGGGTGCTCAAGCCCCAGAAAAAAGGGCGAGTTTTTCCCGAATTGCGTTGTACCTTTGCTGGACGCTCGATCGTTCCAGATATTGCAATTTTCACCTGGGAGCGAATCCCTAGAGATGAAGATGGCTCGATTGCCAACCAGTTTTCCCTCGCTCCTGATTGGGTTGTAGAAATTTTGTCGCCAGATCAAAGTCAGACAAAGGTTACTAAGAAAATTCTGTTTTGTCTCCAACATGGCACTCAGCTCGGTTGGCTGATTGATCCTACCGAACAAACGGTTTTTGTGTACGCCTCGGAGCAGGCTTTACAAGTGTTTGATATGGACTCTCCTGATCGCTCCCTGCCTGTGCCTAACTTTGCATCGGACGTGCATTTAACGGTACAAGATATGGTGAATTGGTTGCTGGACTAGCGACCCACCCATATCGATTGCTAGTTGTAACAACAAATGTAGCCAGACTATTTTCAGCAATATTGCCCGGTTAAACAGGCTTTAGGAAACTGACGCGTAAGCCATTGCTCATTGCAAGTTCAAAGCACGTTTAGACTAAACACCTCGCGGTTTATAGGCCAGCTAACTCAACCTATAAACCTCCTCTCCCTAGGGTTGGTTAGCAAGATTAATTCGATCGCCTAACTGCCGAAGAGCTTGAGCCAATTCTGGATCTTTTTTCTGTAAATCAGAGACTTTGTCACAGCTATAAATAACCGTTGTATGATCCTTGCCGCCAAATTCCTCACCAATTTTGGGCAAGCTCAGATCAGTATGTTGGCGCATCAAGTACATGCCAATTTGGCGGGCCATACTAATCTCGCGGCGGCGAGAATTTCCTTTCAAATCATCAATAGACACACCATAGGTATCGGCGACGGCATGAATAATGGATTCAGGGGAAGCAGAGATTTTAGCCTTAGGAGGATTTAAAACGGGTGCTATATTTTCCACATTCATCGGGAGTCCAGAAATGGAAATATAGGCCACTGCTCGAATCAGAGCCCCTTCTAACTCCCGAATGTTAGAGGTATAGCTAGAGGCAATATACTCAATCACTTCCCTGGGAAGTCGGATGTTTTCGTATTCTGCTTTCTTTTGCAGAATGGCCATTCGGGTTTCTAAGTCAGGGGGTTGAATATCTGCAATCAGCCCCATCGAGAACCGGGAACAAAGACGTTCTTGCAAGCGTGGAATTTGGCTGGGTGGGCGATCGGATGCTAGTACCACTTGCTTTCCGGCTTCATGAAGGGTGTTGAATGTGTGAAAAAACTCTTCTTGGGTATACTCTTTGCCCTCAATAAATTGGATGTCATCCACTAACATCACGTCTACGGCTCGATAATGTTCACGAAACTTCTGCATGCCATCCTTACGAATGGCCGCAATCAGATCGTTTGTAAACTGCTCTGTGGAGATGTAAAAAATTCGTGAGTTCGGCGAAATCTCCAGTCGGTAGTGGCCGATGGCTTGCATAAGGTGAGTTTTTCCCAATCCCACACCGCCACATAGAAACAGGGGATTAAATTCTCGACCTGGAGATTCGGCAACGGCTAAACAGGCTGCATGGGCCATGCGATTATTGGGTCCGACCACATACCGAGAAAACACATATTTAGGATTGAGGCTGGCCTGTTGTCGTTGAGAGGTGTTGTTTGGGTTATCGGCAGGGCTGGAGGCCGGTAAGGGCGAAGCCACTTCAGGGGCAGAGATACTAGCGTTGGAATCCCCTTGGGCAATTTCGATTTGAATTTCAACCGGATGGCCCAAAATCTCATGCACGACATCCCGAATGGTTTTGACATAATACTTCTGCAGCCAATTGCGGGCAAACGGGTTTGGAGTACGGATGACTAATCGATCCGATTCGAGTTGCTCAGCACTAGCAGTCTTAATCCAGGTTTCAAACGTGGGTCGGCTCAACTGAAGCTGCAATCGCTCCAGGACTTGGCCCCAAAGTGTTTCAAGAGACGTTTCCATGGATTACCTCGACTGCATGCTGAGCGACATAGAGCTTAAGGGGTTTCATCAGGTCTGGCAAGAGTGGGTGATAAGATTGTAAACTATGGATTCTGGGTCAAACGCTAGACCTAAATGCTTTCTTTGACCTTGTTAAATCTTTTAACTGCATAAATTATGACTAAACGAACTTTAGGTGGCACCTGCCGCAAGCGTAAACGCACGTCTGGATTTAGGGCTCGCATGCGTTCTCAAAGTGGGAAAAACGTCATTAATGCTCGTCGGCGCAAAGGTCGGCATCGCTTATCCGTTTAGAAACCTCGTCAACTCTAACTTTCTGGGAAACCAACTCTGTCATCTAAGCTTTTCCATTGCATGTTAGCAATTCAAAATCGGCTGACGAAAAACAGAGAGTTTCAGACTGTTTACCGAAAAGGTCGTCGCCAAAGCACTAAATTTCTAGTTCTGAGGGCCTATCGGTCTAGCATCGCTACACAACAACACCTTGTTCGATTCGGATTCTCGATTAGCCAAAAAGTCAGTAAGCGGGCCGTGATCCGGAACAAAATCAAGCGACAACTGCGAGCCATTTGCCGTCAGTTACTGCCTGAGTTACAGCCGGGTTGGGACGTCGTTATTGTCGTGCGTGCAGACGCGGTCCAGTGCGATTACTTGCAATTTCTGCAACAATTAAGACAGTTATTTGCAGACGCGGAGATCCTAAATGGGTATTAAGGAGGAGGTCTATTTTGAAGGAGGACCTCATATTGGCGATTTAATTTTAAATTCTTTCTTAGCTTTAACCATATTTTTTATTCCTCTGACGATTGGTGCAATTGTCAGAGCCATTTGGCTACGATTTCGAATTACTAATCGGCGTGTGACAGTCAATGGTGGATGGTTTGGTCGTACTCGCACCGATCTCGTCTATTCAGAAATTTCTGAGGTTTCAGTCATTCCCAGAGGTTTAGGCTTTTGGGGAGACATGTTGATTATTTTAAAAGATGGCAGCCGCATTGAATTGAAATCTCTGCCTAAATTTAGAGAAATTGCGGCCTATATTGAAGAAAAAGTAGAGGCGAAGTCTCAGGCAAAAGTTACAGCTGCGAGTGGCTCGGCGTCATAGAATTTTAGGTTAGACATCTTCAAACTGCAGCATTTGTTGCTCGGGTGAGTATGATGGAGAAGATCATTTTGATTTGTACTCAATCTGAAAACAATGCTGGTATTGGTTGGTTGTTTGCCCACAGTATGTATTACCACTAGAATCATACTTGTGAAGGGAAGCAGCGTTTTGCGTGCTGCCATAGTGGCAGGCCCAGTCAACTCACTATTTTGCTAATTTCCGCACTTAGGTCGGCTATACACGAATGAACTTTATTGGATTTATCTCGGACAACATTATGTTGCCGATCCTGGATTTTTTCTACGGGATCGTCCCTAGCTATGGATTGGCCATCGTTGCTCTAACGTTGGTGATTCGCTCTGTTTTGTATCCAGTGAGTGCAGGCCAAATTCGCAATATGCGGCGAATGAAAGTCTCACAGCCGGTAATGCAGAAGCGCCAAAAAGAGCTGCAAGAACGCTACAAAGATGATCCAGCAAAGTTGCAAGAGGAGCAAACCAAGCTGTTCAAGGAGTTTGGTAACCCTCTCGCCGGATGTTTTCCACTCCTGATTCAAATGCCGATTTTATTTGCACTATTTGCAACCTTGAGAGGATCGCCCTTTGCCAACGTTAACTATTCAGTGAATCTGAAGATTTTACCCCAAGACAAGATTGCAGAAATCAAAACTGATCCGTTTACAACAAAATCACAAAACATATTTGTGGCTGAGAGAACTCATTATCCAGTGATTGGTATTGTGCCCTCCGGTAAAGAGTTGGGGGTTGGGCAGTCCACGGATTTTCAATTCCAGACCGTTGGTGGTAAGTCTCTGCAAGATATTCTTCCTGAGTCTGAGCCAGACAATGTGGTTCCCAGTTGGAAAGTGATGAAAGGTGAGGATCGGGTCAGCATTGATGACAATGGCCATATTGTGGCTTTGCAACCGGGAGATGTGACGATTCAAGGAACCCTGACAGGCATTGCGGCGGAGAAAGGTTTCCTGTTTATTAAGGCCCTGGGTCGAGTGGGTGCCGTTGAAGGTGAAATATTCACAACCACTGACGAAGGGGCTCAGTTTAATGCGGATGCCATCCACTGGGATATCTTGATCATGGTGCTTGGATTTGGTGTTTCTCTCTACATCAACCAGTTGCTATCTGGTCAAGGTGGCAATTCTGGGTCTCAGCAGCAGGCGATGAACAAGTACATGCCAGTGATGTTTTCAGGAATGTTTTTGTTCTTTCCCCTCCCGGCGGGTGTGCTGTTGTATATGCTGTTAGCCAATATTTTTCAGACGGTCCAGAGCTATTTCCTCTCAAAAGAGCCGTTGCCTGAGAACCTGCAAAAGATTGTGGACGAACAGGAGCGTAAGAAGGCCCGAGAAGAGCGAGCATCCAAAGTAGTTGCTGAAGATGGTGAGCGGGGTGCACTACCCTTTGAGCCGGAGTACTCTAAAAAGAAAGCATCGAGCTAATAGGTATGAGTGAGTCGAACATTCAGCAGGGACAGGAATGGCTGTCTAGTTTACTAGGCCATTTGGGTATAGAGACCCCGGTCACTAGCGATAAGCCAGAGATTGCCCAGACAAAATTCAAAGATTTTGGTGGGTTCTGGCTCACGATTGATGACAGTGGTTTGTCACCTGAGCAGATCGACTTATTGATTGGGAGTAATGGTCGGATGTTGGATGCTATCCAATATCTGATCAATTCCACCCTAAATCTTGGCAAAGATAAGGAGGAACGGACCGCCTTTACGATTGAGATGGCTGATTTTCGGGTCAACCGTTATGAAGAACTAACGCAACTGGCGGATCAGGCAGCTCAATCAGTAAGAGAAACGGGCCAAGAGTATGTGATGCCTCCTATCAACTCTGCAGAACGACGGTTAGTGCATACAATTCTGTTTGATGAAACGGACCTAGAGACCTGTAGTCGTGGCCAAGAACCAGACCGCCGTTTGGTGGTGGCGCTGGCGACGGGTGAGGAGCCTGAATAAGAGTAGGTCAGTAAGGGATGGAGAAAGGGTCTCAGCGATGGACAAGGTTTACATCCCAGACGTCGAAAATGCACCTCAACAAACCATTGTTTTAGATGTTGAAGAGTTTTTCTCTGAGCTAGACTCACTGACGGCAGTTCAGGGACAGATCACGCTTGTGCATCAAGGCAATTATTTGCAGGTAAATAGTCAGGCAAAAACGATTGTGACACTCAATTGCGATCGCTGTTTGCAGCAATATAATCATCGGCTGACAGTAGATGCCTCGGAGATGATTTGGTTATCGGCAGACGTTCCAGCGGATGAACCTGGCTTGGAAATTGAAGTTACCCTCGATGATCCGGTAGAAACGCTATCTCCACGGGGATATTTTAGTCCTGAAGATTGGCTGTATCAGCAGCTCAGTTTGCAACTGCCCCATCGGCAGCTGTGTGATCAAGCCTGTGAAGGGTTGCTGAAAGAGGCGGAGAAAATTGAGCAGCCCGTCGATCGACGCTGGGCCGCTTTAGAGTCTTTGAAAGAACAAATGCAGGGAAACTAGGCGTTTTCTTGTTCGCACGCACCAATATTGACCCAGCTACTAGAACCATCGGCCCAGTGCTCTTTCTTCCAGATCGGGGCATTGTGCTTGAGGGTGTCAATGGCATACTGACAGGCGGCAAAAGCTTCGGCTCGATGGGGACAGCCAATGGCAACGAGGACACTAATCTCGCTAATTTTGAGGTGACCAGTGCGGTGCTGGATGGCAATCCGGTTAACGTCTGGCCAGCGTTGACGAATGTCCTGAGCAATGCCCTGAAAGACTTTCAGAGCCATCGGTTCATAGGCTTGATATTCGAGGGAGAGCACAGCTTTACCGTCCGTTTGATCGCGAACGGTACCACTCATGACCACCACAGCGCCGTTATGAGGGTGATCGGCTTGGTGATACAGTTCCTCGACGTTCAGTGGAGCAAAGGTAATCAGAAAGTGATCGTCAGTGGTGGTGGAGGCGACAGAAGAAGTCATGGCGACAGAAGAGCACTGCTTCTCTATCATGACGGATTATCCTGATGAATTAACCAGGGGATGGAGCATGACTGGTAAAAGGCGCTGGACCCTCTAATCTCAAATCGAGATCAAATACCTGGGAAAACTGATGCAGCAGAGTGGCTGTTACCTCAGTACTGTCAAGGTTAGGAATAAACTGTCCTAAGCTGCCGACAGCCCGATTTTGAATCCCACAGGGAACAATCTGGTCAAAGCCAGACAGATCAGGGTTGATATTGAGAGAAAAACCATGCATGGTAATCCAGCGACTGACCTTAATGCCGATGGCTGCGACTTTGCACTGGTCTAGCCAAACGCCTGTGAGGCCCGGAATACGCTCTGCTTTTAGGTCATAGATGCTTAACGTGCGAATAATCACTTCTTCCAGTTGTCGAAGATACCAATGTAAGTCTGGTTGATGATGCTTGAGGTTGAGAATGGGATAACCTACGAGCTGACCTGGGCAATGGTAGGTCACTTCTCCGCCCCGCTCAATGCGGTGCAGGGCGTAGTCTGATTGGTCAGGATTGAACTTAAGAAAATCCAAACTTGCGCCCTGTCCCAACGTGTAAACGGGGGGATGTTCTAACAGGAGTAATGTATCGGGAAGTTGAGGATTGTGAATGCGATCGCGCACCAGTTGCCGCTGCCAATCCCAGGCTTTTTGATAATCCACCAGACCCAGTTGATATAGCCAACAGGGACGTTTAGGGGGAGAAGCTTTAAAAGCCTTAGCTGATTGGTGAGATGAAATCAAGAGTATTTCCGAGTAATCCTATGACCATAGCATTTAAGAATTATCACAGGATGCAAAGCAACTTAAAGACACGGTAGAACACCTCCCCCTTCCAGAAAACAAAGTGTTAGGGTGAGGTTAACACTGACATTAGGGGAGGCAACCCTATGAAGCTTGTTATTCACGGCAAGAATATTGAGATCACCGA
>NZ_JANQOP010000230.1 GCF_028285745.1 Acaryochloris sp. IP29b_bin.137 | reverse complement strand
GCTGTTGTCGACGGCTCATAGCGAGAAAATATTGAGGTCGCTTCTATACTGACCGACGCCTCACAAAATGGCGATGCTCATACCAAATGACCCACTAGGGCATTGCCAACTCGAAGATCGACTCTATCCATAAGATTCGCTCTAGCAAGATTCTTTCGAGCGACCTCAGCATAATTTAGATTGGCTTCCAACGTCACCATATAGCCATCTGCTGGCAAGGCCCGAGCTAACCAAATGGTGCTGTAGCCCCCTAAAGTGCCTATTTCCAAGATGCGACGAGCACCCTGAATTTGGACCAATAGATGCAGCAGCTTGCCTTGATTGGGGGCAACATGATGTTGAGGTAAACCAGCGACATCACTGTCTTGCAGAGCTGCCGTTAGAACTGGATCTGTAGACATCAAGAGATTCGAGAAATAGTCATCTACTATCTCCCAAACCTTTGGTCCCATAGGTTCCATCTCCCACTGCCCCCTGCTTTGGATAGCCCCCCAAAACTCGAAACCCTGAAAAACTGGGGGCCTCTGTTAATTTCGTCTCCATAAACTTTAGCTGATTTGCAAGGCTGGTGAAGCTGAGAGCCAATTTTGCTCATTCATAGGCATCAGAGATCTCTAGGCATGACCCCACAGTATTGCCTAAACTATAGGTACGCCCCCTGGTCCTTGTGATCTAGGCCCATAACTGGAGTTTTTAAGACACCATGTATAAGACAGCTGACCTGCATGTCGTTGAAACCCGTCCCTTGATTAGCCCTGCCTTGCTCCACCACGAGGTTCCGCTGACGGATACAGCGGCTGCTTTGGTTGCAGAAACCCGCGATCGCATTCGCGGTATTTTGCGTCATGAGGATCCGCGGTTGCTGGTGATTGTGGGTCCTTGTTCCGTTCATGACGTTGATGCAGCCTATGAATATGGCAAAAAGCTAGCGGTCCTGCGCGAACAGCTCTCCGACCAGCTAGAAATTGTGATGCGAGTGTATTTTGAAAAACCTCGGACGAGCATTGGGTGGAAAGGCCTGATTAACGACCCGCATCTTGATGGGAGTTATGACATTAACACTGGTTTGCGATTAGCCCGTCAACTACTCTTGGATCTAGCTCACTTGGGCTTACCTGCCGCCACAGAACTCCTTGATCCAATTACCCCCCAGTACATTGCCGATCTAATTACCTGGACCGCCATTGGTGCTCGCACCACCGAAAGTCAAACCCACCGAGAGATGGCCTCCGGTTTATCCATGCCAATTGGTTTCAAAAATAGCACCGACGGCAGTCTGCAAGCTGCGACCAACGCCATGCTAGCTGCTAACCAACCTCATCGGTTTCTGGGGATTAACCACCATGGCCTTGCCAGTATCGTTAAGACAACGGGTAATCCCGATACCCATTTGGTTCTGCGGGGTGGGAAACACGGCCCCAATTATGCCGCCGAACAGGTGGAACAAGCCACCCAAGATCTTGCCAAGCATAGCTTGAATCCAAGATTGATGGTCGACTGTAGCCATGCCAATGCCAATAAAGACCATAATCGGCAGGTAGAGGTCCTAGAAGATGTTGCAGCGCAACTCAATACTGGCTCCCAACAATTCTTAGGCGTTATGATTGAAAGCCATTTGGTGGCGGGCAACCAGCCGATTCCCCAGGATTTAAGCCAACTGACCTATGGGCAAAGCATTACGGATGCCTGTGTTAATTTTGAAACCACTACCGATATGCTAACGACCCTCGCCACGTCCGTCCGAGGGGCCGATAAGATGGCGGTTTAGGTCGGGCTTGTCAGTGAGGCGATTCTCAGGGCGTCAGTAACCGCTTTTTTTGCTCTGCTGTCAAAATGGACAAAATGCGTTGTTGGGTCAATACTTCAACGTCTTGCAGCTTAGATTTTTGTTCGCCCGTTAGATTGATCTGCCCCAAAGCGTCTGCCTGTGAAAGATTGGACGATTGCAGTGTTTGGAGTTGCTGCCATTGAGCAGGATTTAAAATACCTTGAACCTGAGCTTTGGCTAAGGCTTGAATTTGCTGAACCTGAGCTTGCTGATCGGTCGTGAGATTTAAAGTGGCCAGGGCAGAAGGTGCTGAGGACTGAGGGGGAGCAGCAGACGGGGAAACAGGGGCTGAGCTTGGCGGGGGGGAAGCAGACGGAGCACTCAACTGCCCGCCTTGGAGCTGCTTTTTTTGTTCTGCATTTAGGATGGAAAGAAGGCGCTGTTGAGCAATGGCTTCAATTTCCTTTAATTGAGTGACTTGGTTGGCAGAGAGATTGAGCTTGGCTAAGGCTGCCCCTTTAGAAGCTCCAGCCGTCTGTAAAGTCTGTAATTCGGACCATTGGGTAGGGGTGAGAACACTTTGAACCTGGGCTTGAATCAGCGCATCGATTTTTTTGATTTGCGCGGCTTGAGCAGGACTCAAGTTTAAGGATGAGAGGGGATTTGCCTGTGGAGCTTGATTCGTAGGTGGGGCTTGATTCGTAGGTGGGGCTTGAGCGGTCTGAGTGACGGGAATCGGTGTTGCGCTGATGGCAGCATTGCTGATGGTAGGAGTTGCTTGCCCAGACTCTCGCAGCGCCATTAACTGTTTCTCTGGTTTCTTGCTCAAACTATCGTCGAGTTGCTTTCCCTCCAACGCTTCTGCTTGTTGCAAGCGGGCTATTTGCTGGGGGGTGAGGGATCGGGCGCTGAGGGCAATGGCTTGAGAGGTACCTTGTGCGAACGAGCCTTGAAATCGATTCCCCTGAGTGGGGGTGAGGATGCCTCTGATTTGAGCATCCAAACTCACCTTGGCTTGCTCCAGTTTTGCCCGTTGGGTGGGGGTGAAACGGAGCCGTTTGGAGAGGCCCAAGGGATTTTGGGGCTGGGCTTTGAGAGAAGGCGCACCGATTAGGGTGAATGCGATCGCACCCACCGCAACGGACATGAGTTTGGGTTTGATCATAGTCAAAATAAAGTCAAAAATGCTGCAATCGGTTCATTTCCTAATGTGCCACGCAGATAACAAGTTGTTAACCTAGGCGCTGAATCAGAGAAGGACCGTCTAAAAAGAAAGAAGACAATTAAGCCCCATTTGTTTCACAGCATAGGACATCTTCCCCCATGCAAGATGAGCAAGTTATTCTGGATGCCAATGACGCGTTTTATCGAGCCTTCGAAAAAAAAGATCTCGAAGCCATGCGTCAGGTGTGGTCCCACGGTATTGCCTGCACTTGTGTTCATCCTGGACGGGGTGAGCTGAAAGGCTGGGAGGCCATTGAATCCTCCTGGCAAAAGATCTTTCGCAATACCGCGTATCTAGAAATTGACACCAAAATTATTACCGTCAATGGCAACGGGGAGTTAGCCTACGTCATTCTGATTGAAAAGGTTTTGCAGGTTGCTCAACGTCGCCAACAAAAGGCTGAATCAATGGCGACGAATATTTTTGAACGCCTGGGACAAGACTGGTATTTAGTCCATCATCATGGCAGTCCCATGATCTGACAACAATCAGGATAAAAAATAGCAAAGTGGGGTGCTAGGATTGCCTTAAATGCTTGTCCAGAGCCAACCCTATCCAGGAACTGTTCAGCATTTCGACACCATTAAGTCTTTGCTCAACCCGTGTTTATTCTCTCGGTACTTGCTTTGATTGCGCTGCAGCCCATTGACCTAGCTTGGGCTTTGGGGTTAATCGGTATTGCTGTGGGTCTCTCCATTTGGCAGCAGCTGGATTTGACTTGGAGTCTACTGTTGGCTGCGGGGCGAACCGTTTTACAGCTGATGATGATGGGTTACCTGCTAGGGTTTATTTTTGCTTGGAAATATCCTGGCGCTATTTTGGCCTTGATTGCAGGGATGTTGACTGTTGCTAGTATCGAATCTCGCAACCGCATTGGTCAGGATATTCCCTACCTCATCCCCTGGCTGTGGGGGGCGATTTTTATCAGTATGGTGTTGACCCTCAGCTATACGACAGTGTTTATCTTGCAACCTGACAATTGGTTTGACCCTCAATATTTGATTCCCTTAGCTGGAATAGTGATGGGGAATGCCATGAATGGGGCTGCGATCGCAGGGGAGCGTCTGGTGCAAAGCCTAAAAGCCAATCGCAATGAAATTGAAACTCACCTTTGTTTGGGCGCTTCACCCCAACAAGCGATTGCCCAATATCGTCGCGAGGCCATCCGAGCGGGTTTAATCCCAACCATTAACGCCATGATGGTGGTGGGTCTTGTCAAGCTCCCTGGCATTATCACCGGACAGTTGCTCAGCGGTGTCGATCCCCAGGAAGCAGCGTCATACCAGATCTTGATTATGTTTATGTTGGCCTTTGCCACTTTGGTGACAACATTGTTGGTGGCTCAAGGCGTATACCGTCAGTTTTTTAACTCAGCAGCCCAATTGACCCTGCCCTAGAAATACCCGCTACTGCATTGCCAATTGCCACCAATCCAATAATGGATGATTCTTGTGTGGCACATACCGTCCTTTTACACGAATATCTTTGAGCACATTTTTCAATTCTGACGCAGATAGATTGGCAGAGTCTGCCCAAAATTTGATTACTTCTAGTGTTGAAACAATCTTGAGCTGAGATGCTTCTTGATGAAAAAAAGAAATAGCCCTTTTATCATCTGTTGCGATAGCCCATTCACGATGAACTGCGATCGCACCCGTTGCTGATTCACCATCATCTCCAAGCTCAAAAACATACTTTACAAAGGTTTCTTCCTCTTCAGCCGACTCAAAGTCTGCAATTAACAGCAAACCTTTGTTTATTGCTGTTTCAAACTGTATAACAGCTTCATTGCCTTCACTTTCTAGTTGTTGTAGGGTAATCAATTCTTGCGTTTTGACCACTTCACTAACAACAACTTTTGCAGGAATCGCTTTTATGATCTCTAGAAAATGACCTGAAGCAGAAAAATTGAGGACGCAGCAAGCATCAAGTACTAGGTGGGATTGCTGAATTAACATGAGTATTCTCCACCGCTTACGCTTGATGGAGATCAAGCAAATCTATATACATTACTGGCTCTACCATGCCACTAGAATATTCACGCATCTCCTCTGCAATCCGACGACCTTCCAGTCGATCAACACCCAAAAGATGACTAAAACGTCCCTCAGTAATCAGTCCTTGATCCAAAGCTTCAATCGCTAAGTGTTGATAATGAATAGGCACCATATCAGTTCGACGTGGAATGTCCTCTAATTCCAGCTCTTGCTGAACCTGTCTGACTTTCAGGCCGCGATCTTTTAGTCGCTCCCAAGTGCCTGAGGGTACCAGTGACATTCCTTCCAAACGATAAACAAGCGCTTCTATAGATACACCGTAGTAATGAGCAAGGGTAAATAAATTAGTGGGAGTAAACTTATTATGAGTACGATACATATCGTTAAATCGGCTGAGCAACCCACTGGTTGGCATCAGAAAATATGGTGGAAACGCTTCAGCAAGTCTTTCACTCTCTGGAATCCTCTGATACTGGCCATCAAAATCCACAACAGGCTTGTATCTATGTGCTAGAAAATGTAGATATCCATGAGCCATTGACCAGCGCCGACGTTCTTCAGGATGTGAAATATTGATAGCCATACATCCCCCAAGCTGCTCGTCATAGCTATAGACTTCCGAATATTTGGGCGGCATTTCTAGGTAGAAAATGCGAATCCCCACACTTTGCTCTAAGATGTCGCGTAATAAAGGAATAGGGGCATCCCCAAGGCCAAGACGCTGACGTTCGGCAATCGCAATACTTTCTGCGGCAGCCTCAATAGGCATATTAGCAACCTCGTACTCTTGAGGATAGTTACGAGGGAGCGGTGCATCCATTGCTTGCTCAAGCTCTAGGTAATTTCGGCAAAGTTCCTCAAGGCGGTCAATACTTGGTTTGATCTGATTCTCTTCCGCTTGATTGCGACGATAGGCTGCTCGAAATTGAACTTCGAAAGGTTCTGAGGGCGGAGTAGAACGAACAAAATCACTGACTGCTCGCCCATAAGCACGAGCTAGTTGAATCAATTCGTTAGGCTTGATCCGACGGTCCCCTTTTTCAATGGCTACGATGGTAGTCCGAGCTGCATCAATCACTTGCCCTGCATCAGCTTGTGTCATTCCACACTTTTTCCGTGCCTGTTGCAGACGTTCTCCTAATCGACGTAAGTCTATATTATCTAAAACATTTGTAGCCATCACTTTTTTCTCCAAGCTCATTACACAGTGATGGGACTTCGATTAGATAGCGGCATACCACTGATTTGATCAGAGAAATTTGCCAGGATTTGAGATCCAGCATTATCCCACTCATTCACATAGCTTTGATAAAGCTGGATCAATTTTTGCTGCATCTCAGAAGCTGTTAGATTTTCTGCGCTAGCACTTCGATCAACGATGTCATCTAATATCGGAAATTGTTTAGTCAGGCCCTGCCACTGAGCACTAGGAGTTCTTGATACATTTAACAAGCTTTGGATGGTAGAAACTTGGTCTAGCATGTGTCTTAGATGCAAGCTTACATCATCTGTTCGTTTATTTTTGCTCGGTAATACATAAGAAGTTTTATCTTTGATGTGAGAGGCAGCAAGAGCCTGTTTTCTCAAAATACAAGATGAACAGTATCCACACTGAGTTGGCTGCTGACGGTGGGGGCTATCACAGGACATTGTCAATGCCACTAAATCGTCTTTTTCGTACTTGGCGAGTTCTTTGCACATTTCGGCTTTGGTCCAAAATAAGAAAGGATTGTAAACTGTGAATTTTTCTCCTATCAGCTCTGAAACAATACCACTAACTTGCAATAACGTTAGGGGATGAACTGATCGGGTGTGCTCTAGTCCAACTGCTGACTTACGGTACGGGAGATTTATGGCACCAATCCCGTTCTCGTATACATGCAAGGTTTTTTGGCCCATCAGGTATGCACAAGCTGAACCAAGCAATGTAAAGACAACGCCTCTGGCACGAGAAATCTTATTTTTTCGATGTAAGTTGCTGCCTGTAAATCTAATGGGTATCCGAGAAAGATCAACGCGATATGGAATCTTTAGGCTTTCATATACTTGTTTTTGGCGGGCATAGGTAATGTTGTTACTACCTGTGCCAAATAGCAAAAAGGATTCCGCGTCACTGCTTGCTAAACGAGCATATAGCCCTGCAAGAGCATCTAGACCTCCACTCCACAGCGCTACTTCACAGCTCCTAGGAATAACAGGAATAGCTCCTTGCCGTTCGATCAAGCGTTCAGAATCAGCACATTTTAGAAACTCAAATGACCATTGGCTAGCAGTAGTCCATCCTAGTAAGTTTACTAACTTAACAAGAAATGTACTGGAATTCATTACTTCTGGGACTCTTACAGGAAGAATGACATGGATTCGAGTTTGTTCATAACGGATAGATTGCAAAGCAAGGCGATCAGAAGCATGAATACTAACCGCAAGGTCAATCAGGTCAGCCACCACTGTTGGAAACTTATGCGAAGAACGATATTGGAAATCTTGATCAAAGATATTGATCCCTATATGGTCCTCTAATCCACTATTATGCTCAATAACATGAACACTACCATTACCATTCTCAATAGGTCCAAAAGTAAATGTATAGTCTTTATCGAATTTGTAGTGTTCTTCCATAACTATTAACCTACCAACCGATATTCTCATTTAGATCTATTTCTTTGATTTTTTCGCGCCTTGGTAATCGGATATTTTTGACACTTCCATCATGAACTGCCTTATTGGCCCACTTTTGTATTGCAGTAAAAATGGTCGGCTCTATATTCCCAATACGTTGATCTAAAATTGTCGGATCAACTCCAGCATGGTGGGTTGGAGTAAGGGGAATTCGATCTTTGAATTCCGATTCATATACTTCATGAAAGAATCCTTTTAGGATTGCGGTTGGTGCATTGCTAATGGTAGTTTCTTGTCCGTACCTTAGATCGTGAAGGAAACTCTTAGCCGCCCGTAAAGTTAGCTCTTTAAGAGCATGACTTCCATGCGTTTGCTGGGCTATTTGATCAAATGCTGTATTGACAGCAGTCCAGTTAACAGCACTGATATCACCTATCGCATTGACAGTTTGAATCAATCTTTCCGCCATATATTGTGAAAGTCTGACAGGCAGATTACCTTTTCGGATGATGTCTTTCTTGAGGGCTGCCAGGGGAGTTCGAGCACATTCTTCACTGGTGGCTTTTCCTTCGCATAGCCACTCATATGGCTTCTTATATAGCCTTCCTAAGCCGCTATGCACAATATCTCCATCAGGCATATTTTCGTCCCCCACTTGCAGTAGACTCTTCTTCGAAGGTAACCCCATGATCTGACATTGTCAACATATAGATAAAAAAATTAGATTAAATGTCAGAAATCAAACAGCCTGTAACTGCAATCAATCGAAAACTTTTTGGCATTGAGGTAATGGCCTAACTACCTGACGTAAGTGCCTCAAAGCCTTGTGCTAACTGGACTTGCATTGCAGCATAAACTGCTCAGGTTAGCTCGTTCAGATCGTCTGGCAGCCTTCATTTGCCACACTGGATAAATCCAAGGGACTGAGTAGGCGTGTCAGGCAGTCAGGGTCCTGCCAAGAATCAGGGCTTTCACTTATCTTAAACTTCGAATAATCATCATATTTTCGTGATTTTGGCCAGACAAATCTGACTGCTAGATCACCAATAAGCCTGGTGAGGGTGGGTTACTCCGCTTTAGTGTCTAGGCCAATATCAAACATAACTTCTCGGACACCCGGAATGTCTTTGATTTGAGTGACGACTTCGCGGGCCACATCGATATCTTGGACATTACCAAAGACTTGCACTGAACCGCTGGCAACGGCAACAAAGACATCTTTATTAATATCTGATTTGATGAAAGATTTAATTTCAGCATCACTGAAGCGTTCGGCATCCGGCTGAAACTGAACATAGTCCAAACCTCGATAGCGCAGCTTAGTGGGATCAATTTTTAGGTCTTCGTCTAAAACCCGCTGTCGCTGATCTAAAGCATCATCTGATGCGCCCATTGCTGCCAGTTGGGGGAGGGATAGGGTGAGTGCAGCCACACTGTTATTGAACAGTAGGATACCAACCAGGCACACCGCCAAGGCTGAACTCAACAGCTGCTGAGACTTCAGTAAAGGGATTCTCCTCAACATCAGTGTAGTTGTCCGAATCAGTAAGGATACTAAGGGCATAGCGTTCAGATCGATACAAACGGGTACAACCATTTAACTGGCCGCATTTCACCGTAACACTTTTCATCCCTTGACAGGCATCTGATGGGTCAGACTAGTGACAGAACGGTTCAAGTTTCAGAAAATGGTGACAGCTCTCTCTGCGCAGAAGTCCCGTTATTCAGGATGATGACCTGCCCCCAAACCCTCAAACCTAAACTCCTATTGGGAGTCATTATTGGCATAACGGGTCTTTCGGTTTTGATGGGCGGATTGGCTAGGGCCAATTGGCTGGCAATTCATCTAGATATTGCAGATCGCTTACCCCCGTCCTCTCCCTATTGGCATATCTTTGTTGCAGTAACAGGCCTGTTACTGCCCATTATGATGCGGATTAGATATCGTCGTCGTCCGATTATCCGCCGCCTGCTGAATGCCTATCTGATTGTTTTCCTGGCCCAGATTGTGTCAGAGCTGATCTTGACGCCTATTTTTCAGCGGGGGATTTCGGTCATTATTGGCAGTTTTTACTCTATATTTCGGCTTGTGCAGCTTGGACAAGGGCAGTTATGGGTACGGCAAGCTCGGCAACCGCGGTGGTTGCGGCTATACCTTTGGTTCCTCATGGTGGTTTGGGCGATTAACGTAGGGCGGTTTATTCTATACCGCTGGCCTATTTTACTCCGTTAGCTGGAGGGGGTGCCTCGCTGTCCTGAGCAGTATAACGAGCCAGTAATTGTTGGAACTCAGGAAGAGATCGCAATGGATCGAGATCGACGTCCGAAGCTGCTAGGCGACTGGCTTGCGAATCAAGTTGCAAGGCCTGATCCAGTGTCTCAAGAGCGATCGCATTTTGTCCTTGTAAGCTGTAAGTACAAGCCTTGTTATAGACTGCTGTGGCATTCTCAGGCTCTAGAGACAGGGCTTGGTTGTAGGAAGCAATCGCGCTCTCAAAATCTTGGAGCTGTAATAAAACCGAACCTTTCGCAATCCAGGTTTGGGTCGCATCTGCCCGTAGATCTAAAGCATGGTCGTAGCAGCGCATGGCCCGCGCGTATTCTTCTTGAGGCACCAAGGCGAGTCCTTTCAGGTACCATGCTTGCCAAGCGGATGGTTCCAGAAAAGCGGCTCGATCAAAATTATCAATCGCAGCTTCATATTGGGAAAGGTGATAGTGGGCTAAACCACGATCGCACCAGATATTCGCATTCTCTGGATCCAGAGCAAGGGCTTGATCATAGTCTGCAATTTCATCTTCAAACCGTTGTAACCCTCGTTGCGCACGACCTCGATGCACCCAAGCTAAGGCTTGATCGGACTGGAGATGTAAGGTTTCGTCGAAGGCTGCGATCGCATGTTCGTATTGCCCCATAAATAACAGGGCAATCCCTCTTAAATGCCAAGTATCTGCGTCAGGCTGAAGTTGAATGGCCTTGTGAAAGGCCGCTTCAGCGGCTTCGTACTGATGGTCGTCCAGTAAGAGTTGCCCCCGTTGATACCAAAACCGGGGCTGATCAGGATGGGCCTGAACGGCTTGCTCTGAATGTGCGATCGCACGCTGCAAATCCTTCGTCTGATCGGTCTGCACTCGGGTCTGGGGATTTAGTCGTTGACCAATGGCAATGGTCGCCACAAGCACCACCAATGGTAGCCAAGACCCTTGCCGAAACACCAAAGCCCCTTGTCCAGACAGCAACGCGGGGATACCTAGCTGGTGACTCAGGCCAAACACAAATCCCCAAAATGCAGCATTGGCAGTTGGCACAAACCACAGTAAAGCGAATAGGACTAAAAAACCATAACGCCCAAACTTTTTCGCTTGTTGCTGCAGGCTTGGGGGAAGCCAGGGCTCAATAATGCCAAAGCCATCTAAAGAGGGGATGGGCAGTAAATTTAAAACAGCACCCGCAACTTCTAGAAGTCCCAGGAAAGCAAGGGCTAACCACAGTTGATCTTGGGTTGTCAGATGAGTCTGAAATGAAAGAGTTTGTTGATCCAGTGCTTCTATATTGAACGAATTTTCCAAAGAATCAGGTGGATTCATCAATCGAAAAGGAACCGATATCAATAGCGCAACCAGAAGGGTTGCAGCAGGACCCGCGGCAGACATAGCACTTTCCCACCAGCGATTCCGAATGAGGCTGTGATTGATATACACGGCTCCCCCGGGTAAAGCGATACCGCCAATCAATAGAAAGACAATCGGCAGCACCAAGCTGAGGGAAACATCCGTGTACTTGAGCGGGTTGAGGGTGAGGTATCCTTTATCCTTAACCGTTTTGTCTCCCCCCCAATAGGCAACAATGGCATGTCCGAATTCGTGCAGACAAACGGAGACAATCCATCCCAAGAAAACGATCAGAGTAACAATCACAATGGCTGTTTCATTCCTTTCGCTTAGTTGGCAAGTAGCGTAAAAGTGCCATAAGTTATGGCACTGGTTACCCATAATAGTGTCGGCACGGCTAATGTGGCACTTTGCTCTGACAAATTATTAATTTGAGTACAGCCTACATACAGGATCAATATTGCATCACACCCCAGATAGAACGAGGCGATCCAAACCGCCGCTGCCCCGAATTGAGCCACCAACTCACTTAGGAAAATCAACAGGCTTAGGGGTAATAACGTTGCCCCACTGATAAAGATATCGCTGGCCCAACTGCCCCGAGTGCGAGTCAAGCTACGGGCCAGTTGATTTAAAAAGACTAAACTGACAAACGGCACCGCACTGAGCATCAGCCGCTCTGCCCAGGAGACAGCACTAAAGGCCCCAGGAAATAAATTAGCGGCCAACACGAAGCCTATGATGGATAATCCTGCATAGCCCACCCCCACTTCAGTGGCGCGCCGAGCAGACAAGCGCGCAAAGGTGGGCAGTAACCCCCCACTCGGGTTCCAGAAAAATTGAGGAATGGTCGAGAAGATATCTTGGACCAGCCCACGATGCTCTGAAGGCTTAACCTTCGGTTTAGTGAATGGGCGACGCCCCATCTCTTGCAATATCATTTGGACGCGATGGACTTCATCTGGCTCACCTTGCGCTTCAAACAATGCTGCTGCATGGGTTAAATCTTCACGAGCTAATTTATCTGCGTTCATCTCCCGACGAGCCCGCCCTCGATGCAGCCAGGCTTGGGCATAGTTTTCGTCTAGGGCAATGGCTTGGCTGTAGGAGGCAATTGCAGAGGGGGCTGACCCTAACTGAAATCGGGCGCGACCCTGATAATAATAAGCCTGAGCAACCGTATCATCTAATTTGAGAATCTCATTACAGTCTGCGAGGACGTTTTCATCCTCTCCTTGGACAAACCAGATTTGGCACCGTCTAAGATAGGCATCCACAAATTTTGGATCGTATTCGATGGCCCGGGTGTAATCTTTGATCGCCCCTTCATAGTCTCTTTCAGCCGCTTTTTGGGTGGCTCTGGTATAGAGGGCTTGGGCAGGGCTCTGACTGTCACTGCCATCAGCATAGATGAATGGGGCCGCTTGGTGAGCGGGATAAAGAGCTTTAGAGATAATGTCATAAGCTTCACTCAATTGCTGAAATTCCGCCTCAGCATTCGGATTGTCAGGATGAAGGTCGGGATGACACTCACGCGCTCGACGACGGAATGCAGCCTTTAGCTCAGCAGGCGTAACCTCTGCAGAAACGCGAAGAAGCTGGAAGTAAGGTTGTAAATCCGCCATTAATGTTTCAATTCAGGTCTTTAAAGCCGAATGAGCGAACTCTCATCCAGTATGCCTCAAGTCGCTCACTCAAGGCTGTGTTCTGAAGTTCGACAATATCTAGTGGGGGCTAGATGGTTCTGATGAAGACACTTGAACCAGGATAGGATTTATCCATTGAACCGGGAATATTAAGGATCAGAACAGATTTTTTGAATCGTCTGTCCCCATTCCTCTCATCTGCAAAAAGGCTGTGATTTATGAGCCGCTCTCAAGACCAATTTCTCGTGTTTGGATCCCCCGCCATTGAAGAGGCGGAAATGCAAGAAGTGATGGCCAGTTTAAAAACGGGGTGGCTGGGAACTGGCCCTAAAGTGATGCGTTTTGAGCAGGATTTTTGCACCTATAAAAGGGGCAAACATGCGATCGCAGTGAACTCCTGTACCGCAGCCCTACATCTGAGTATGTTGGCCGCCTACCTGAACCCAGGTGATGAGGTGATCACAACCCCGTTGACGTTCTGTGCCACGGTGAATGCCATTATTCATGCAGGTGGGGTTCCGGTCTTAGCCGATATCGATCCGGTCACCATGAATATCGATCCGGCCCAGGTAGAAGCCAAAATTACGGAACGCACTAAAGCGCTTATTCCAGTCCATTTTGCGGGCCGCCCCTGCGATATGGATGCGCTTTGTGATTTAGCACAACGATATGATCTGGTGCTGATCGAAGACTGTGCCCATGCAATCGAAACAGAATATAAGGGACGTAAAGCTGGCACCTTTGGTAACTTCGGCTGCTTTAGCTTCTATGTCACCAAAAATATTACGACGGGGGAGGGGGGCATGATCCTCACCCAAACCCAGGAGGATGCGGATCGGATTAAAGTGTTAGCCCTCCACGGCATGAGCCAAGATGCTTGGAAACGGTTTAGTGACGATGGCTATAACCACTATCAAGTCGTAGAAGCGGGGTTTAAATACAACATGATGGATATCCAGGCCGCCATCGGGATTCACCAGCTTCAGCGAGTCACCCCTTACTGGCAGCGACGGCAGCAAATTTGGCAGCGATACAATGAGGCGTTTGCGGATGGGCCGCTGGGCATCCCTGCCCCTCCAGAACCGGATACCGTCCACGGGTATCATCTCTATACGCTGCTGATTGATGAGGAGCAAACGGGCGTTAGCCGTGATCAGTTTTTAGTCGATATGCACCGCCAGCATATCGGTACCGGCGTGCATTACTTGAGCCTGCCCGAACACCCTTATTACCAGCAGCGCTTTGGATGGCAGCCCCAGGATTATCCTTATGCCGCGCAAATCGGTCGCCAAACCGTTAGTATTCCGCTCTCGGCGAAATTGACTGACTCTGATGTGGAGGATGTGATTACCGCCGTTCGCCACTGTTTAAAGATGTCTGCTGTAGCCGCTTAATCTTGACATTCTTCGGCCTCGATTCTGGCTCTATCTCCCATGCGCTTTGTCTTTTTAATTCCAGATTTGAAGAAAGGTTGGCTCTGGAGACTGCTCTCAGAGGGGGTGATCCAATCCCGGAGTCAACGGGTCAATGATTGGTTTCTGCGACAGTGGCTGTATGTGGATGAGGTCTTTGGGGGCACGATGAATATCATGCGCCACTGCTGGGTAGCCCGCCAATGTGGGGCAGAAGCGGTCCTGGCAACGATCAGTGGTCAGGATAACTATGGGGATGTGTTTGGGCTGAATCGGACACTGCCCTATATTGCTTGGCGAGACCGACAACCCCAGGATATTTGTATAGTCCCTGATTTTGCCACGCTGCTGATTAATGATGTGGAGGGGATTGCGATCGCATACGAACAATCTCCCCTGCAAACCAAAACCAATTTCGATTACCGCAGGGATAACGTTTTCCTGTGGACGGACTCGGCGCTGATGCAAGGGATTTGCGCCAAAACCTATCCTGATAAACCCGCTGAAATTGTGCCCAATATTGTTGACAACGAGCTGTTTCCCTTTATTCCCCAAGCGCAGCGAGAACAGGGGTTACTCTTTGCCTTCCCACGTAAGGGCAAAGATTTTATCCTGGAAACCCAAGCTCTTTACCAACAGCAAGGAGGGGCGTTCTGGCAATTTGAACGGGTTGATGGCATTTCATTACAGGCGTTAGCCCAGCAGTTCCGTCGCCCCCAAGCCTTTCTCGCCTCGGCGACCTCGGAAGGCTGTGCTTTACCGCCTCAAGAAGCGATGGCTGCAGGCATTGTGGTAGTGGGCAAAACGGCCCGGGGGGCTAACTTTTGCATGGAGCATGGTAAAACAGCCCTAACCGGGGAGACCCCTGCTGAGGTGGTGCAATGCCTGTTTCAGTTGGAAGATCAAACCTTAAGAAACACACTGGCCCAAAATGGTCACGACTATATTGCCCAGTATTTCCCAGACCGAAAGCCCGCTCAGTTTTGGCAGCAGACAATTAAGAAATTTATGTGAGCATCACAAGCTCACAGCCATGCTAGGAATCGATGAAATTGCAGTTTGCTACATTGATCCATCTGGGCAAGTAGAACCTTCCATATGAAGACATTTATGAGAACCTTCAATTATATGGGTGCTGAAGAAATATATGCCTATATTGAACTCCGTTTGAAAGAAGGGGTTGACCCCTACGTGCGTCAGAAGCATTAAGACAGCACAGACGATTCTTGAGTGCCCAAAAAGTTGCGGATTTCTTGGCCTATTCGGACTGATAACAAGAGATAGACCTTATCTAGCTAGCGGTGGTTGCCAAAGCTGATAGGGGTTCTCCCGTCAAGCTAAAAGAGCGAACTTCAGTGACTTTTACCGAAACGATTTGGCCCCGTAGTTCCTCAATTTTGCCAGGGAAAAAGGTAAGGCGATTCCCTTGAGTGCGCCCCATAACTTGCGTCGGGTCTTTAGGATTTTGGTCTTCGACGAGGACTTCTTCGATACGGTTGGCATAACGTTGCGATCGCATCCCCGCCTTTAAACCCACCAAATGATTTAACCGCTGCAATCGATCCGCTTTGACCTCTTCACTCAGTTGATTCTCCCAGAGCGCTGCAGGAGTGCCGGGACGAGGAGAATAAGCAGCGGTATTGAGCTGATCAAATTCAATCTCTTCCACCAGCTTTAAAGTGTTTTCAAACTGGGCTTCCGTTTCACCCGGAAACCCGACAATTGCATCGGCACTAATCGAGGCATCTGGCATTAGATTGCGAATCTTATCGATAATTCGGCGATATTTCTCTTGGGTATAGCCCCGGGACATGGCCTTGAGAACATCGTTATCCCCGGACTGAAAGGGAATATGAAAATGCTCGCAGACTTTCGGTAACTCATAACAGGCCCGAATCAGACGTTCCGTAAAATAGCGAGGATGGCTCGTCGCAAATCGAATACGCTCAATTCCAGGTACGTCATGAACAAAGTAAAGCAAGTCTGTCAGCGTATTCTGATGGCGACCCTCTGAGGTGGCTCCTGGTAAATCTCGACCATAGGCATCGATATTTTGGCCCAACAGGGTAACTTCCTTGAAGCCTTGCTCACCCAACTGCACCATTTCATTTCTAATCGCTTCTGGCGTCCGAGACTGTTCAACGCCCCGCACATTGGGAACGACGCAGTAGGTACAGCGTTCATTACAGCCATAAATCACGTTGACCCAAGCCGTCACGGTGCTGTCTCGCCTAGGCTTAGTAATATCCTCGACAATATGGATGGGTTCTGTAGCCACGATTTGCTGACCTGTCGCCACTTGATCCAGTAAATCTTGCAGACGATTCGCATGCTGCGGTCCCATCACCAGATCCACTTCTGGTACGCGGCGCAGTAGTGCATCTCCTTCTTGCTGAGCAACACAGCCTGCGACTACCAGAGTCAAATCTGGTTCCGCATGTTTACGCTTGGCTTGCCGCCCTAAATAGGAATAAACCTTTTGCTCAGCATTATCCCGAATCGTGCAGGTGTTGTAGAGAATAAGATTGGCATCATCCGGGGTGTCGGACCATTGAAATCCCATGTTTTCCAGCACTCCAGCCATCCGCTCCGAATCAGCTTTGTTCATCTGGCAACCAAAGGTAGTGATGTGATATCGGCGCAAATCTGAACTCATAAAGTTATGTAAAGGGGTGAGGGACTGGATGAGGTGGGCAAAAAGACTGTTCCTATGGTAATTCACTCAGGAATGGGTTCGCCAAAGTCTTTGTCTATAAACGGGTTGCTGTCCTAAGTTATCCCTAAGCAAAAATACCTCATGCCCCTCAAATCATGTTATAAAAACAGAGGTTTAGTTGTGTAAAGCGCTCTTGAGAAATATTGATTTGTCTTGCGATTCAATCATCCCTCAAATGCTTTGCCATACTTTCCCCGTATGGATCAGAAGCCCACAATTTAAGTCCAAGTCTGAGGTATTACAGCATGCTTGGTCAGCGGCAAGCCTGATACATGGTGCTTGATCACGTATTTCAGCTCAGGAGATTCCTAATTCAGCTATGACTGCATCCCTTGTCAAGTCTGACTCTCAACTGCGGACACTGACCGATCCGTCCATTACCCTTCAAGATGTTATCAAATCTCTGCCCAAGGAATGCTTTAAGCAAAATGCAGTGAAGGCTTGGACAGGGGCAATCATCAATGTCTTGATGGTGGCGCTCGGGTATGTCGCGATTGTCAATTCCCCTTGGTTTTTGCTGCCCTTGGCCTGGATCTTTACGGGGACAGCCCTGACAGGATTTTTTGTGATTGGCCATGATGCCGGGCACCGCTCTTTTGCTAAGAAGCGCTGGGTCAATGATGTGGTGGGTCATCTGTTTATGATGCCGCTGATTTATCCCTTTCATTGCTGGCGGATTTTGCACAACTTTCACCATACCCATACCAATGAGTTGGATGTGGATAATGCCTGGCGGCCTTTTGATGGCGCTGAGTATGAAAGCCTTGATCCAGTGATTCGTACGGTTTATGAGCTGATTCGCGGTTATTTTTGGTGGGTGGGTTCCATTGTCCACTGGGCCAATTTGCACTTTAACTGGACCACCTTTGATGAGAAAGATAAGGGTGATGTCAAACTCTCCATCGGCGTTGTGGTATTGTTCGCTGCGATCGCATTCCCAATCCTCATCTACTTCACTGGACTCTGGGGCTTCGTCAAGTTCTGGTTGATTCCCTGGATGGTCTACCATTTCTGGATGAGCACCTTCACCATCGTCCACCACACCGCCGCTGACATTCCCTTTAAGCCCACTCAAGAATGGAATGCCGCTGAAGCCCAGCTCGTGGGTTCAGTCCATTGTGATTATCCCCGCTGGGTTGAGTTCCTCTGCCACGATATTAACGTTCATATCCCTCACCACGTCTCTACCGCAATTCCCTCCTATAACTTACGCATGGCCCATCAAAGCCTCAAGGAAAACTGGGGTGAGTATGTTTATGAACGTCAGTTTAATTGGGCTTTGATGAAAGAAATCTCTGAGGAATGTCATTTATACGACCCTGAAAAAGCCTATCGGTCTTTCAAAGACCATGCGGCTCGATAAAATCTCAGGGCATGGTCAATCTTAGGAATGGTCAATCTTAAAGGCGTCAATCTGTACCTTATCGGCATGATGGGGTGTGGTAAGTCCACCACTGGACGGGCCTTGGCCCAGCAGTTGGGCTATCGCTTTGTGGATACTGATGACCTGATTGTCCAACTTACGGGTAAAGCGATTACCGATATCTTTGCCGAATCAGGTGAAGCCCATTTCCGGCAAATTGAGTCCCAAGTGCTGTCAGAAGTGGCTGCCCATACAAAACTCGTGGTGGCGACGGGTGGTGGCATCGTTCTGGCGCAAAAGAACTGGAGTTTTTTGCAACATGGCCTGGTTATCTGGCTAGATGTTGCGGCCGAACAACTGTGGCAACGCCTTCAAGCTGACCAATCTCGTCCGCTACTGCAAAAACCCAATCCCCAGAAAGTTTTGGAGGAGTTGCTGACTCAACGGCGTCCCCTGTATCGGCAAGCGGATATTCACATCTTGCTCAAATCCGATCAGTCTGTAGAGTCGGTTTGCCAAGCGGTGGTGCAAGAAATCACCAAAGTGATCAGACCTGAAGCTACCCCTCAGAGTCCTCAGGATTAAAGCGCCGCTGCCGTCGTTGTTGTCTTCGCTCTGCTAATTTTTGCGCTAGCTGCTGGCGTTGGTCTGGAGTCAGGACGTCACGAATAGCCATCATATTTTCAAATCTTAGCTTCAGGTTCTCTTGGGTGAGTTGCTCTAAGGTTTGAAACTGGGCCCGAATCTCTGCCTCAGCAGCCTCACTAGCAATCATGGCTTTCAACTCTTTCCGGGTTTGTCGCAGTAACTGTGCTTTTTCCCTCGTCTGAGAGCCATATTGTTGGCGGATGGCACGGATGGCTTGTCGCTGTTGGCGAGACAGCTGTAAGTCTCGAAATAAACCTCTAAACCGTCGCCTTGGGAGACGACGCTCAGGGGCTTGCGCGACGCTAGGGGGAAAGGCATCCCCTACCCATTGCCCCAGGGAACAAATCCCGATCAGGGCTAAGCAAATGATGACTCCTTTACTTACTCTTGACATGGACTGGACCTCTTGCATGTGTCGATATTGGCTTCAGCAATGGCGGATGTTGGCTGTTGTCCCCACCACTCCCAAGGATCCGTCAATAAATCGGCTTCTGGATCATCGAAATTATCGAAGGGGTCAAACGCGCCAGACCAACTCTCCGCTACAAACGCTTCTAGATCGCCATCTGGATCTCCATCCGGTGGGACGGACTGCTTGGCTGTCTGCCATATTTGCGATCCGCCCCAGAACAGGGCGAGGGTGGCTGTGATCGCAGCCAGAATCCCCCATCTCGCTATCCTCGCCTGCTCTACTGACGTTTGGGGATGAGCTTTTGAGGGTGACTGGGCGACTTCGTCTAAAACAGCATGGAGGATGCGGTCCTCCAGATCTGGAGACGATGCTGGCACCTCGGGTTGATATCGCTGAAGGAAATTCACCAATGCTGGATCATCAGCAAATTCCTCCTCATTGGCGTCAGAGTGATTCAAATTCGGATCAGGGTCGGAAGGTGGGTTCATAGGGAAATCCCTTCATGTTGCAAAAATTTTCGGAGGGCGGTTCTGGCATGGTATAGACGAGACTTCACGGTGCCAATCGGAATTTCAAACATCTCGGCAATCTCTTGTTGGGGCAGATCTTGTAAATCATGGAGCACAATTACGCTGCGGTGTTCAAAGCTCAGTTGGACCAAGCCTCGTTTAATCAAATCCTGATAGTGCAGATGCTGCCAATTGGGTTCGGTGGCTTGCTTGGGAAGCTGGTGAGTGAGGGATTGCCAGCGCGATCGCTGTTGCGCTGCCGACCGCCGATAATCCGCTGCCACATTCCAGGTAATGCGATAGAGCCAAGTCGTAAATTTGGCCCGACCTTCTAGCTTGGGCAACCCTTTCCACACCCGGACAAACACATCCTGGACGAGGTCATCTAGCACCTCAGGGTCGCACAAAGACATCAGGGTCGACCGCACCCGATACTGATGACGGCGATACAACACCCTAAAACTCTGAGTACTGCCTTGCAAACAGCCTTGAATAAGGGTGTGGTCCGAATCCTCCGTTGATTGTTGCTCAGTACTCACCTTTAATTTGTTTTCAATATTTATTACCAGCGTCTCTTCTCTATCCTTTAGACTGAAGTCAGCAAGGATTGGTTCAATGACGTCGAAAAAGCGCTGCATTCTGGCTGCTCTTTCAGGGTATCAAGGTAAGGGAGAGGTTTGGTATGACGAGCCCTGATTTCTCTGACTCCCTGACTTGGCTGGAGCAGGCTAAAACGTATCTCCAAAACAATCAGTATATCGATGCCCTGCAGTGTATCCATCAGGGCTTGGCATTTGCTCCCCGAAACGCTGAGGCGTGGCTTCAGTGTGGCAGCGTCTTACAAAAACTGGGCTTTTACGGAGACGCGATCACAGCCAACCACAACGCCCAGCGGTTGTTTGGGAGTCCTGAAGCCAAACTGAAAACGATTCCCCTAGAAGCGTTACTCGCGAAAGCCCAGGGACACGTGACGCCGCTTACCTCTCAGCCGCCGCCATCCTCTGTCCCCTGCTCCGCTGTCCCTGATGGGGATTATGACTTTTGGCAAAGGCGGGCCTTAGCCTGCACCGAAGCCCAAGACTATGACGCTGCCTTAGCGGCCTATGACAAGGTATTGGTATTGAAGCCGCAGCAGGCCCAATCCTGGTATCGACGAGGGCTGGTGTTATTCCGTTTACACCGATTTGAGGATGCGATCGCCAGTTTTGAACGCGCCTTAGACTACCAACCTGATTTGTATCAAGCCTGGAACAATCGGGCCAGTATCCTGATTCAAGTCGGTCAATTTAAAGAAGCCATCTACAGCTACGAGCAAGCCCTTCGCTGGACGGACAAGCAACTTTGGCAAGCTTGGGAAGATCTGGGGATGGCGGTTCTGCATGTTCACGGTGTAGACGCTGCCATTGACACCTTAGAGCAAGGGATTCAGGCGCTTTGGTGTGATAGTGATGACTATGAGCTAGGGTGTGGTAGCTTGCACCAGTGCAAAGGGGATATTCAAGCTCAATATGCATGGCAGCAGCCCTCTCCCCCCACCATGTGGAAAGCAGCTAAGCTGAGCTATCTCAAAGCATTAGATTTACTGGATTTTCATGGGTTCCCCCATCAGCACCTCACCCTTTGGCAGTCGCTTCTAAAAGTCCGGTTTTATTTACAAGAAACTGCTGCCATCCAGACCATGCTTTTGGAAGGAGCTATTAAACTCCAAATTTTCAAACAAGGCAAAACCCTCTCTTCTGACCAAAATATGCAGATTGAGGACCAATTTTCTGGTTTTCAGCAACTGCAGGTAGATTGGTTAATTCACCAAAAACAGCTGAAGGATGCTATCCTCTGGGCCGAGCAGTGCCAAGATCGTGCCTTAGGGCGTTGGCGTTTCGGTCCCAATTACGAGGCTGTCCAACTTCAATATGGAGACTTGCAACCCCTCCTCAATCCCCAGCGGGCTATCATCTATTGGCATCTCAGCCCCATTACGCTATCCACGTTTATCCTGAAGCACCAAGAAGACCCTATTCTCTATTCTGCCTCCCCGCACCAACCTTTTGATTTGAGCAGTCCAGAGAAGGCTGAACAATCCCCGGTGGGGCAGCGATTTCACCTGGGAATCTGGCAGAAAAATTGGGACAAGGCTCAGTCTTTGAGCACGTCTCAGGCATCCGACGTCGATCTGCTTGGAATGGGGGCAGATTGGTGGTTACATGGGCAAGCCATTCATCTTTTGAGCCAACTCAAACAAATTTTAGGGATTGAATCGTTCTGCCAAGAGACTTTATCTGGCATTCAGGAACTGATTCTTATTCTTCCACGGCCCTTGCGCTACTTGCCTATGTCGGCACTTTTTCCAGACAATTTTGTGATTACGTTCCTGCCTAATTTGCGCCTTGGGATCAATCTGCTCAAGGCAGATCCACCCCCTCCAGACCACCTCTTGAGTATCGTTCCCCCAGGTCCATCGACCACCGGGGATAGTAGCCTTGCAGCGCTAGAAGCACAGGCCATTGCGTCCTGTTATCGTCGAAATACCCAACTGGGCGGTTTGCAACTCACTCAGACGACCGTTACCACTGCACTTGCGGGTTCAGGAGGGAATCTTTATTTCACAGGCTTAACCACTGCGGGGCCTGCTCATCTCACTCCTGCATGGCGGTTGACGGATGAACATCTGTTGACCGTCGATGATCTGCTGCAAATGAACTGGCAGGCTTACCCCTTAGTCTGCCTGGCGGGCGGCCCCCAGAGACTAACGGTTTTCCCCAGTCTCGGCCCCGATCTGGCCACGAGTCTATTAGCCAAGGGTGTTCAACATGTGCTTCAAAGTCTTTGGCAGGTCAATCACTGTTCTCGCTTGCTGTTAATGGTACATTTTCATCGTCTGTTGCACCAAAACTGTAATCCTGTCCATGCCCTTCAACATGCTCAACATTGGCTGCGCAAACTGACTTATGCAGATATCATCCAGTGGCTAGAGGCGTTGGCGGATACAGTATCATTGGACGATCAACAAGCAACGCTGCTGGAGCATCTTCAGTCCAATCTCCGCAATACAGCCCAATCCTCTGCACCCAATACCTTCCCGTTTAACCATCCTTGGTACTGGGCGGGGTATACCATTGCCGGTAATTTTCCAGAAATTTTGGTGTGGAATGAACTTAGCTAATCGCTTGCGATCCACCAAAATAGTCAACTATACCTTGGGTCAGCCCGTCGAGGGTATATTCTTGGGCTTCGATATCGACACGGCCGAAGACCTCTTGGCAGGTGAATGAGGTTTGGGGACCGATAGAGGCAATCGTGATCGGGTTGAGCCATTCCGAAATCTCCTCGTTGCCAGCCGCTTGTTGGATCAACTGATAGAAGTAGCGAACGGTTTTAGAACTGGCAAACGTCACGACATCAATCGTTCGCCGTCGTAGGGCCTGAAGGGCGTTTGGATCGATCTGCTCTGGACATCGGGATTGGTAAGCGGCGACTGCTTTCACAGTTGCCCCTTTGGCCGTGAGCTGTTGAATCAATATGTCTCTTCCCCCGCTTTCCACTCGGGGAAACAGCAGTGTTTGCCCGGCCAATTGCCCACCATCAGGGAAATGATCGACGAGCGCATCAGCGACAAAGTCCGGTGGGATATAATCTGCCTTTAATCCATATTTTTGCAAGGTTGAGGCTGTTTTGCGACCGACCACCGCAATCTTGACAGAGGCGAGTGCCCTAGCATCCAGTTCTGCATGGCATAAGCGGTCTAGAAAGTTCGTTACGCCATTGGCAGAAGTCAAGATCAGCCAGTCAAAGCGATCAAGGGATGCGATCGCAGCATCTAAGTCTTTCCATGAGGACGGTGGACCAATTTCCAATGCAGGCAGATCGATCACCGTCGCCCCCACTGAGGTAAGGGCATCCCTAAAAGTCGTAGATTGAGCCACAGCCCGGGTCACCAAGACGGTTTTACCCGTTAACGGCAAATCAGACCGAACCAAAGAAGCACCCATCGTTAATCGCCCCGCATCACTTCTATGAGCATATTCAGTGTTGGCCGGGAAAGAAAGCCCTAGGGTGGAGCGAAGGTTGACCACTTCGCCCACCACGATGACACAGGGCGATAGCAATTCCCCCCTAGTCTCGGCCACAATCGTTGCTAACGTTCCCGTCCATATCTGCTGCTGGTGCCGACCTCCCCATCGAATAACGGCAATGGGGTGCTGGGCCGATTGCCCGTTTTGTCTCAGATGATCAACAATGGTCTTTAGCTGTCTACCCCCCATCAGCATCACCAGCGTATCCAGTCGGGCCAAGACAGACCAATCTAGATTGTCCGGCGCATGGGCGCTTAAAACGGTAAAGTGTTGGCTGCACTGAGCATCCGTTAATGGAATACCCGCCAATAAAGGGACCGCTAGCGCAGAGGAGAGACCCGGATAAACCTCAACCAGACATCCCGCTGAGTTGAGGGTCAGGATCTCAGAACGCGTGCGCCCAAAGATAAAAGGATCACCACTTTTGAGGCGCACAACGTGATATCCCTGACAGCAATAATCCACTAGCCATTGATTGATAGTGGATTGAGAGGTACTAGGACCTTTGCCCCGTTTGCCTACTAGGATTTTTAAGCAAGTTTTCTTCGCCAGGTTTAATAATTCTGGATCGATCAGGGCATCATAGAGGATGACGTCAGCCTGAGCAAGCAAGTTTTGTCCCATAACCGTAAGATGGTTATGTTCCCCAGGGCCAGCACCAATGATAAAAACCTTGCCCTGCGACTTAGGCGTTTGAGTTGTTGAATAGTTGTTAGCGCTCAAAACCAGTGGACTGCAACTGCTTCGATCCTAACTTGTCTTGACAGCAAGCTTGTCTTGACAGCAAGAAATTTTTCTCTTGCTTTTACCCGTTGTGATCTTAAGCAGTTTCCGCCTAATCCTGAGCTAATCGTCTCAGGACAGGCTAGACCACCTACCCAATCGTAAACATAACAACTATTTAGGTGTGAATATAGTGCTTAAGACGATGGAGAAACGGATGCGAAAAACAGTACTAGGGATAACCTTTGTTCTCCTATCCATGGGGATAGGGAGTTGTGGTCTGCTGGGTAGCGAGGAGCCTGAGACAGAACAGTCATCTGATGCCCCCGCCGAACAATCTTTTCCCAGCGCCTCACCTGAAATTCCTTCTCCCCCTGCTGCAAAGGTGGTTTTAACTCGTCCGACCGACCCTGATGAACGCTTACGGGTGGTCAAAAGTGGCCGTTCCGATCCCTTCGCAGAAATTGTACCTGCGGTTGTCCCAGGTAGTTCTCCTGCTCGCTCCACCCCCCCGCGTTCAAATTCCCCGGAACGGCCCGCATCAACGGTGAATGTGCCCAAGTCGACTGGGTCAAATCCTGGCAGCCCTTCGACGAAGCCTAATACGGCCACGCCGGGTAAGATTGTTCTACCTGAACTCCCTAAACCCGAAGTGGCTCAGGGTGTGAAAGTCACAGGGGTCGTAAACTTAGGCGGTCGGCCCAAAGCAATTCTGAAAGCCCCGGGTGAGAAAGCTACCCGAACAGTGGGTGTAGGTGAGCGGATTGCGAATGGCCAAGTTTTGGTCAAATCCATCATCCTCAATCCTTCAGCCCCTATCGTTGTGCTGGAACAATCGGGCATGGAAGTAAGAGTAGGTGTGGGCCAAGAACCAATTGCCTTGGCAGCCGCCGATAAGAACGAGGGCAAAAAATAAAGGCTGCCTGGATAAATTTCCCATGCATAGGCGCATCATATTTTGCCCTCTCACTATA
The DNA here is from genome assembly GCF_028285745.1 of Acaryochloris sp. IP29b_bin.137. GTDB lineage: Bacteria > Cyanobacteriota > Cyanobacteriia > Thermosynechococcales > Thermosynechococcaceae > Acaryochloris. Next base: position 25,049 of record NZ_JANQOP010000230.1, on the reverse strand, counting down.
AAATGACAAGACAGTAGAGCCGGATCAACGATCTTCACAGATGTTTTGATGCCCTTTCTCTACTGTCTTTCTGTATCGGTGAGAGAAGCTCTTGTTGACTCCTTCTAAATTTTTGACGCGTCTTGTACTAGCGTCTCCGACCTATCTGGCTCAGAGATGGCGATGGCGAGGGGCAAGGTTCTATCTCAGTCTGTTCTGTTGCTGTTTATTACTGATTGTAGGTTGCCAGCCTCGCAATTCGGGGCCAAGTTCCTCTACAACTGGAGCAGACACTCGTCTCGCGCTGGGCACAACGGGTAAAGTCAGAACCTTGGATCCAGCAGATGCCCTAGAACTGTTCTCGGGCAATCTCCTCTACAACATGGGAGATCGTCTATATGCTTACCAGAGCGGCACAACAGAGCTGGTGCCCCAACTCGCTACAGAATTGCCTAAGGTGAGCGATGATGGCTTGGTGTACACCATCCCGTTAAGAACAGGCGTTGTTTTCCACGATGGCAGTGCGTTTGATGCTAAGGCGATGGAATTTTCCCTCAATCGCTTTATCCAAAATGGCGGTCAACCGGCCTTTTTATTATCTGATGTGGTGGAGTCGGTCGAAGCAAAGTCTGCGTCAGAACTGGAGATTAAGCTGAAAAAACCATTTGCGGCGTTTACGGATTTGCTAGCCTTCTCAGGCTTAGTTGCAGTTTCGCCACAAGCCTATGAAATCGGATCTGGGAAATTCAATCCCTCAACGTTCGTTGGAACTGGCCCCTATAAACTGGTGGACAATCGTAGCGACTCGATTCGATTAGATCGCTTCGATCAATATTGGGGTGACAAACCTGCCAATCCAGGCATCGATATTCAAAGTTTTACCAGCAGCGCCAACTTATACAACGCCTTTCGCACGGGCTCGGTAGATATTGCCTATCAATCTCTGAATCCTGAACAAATTGAGTTGCTAGCCAAAGCCGCTGATAAAGGAGATTGGCAAGCCATTACCGGACCAGGTAGCAATATCACTTATCTCAGCTTGAATCTCCGAGATGCAACCCTAAAGAAACCTGAGGTTCGCCAAGCGCTAGCTCTGGCCATTGATCGGCAGCTGATCCAGAACCGCGTGTTTGATGGTCAAGTTGATCCTTTATATAGTTTGATACCCAGTATTTTTGAGGTCAGCAAGCCCGTATTTCAAAGTGAAAGTGGTCATTCAGACGCAGCGCAGGCTAAGGCGCTGTTGACCAAGGCGGGATACACAGGTAACAAACCCTTGAAAGTAGAGTTTTGGTATCGCTCTAATGTCCCCAGTGATAGCCCTGCAGCTACAACGATCAAAGCCTTTATCGAGCAGGAACTGGGGGATTTAGCCAAGGTAGAACTCAAAAGTATCGAATCAGCGACAGCCTATAACAATCTGGATAAAGGAACCTACCCCATGTTTATGCTGGACTGGAGTGGTGATTACTATGATCCGGATACTTATATCCATCCCTTCTTAGATTGTTCGGATGGATCAGCTGAGAAAGGCTGTCAGGAAGGTGCGACGGTTGGGCAAGGCTCTTTTTACTACAGCGAAAAGATGAATCGACTGATCGATCAGCAGCGCCAAGAGCAAGACCCCAGTAAACGGCAAACAATCTTTGCAGAGATTCAAGATTTGCTGGCCCAAGATGTTCCTTTTATCCCCCTCTGGCAACGGAAAGAATATGCCTTTGCCCGCCCCGATATCCAGGGAGTCAAGCTTGAACCGACCCAAGCAATGCCTTTTGCCTCTCTTAGCCGTTCCGCGACCTAGGACATCAGTATGTCTCGTTCCAGTGCGCTTCGTTCCTATGTGGTGGCCCGATTATTGCTGGCCCCTTTGATGATCTGGACAGTGACGACTGCCGTATTCTTGCTGATGCGAGCCACCCCTGGGGATCCGATTGATGCCATTCTGGGACCGAAAGCCCCAGCCGCTCAGAAGTTAGCCATACGGAGTCAATTAGGACTCGATCTACCGCTTTGGCAGCAATATACGAACTATCTGAAGGATTTACTCAACTTCGATTTAGGAACTTCATTAAGTAGTCGGGGAGAGCCTGTCTGGAATATTATCCAGCAGCATTTTCCAGCAACATTAGAACTGGCTCTTTGTAGTCTCACGGTTGCGTTGATTTTGGGAGTTACGGTTGGGATTTTGTCAGCATCTAGACCCGATACCAGTTATGACTTCTGGGGCAGGATGTTTGGAATTGGGACTTATGCACTACCCATGTTCTGGGTGGGAATGTTATTTAAATTATTCTTCGCGGTGCAACTTGGATGGTTCCCTGATAGCACTCGTTTTTCAACTCGGTTAGGTGCACCGCAAGGCCCGACCAGTCTCTATACAATCGATAGCTTACTAATAGGAGATTTTCACTCCTTTGGCGTTGCGATTTATCATTTAGCCTTGCCCAGTCTCACCCTTGGACTGTTCTTAAGCGGTATTTTTGAACGGATTGTTCGAGTCAATCTCAAGCAATCACTCACAGCAGACTATGTAGAGGCTGCACGGGCAAGAGGAATCCCTGAATGGCGAATTCTAGTATTTCATGCATTGAGAAATGCCTTAATTCCGGTCATCACTGTTTTAGGGCTAACCATTTCTGCAATGCTAGGCGGTTCCGTGCTAACAGAGGTTACTTTCTCCTGGCCAGGTTTAGGGAATCGACTTTACGATGCAATTTCATTAAGAGATTATCCGACAGTGCAAGGAATTATCGTCTTTGTTTCAGTTATTACTGTGATGTCCAGCATCGTGATCGATATTGTCAATGCCTACGTTGATCCGAGGATTCGATACTAGGGTTACGGTCGGTTTTCGGTAATCTCTCTGTTGGGGCTCACCCTCGGCTAGGGAGAAGGATTAAACTTAAGACAAAGCAAGGTTTGGGGCAGAGGGTTGCCGATGACTGTCAGAATAATTCTGGTTGTCTTACCGATTATCGGATCAGTCCTATTCTCTACGGTCTGTCCCCAGGTTGCGTTAATGTAAGCCCTCAGTGCGAAAGATGAATACAAAACGTTCCATTTATAAAACTTTTTCCCGTCTACTCGTTGCGATCGCGCTCGTTGGTGTCCTAGTCTTCAGCAATGCCGATGCTGCCTTAGCGGCCCGAACGGGGGGTCGCATTAGCGGGGGTAGCTTCCGTCGCTCCGTGCCGTCTCGCTCCTATCGCAGTAGTCCTTCCCGGGGATATTCGGGGGGATACTCTCGGGGAGCTTATCCTCGGGGCGGGTTTGGTTTTCCCTTCCTGATCCCCTTCTTTGGTTTTGGCGGCGGCGGCTTATTTTCCATTCTGATCCTGATTGCTGTTGCCAACTTCTTGGTTTCTAGCTTCCGTAATATCGCTAGCGATGGCGAGGGGCTCAATTTAGGTGGCAACAGTTACGACCAAAACTCTGCGAACCCTACTGTTTCAGTGACCAAAATCCAGGTGGGTTTGCTTGCTGAAGCCCGGGGACTCAAAGCCGATTTAGATCGGATCGCCCAAACGGGCAATACCAGCTCCAGCAGCGGTTTAGCAAAAGTCCTGCAAGAGACCAATTTGGCCCTGTTACGTCACCCAGAATATTGGGTCTATGCCAGTGCGGAATCCGAACAAACCCGGCTTGTATCAGCAGAAGCAAAATTCAACCATCTGGCCCTGACCGAACGCAGTAAGTTTCAAGCAGAAACCCTGTCCAACGTTAAGCAGCAAATCCAAGAATCCGACGGAGTGCTGACCAAAACAGCGGATGCCCTCACCCAAGCCCCTGGAGAATATATAGTGGTGACCCTAGTAGTGGCAGCCCAAGGAAAGCTAAAGCTTCCGGATATCAAGTCGGATCAGGATCTCCGTCAAGCGCTGAATCAAGTGGGGTCTGTTTCCAGTGATCAACTCCTAGCCCTGGAGGTGTTATGGACGCCTCAAGCAGAGTCTGATACCCTCAGTGCCGATGACTTGGTGGCCGCTTATCCTCACCTAAAAATGATTTAAGCTTAGCGCTGTCCAGCATCTCAATCTTTTATGGAGTCGCTTCGATCTGCTCAAGAATGAGCTGGGCGAAGCGCTCCGTGCTATCGGGGACCGCTACGCTATAGGCTTTTGTTGCCATCTCTTCTAGGATCTGAGGTTCTTGAATCCATTTAAGAACCGTTTGTTGGAGTTGATCCACTGTGAGCTCATCCTGGCGATACATCTCGGCTGCTCCTGCTTTAACAAAGGCAGCAGCATTAAACGCCTGATGGTCTTCCGCTGCGTAGGGATAGGGGATGAGGAGCGCTGGCGTCGATGCGATCGCAAGTTCACTTAAGGTTCCTGCACCTGCTCGACTAATGGCTAAATTGGCACGCTGCAGCAAACCGGCCATATTGTCATAAAACGGCATCGACAAATAATGGGGATGCTGAAAAGATTGGGCATCCGGATCTTGGTTCCCCGTTAGATGAACGATCCAAGCCCCAGTTTCTAACCAAGCGGGCGCACAGGCGCGCACCAGTTGGTTAACCGAGACTGCGCCTTGGCTACCACCCGCCACCACAATCAGCATTGCCTCGGGCGGAATTGGTAAATCGAGGTCACAAGGGGTCAGAAAAGCGGGACGGACTGGAGTGCCCACAACCATGGTTTTAGCCTTAGGTAAATATTGAGTCGCATCCGCTAGCCCTAAGCCCACCCCTGTACAGATTGAACTGAGCCATCGCGTCACTTTTCCTGGAATGGCATTCGATTCATGAATCACTCGCGGTAGCCCTAGGGACCAAGCTGCCAAAATGGCAGGGGCAGCGATATAACCTCCTGTGGTAAGCACGCCCTGGAATTGTCCTCGCTTCAACAGTTGACGGGTTTGCCAAACTGCAACCGCTAATTTGCCCAAGAGGATGGGCGTTTTAGGACCAATCCGTGTTTGCAACCCTTCAATGGGAACCGTGCGGAGTGGATATTTTTGGGGAACTAACTGGGTTTCTAATCGGTTGCTAACCCCCAGCCACTCTAGCTGAAACTGTTCTGCTTCAAGTACTTCGGCAACTGCTAGTGCGGGGAATAAATGTCCGCCTGTGCCGCTAGCAGCGATTAGGAGACGTTTAGGCTGTACTGTTTTGGCAACCGATTCGGAATGGCTCACTGTTGCTATCCTTGGTAGGTGGAAGTTGAGAATTCTAGCGTTTTCGCCTTCAATAGGAAAGTTAATCTAGAATTGAGATGCTACTTTCAGGTAAATGTGGCAAAGCTAACCACTCGACAGTGATGCTGCCCCTCCTATAGGCTCAAGGCTCAAACCCTATCTGAAAGAGTGAATTGGTTCTTGTTATTACATACTCCCATGCACCACTCTATCTGCATTTTGCAATCTACGACCGCTCAGACTGGCGGCCAGTTAAGGACCGTTCGCCATTCTTTGGGCCGATTAGGCTTGGGATTGTCCACAACCTGTCTATGGACCCTAGCGATGGTAGCATTGCCTCAATTCGCTTATGCCGAAAGCGTCGCACCAGACATTACTCAGTTAGAAGCTGCAACTGATGCTCCGGTTGCTTTGACAGAGCAGTTAGCGCAAGTTGACCTAGCGGCCAACCAACGCGATCTCTCCAAGCTAATCGGCTTTTATAGCCCTACCTTTACTAGTGGTGATGGCCTAAACCGGAAAACCCTGAAACAAGTGATTGCCACATTCTGGGAAGATTATCCAGATTTATCCTACAAAACCGAACTGCTGACTTGGGAAAAAAAAGCTCAAGGATTTGTTGTTGAAACCAAAACCACCATCATCGGCACCCAAACCCTCGATCAAGGGCCGGTAAAATTACAATCTACCCTCCACTCCCGTCAACATTGGGTAGGGCAGCAAATTACCAAGCAAGAGATTCTGGCGGAACAGAGCAAACTTACATCAGGCCGGAAACCTCCCAAAGTGCAAGTTAATCTTCCCCAGGAAGTTGGGGTGGGAGAGAAATTTGAATTTGATGTGATTGTGGATGAGCCCCTTGGAGCCAACCCCTTATTGGGGTTGGCTCTGGAAGAACCGATCACAATGGAGAATTATCTGAATCAACCCGAACTCAAGCTAGAGCTGCTCCCCGCTGGCGGCTTATTCAAGGTGGGTACAGCAGGCAATAAACCAACTAGCGAGTGGATTTCTGCCATCTTGGTGCAAGAGGGTGGCATGACGATTATCAGTCAACGACTGAACGTCGTCCCCAAAAGCAAATCAGCCAAACAGTCACGCAAATAACAAAGGGCGTCTATGGATCCAGAACGGCTTAGAGCTGCACTTTCCTCTACTTCCCCTGCTAGCAGAGAACCAGAATCAGAACCAGAGTCACCTCGGGTTGCTGAAGTGCAACTCCACCTCGAAGCTGAAGATGGCAAATTGTTGCTCTACTTACCGGCTCCCAGTGAAACAACACTGGAATGGGCAGACTTACTCAAAGAGGTGCAAAAGCAGCTGGAGGTCGGTCAGCGATTCTGGCCACCCAATACCCTTGTTGAACTAGTAACGGGTGATCGTCTACTCGATCATCGGCAATTGCAGCAGATGGCCAGTGCTTTATCGACCGTTAAGTTACACTTAACGCGGCTCCACACCAAACGTCGGCAAACAGCAGTTGCCGCAGCGACCTCAGGCTATTCCATTGAACAGCAAGCTCAAATCTTGCCAATGGCTCAGTCGACCATTGCTCAATTTAAGCTGGATGCTGAGGAAAAGGATGCAGCGCCCTTGTACCTCCAAACGACCCTGCGGTCGGGGGCCGAGATTCGTCATCCGGGCACAGTGGTAATTATGGGAGACTTGAATCCTGGGAGTTCAGTCGTCGCAGACGGCGATATTTTAGTCTGGGGGCGATTGCGAGGCATCACCCATGCTGGCGCCAGCGGGAATGAAAAAAGCCAAATCATGGCACTACAAATGGAGCCTACGCAATTACGGATTGCGGATTGGGTCGCTCGTGCGCCAGAATCTCCACCCGATCAGTTTTATCCTGAGGTGGCCTATATTGCTGATGATGGGATTCAAATTGCCCGGGCAGCAGACTTGAGCAAAAAAATGATCTAACCCTAGCGAATTCCCGAAATTGATCTAAACTATTAATCATTTGCGTGGCTGAATTGACGAAAGTTGTAACGCTCTCTGTTCTATGGGTCGAATTATAGTTATTACCTCTGGCAAAGGTGGGGTGGGTAAAACTACCTGTTCAGCCAATTTAGGAATGGCCTTAGCAAAGCTAAACCATTCGGTCGCGCTCATAGACGCTGACTTTGGATTGCGCAATCTTGATTTGTTGCTGGGTTTAGAAAACCGAGTGGTCTATACAGCTCTAGAAGTCTTGGCTGGGCAATGTCGCTTGGAGCAAGCCTTAGTTAAGGATAAGCGGTTGCACGATTTGGTGTTGCTGCCCGCAGCCCAAAATCGGAATAAAGACGCTGTCACGCCAGAGCAAATGAAGCAATTGGCTTATGCCCTGACGAAAAAGTATGACTTTGTCCTTATTGACTGCCCCGCTGGAATTGAGATGGGATTTCAGAATGCGATCGCAGCCGCAGATGAAGCCTTAATTGTAACCACGCCTGAGATTTCTGCCGTTCGAGATGCCGATCGGGTGGTGGGTCTCTTAGAAGCGCACCATGTCAAAACCATCAACCTGATTGTCAATCGCATTCGCCCGGCCATGGTGCAGGCCAATGACATGATGTCCGTTCAAGACGTGCAAGAAATTTTGGCGATCCCCCTGATTGGGATGATTCCCGATGATGAGCAGGTGATTGTGGCGACTAACCGTGGGGAACCCTTAGTCCTATCAGAAAACTTTTCCCTCAGCGGCATGGCGCTGCAAAATATTGCTCAGCGAATCGAAGGAAAGGATATAGATTTCTTAGATTTAGATGCCCCTTACGATACCCTTTTCTCTCGACTTAGACGTTTCTTTAAAAGGTAATCTATCATTTTCATATCCCCCTGCCATTGGCCCCACCTGCGTCATGCTGTAGCCATTTCTCCTAACTGTGGACGTTCCCGTTGAAATTCTATGATTAGTGATTTTCTCGAACGGCTGTTTCTCGGCCAAGACGTGACGACCAGTCGCGACGATGTTAAAAGCCGACTCAAAATTGTCCTAGCCCATGATCGAGCGAATCTATCACCAGAGTTGATGGAATCTATGCGCCGCGAAATCTTAGAAGTGGTTTCTCGTTATGTGGAGATTGATACAGAAGGGTTAAATTTCAGCTTAGAGTCTGACCAGCGAGCGACTGCCCTGATTGCCAATTTACCCATTCGTCGCATTAAATTTGAGGCGGATGCACCCCCCCTCTCGGAATCTGGCATTGAACTTCCTGCGGTGCCAGATGAACCGACTCAATCCTTCCCAGACCAGCCAGAGCGGACGAGCACCGATCCTCGTTCTCCTGCTAATCCAGATATTGATTTATCCCTTTAAGGGCAGGTTGACCTCAGGCCGACAGCAAGCAACCGTCATCTTTGGGTGAGGTTTTACCCCCAGGATCAAATAATTGCCTCACCCCCCAAATGCTGATCCTCTGCCGGAGTGGGCACCTCTATTTCGAGCTCGACTGATCCTTGGGCAATCGATAGGGTGGTATGGGCGATAGTTGCGCCCAACTTTCTCAGCCCATTTACATCCGCTCAGGTCAACTTGCTATCCTACAGTGGCAGGCAAATATTCAATGGGGCCGTATAGCCTTTGATATATTTGGACATTATCTCAGCCATTGATGCTCATGGGGTCTCCCAAACAGACAATAAATCAGTACAAAAATAAGCCATTTCAGCATCTGCCGGGGCGGTTTAGCCGATCCATTCGCTGGCTATCTCCCGGGTTATCCATCAAGCGTTGGCTGTTTTTAAGTGCAATTGGGGTGATCTTAACCAGTCTGGGCTTGGCGATTTTGGTCCGCCTAACTCCCATCTTTTATGTGATTCAGTTTTTGGAATCTGCTTTGCGGTTTGCGGCCCGCCTCTTACCCCGGCAGGTGAGTGGCCCTTTAGTGATTCTGCTGGGACTCTTTCTGGTGTGGTGGGGACAAACCAGAACCCTCGGCTCTATCACCGAAGTCTTATCCCCCGATAGTCAGGATGAAGTCGTCGATCGGCTGTTAGTTCATCGTCGTCTGAACCGCGGCCCCAAAATTGTTGTGGTTGGGGGGGGCACTGGTTTATCCACTCTCCTTAGGGGGTTAAAGTCCTACAGCGCCAATATTACAGCAATTGTTACCGTGGCAGATGACGGGGGGTCGTCTGGACGGCTAAGACGAGAAATTGGCGGACTCCCCCCGGGTGATATTCGCAACTGCATTGCCGCTCTGGCCGATCAAGAAAAACTGATTACAGCTTTATTTCAATATCGGTTTCAAGCGGGGGATGGCTTAGCCGGGCATAGCTTCGGAAATTTGTTCCTCACGGCGATGAGCGAAATTACAGAAGGATGGGAGCAAGCCATTGCTGCAAGTTCCCAAGTATTAGCCATTCGGGGTCAGGTATTACCAGCGACCCTCAGTGATGTCAGCCTTTGGGCAGATTTGGAAGATGGCCGCTGTATTGAAGGAGAATCCAATATTACGGCTGCCGGTGGAAGAATTGTCCGTGTTGGCTGTACTCCCGACTGTCCTCCCGCCCTCCCCAAGGCCATTCAATCGATTATTGATGCCGATCTCATTATTCTGGGGCCAGGCAGTCTTTATACCAGTGTGGTGCCCAATCTATTGGTCCCTGAAATTGTCGAAGCCATTGCTCGTCGGACCGTGCCTCGGATCTATGTTTGCAATATTATGAGTCAACCGGGAGAAACAGACGGCTATACAGTTGCTGATCACGTGAAAGCCTTAGATGCGGCCTGCGGAAAACGAATCTTTGATGCCGTGCTGGTGCAAAAGAAACTCCCCTCTTCCATGGCTCTAGCCCGATATATGCAAGAGAACGCTCACCCGATTGTGATTGACCGAGAAATGCTGATGCGTCTAGGGTGTCGCGTCATTCTCGCAAATGTGATGGATGAGGATCCGAGCACCCAGTACGTCCGTCATAGCCCAGAGCGCTTAGCCCGCGTTTTATTGCGTTGGTATGGACGGGTCAACCGTATGGATCATCCCAATCACGCTTAAAGATAGAAATTTGTTGGTTGCTATCTATTCAACAGGGGGGATCATTCTTTACTATTATTTAATACTCTCGGTCAAGCACCGTCGTTCCCTCTGCCCTTCTTAACGAAAATATATGACTCTTGGTTATCTTGCCTTGGTGCTCCATGCCCATCTTCCATTTGTTCGCCATCCCGAAAGTGATTTTGTTCTAGAGGAAGAATGGCTATTTGAAGCCATTACCGAAACTTACATCCCTTTACTGCAGGTTTTTTCGGGGTTAAAGCGGGATGGCGTAGATTTCAAAATGACAATGAGTATGACGCCACCTTTAGTGTCAATGCTCCAAGACCCCTTACTCCAAGAACGATACGATGAACATCTTGCCAAGCTGGAAGAACTGGCCACATTAGAGGTTGAGCGCAATGTCCACAATAGTCATATTCGCTATCTAGCTGAGTATTATGTGAATGAATTCCACACGGTGCGAGAGGTGTGGGAAAACTATGATCGTGATCTAGTGTCAGCCTTTAAGCAATTTCTAGACACCAATAATCTAGAAATTATTACCTGTGGGGCAACCCACGGCTATTTACCGCTGATGAAAATGTATCCCCAAGCCGTGTGGGCACAGATTCAGGTGGCTTGTGAGCATTATCAAGAAACCTTTGGACGGCCGCCCAAGGGAATTTGGCTACCAGAATGCGCTTATTTTGAAGGCCTAGAGCGTATGTTAGCCGATGCAGGCCTACGCTACTTCCTGATGGATGGACATGGATTGCTCTATGCCCGACCTCGACCTCGGTTTGGCACCTATGCCCCCATTTTTACGGAAACGGGTGTGGCTGCGTTTGGTCGTGATCATGAATCCTCCCAACAGGTTTGGTCTTCTGAGGTAGGTTATCCTGGTGCTCCTGAGTATCGGGAGTTCTATAAAGATTTGGGCTGGGAAGCGGAATACGAATATATCAAGCCCTATATCATGCCCAATGGCCAACGTAAAAATGTGGGCATCAAGTATCACAAAATTACTGGACGGGGGGGAGGACTCTCCGATAAGGCCCTATACGATCCCTATTGGGCCCGTGAAAAGGCGGCAGAACATGCCCATAACTTTATGTTCAATCGAGAGCAGCAAATCCGGCATTTAGACGGCATGATGCATCGCCCCCCCATTGTGATTTCTCCCTACGATGCAGAGCTATATGGTCACTGGTGGTATGAAGGTCCCTGGTTTATTGATTATCTATTCCGTAAGTCGTGGTATGACCAACAGACCTACGAAATGACCCATCTAGCCGATTATTTAAAGGCACAGCCCAACCAACAAGTCTGCCGCCCATCCCAGTCTAGTTGGGGCTATAAAGGATTTCATGAATACTGGCTGAATGACACGAATGCGTGGATCTATCCCCATCTCCACAAGGCAGCAGAGCGGATGATTGAACTGGCCAAGCTAGAGCCAGCGGATGAATTACAGTGGCGAGCCCTCAACCAAGCATCCCGAGAATTATTACTGGCACAGTCCTCTGATTGGGCTTTTATTATGCGAACGGGGACGATGGTTCCCTATGCCGTCCGCCGCACTCGTTCCCATATTGCTCGGTTTCAGCATCTCTATCACAGCATTAAAAAGCAAGAGATTGATAGCGGCTGGTTGGAAAAGGTAGAAGTCATGGACAATATTTTCCCTAATATCAACTATCGGGTGTATCGTCCCCTTTAAAACTCTCGATTGGCAAAGATAAGGGTGGAGATGGCTAACAGTAAGGTCACGTACACTAAACCATACACTGCATTCATCGCCATCTGTGAGGGAGGAATGGTAATGATATGAACGGCTTGATTCTTAAGGTCTAAGCGAGATAGATCTGGAAAAATCAGGTAAATGACTTTTGCAATCTGCTGAACGCTCTCGGACTTAATCGATTCACTCAGCTTCAGCAGATTTTGGCTGAAATGCCCCATAAAATAAACGGCAAACGTAAGCACGGTCCCCATTAAGGAGCTTGTAAATGCCCCAAATAAGATTGACACAGCGGCAATCAGAGACATTTCTAATATCAAAAAGCCAGTGGTCAAAAGAATATTGTTGAGGTCATAGGCAAACTGCTGCCAACTGAGAACGCTCACTAAAATGGCGGACATAATGGCGATCAGTAGGGATAAAACCCCTGTTAAACCCAAATGTTTACCCAGCACGAATTCTGTCCGGCTGAGGGGTTTGGCCAGTAAAATTAAGGCGGTGCGTTTTTCTACCTCTTTGTTGATCAGGCCACCGCCCTCGAAAGCCGCCACAGCAAGCGCCAACAAACTAATGCTGGCTAATCCCACATCAACGCTGATTTTCCCTTCCGTCCCCGCGGAGACTTCTCCTAGGAAGAGAATGACTAAAACAAGACCAATTGCGTATAGAGCGGCAAGATACAAGACGCGATCGCGAAAAATATCGCGAAAAACGTTAGCAGCAATCACAGCAGTTCGGCGAGGATTCATCGTTCAGAACTTAACCCTTTTTCCTTCAATCTAGCTCTGTGTCCCCAGCAGGAGACCAACTCATTTGTATAGTACCCAGAAGCCTTCTCTCTGCTAACCCCAAAATGAGTTCCTTCACAGGGGCTTGGCAATCTGGAGATGCTTTGCAATCTGGAGACAGGTCTGGAAAGAGGCGGTGGTTTTCAGCGCTTGGGGATGAATGTGGGTCAGGCAGGCCTGATATCCTTGTTGGCGGAGCTGGGCGATGATGCGATCGCGCTTAGGAATATCCATTTTCCCCCGACGACCGATATCTGCCATAGCGAAAAAGTAGGGGGGCATCTCCGCTTCCTGGTGCATAATTTGTAAGCGCTGGGATTGCTCGGTCCACCCCCAGTGTCGGGCTAGCTGCTGCATTTTTCCCAACCAGTTCGGGCTGTGTAAGGTTCCAAGCCACATCGGGCCGCTGAGAACTAAGGGAAGACCTTGGTGCGGGCAGACGGCCCGACTCAGGTGCGACCAAGCAACAGTTTGGTAGTGGCCACAATGGTGGCAATACCCCAAAAAGCCCATACAGCTCTGTACGGGTCGCTCAGTGACTTGAATGAGCACCCGATAGACTTGACCTTGAAAATACGAAAAAATAGGCTGAATATGAAGTCCCACAGGTTGAGCCTGTTGCCAACATAGCCCGAGCAGTAATCGCAAACCTTGCTCATGAGCAGCCGGGTGTGATCGCGCCCATGCCCCCAACAGACGCTGGCTATGGTTTGGATTGTGACCCGCTAAGGTGCGGCTATCAGTTCCGGTCACATACAGCAACCCGCCAGGTTTGAGAGTTCGGAAACAGCCTGGTAAAAAGGCGGTGGGTAAGCCAAAGCTATCCAAGTCAATCAAATCAAAGGTACAGTGCTGTGGGTAGCACTCGTGGAATAGCGCTTCGGCAGCATAAGTGGTGAGGCGATACCGTTCAGGAGGCAACGGTCTAAAGTTCTTTGCCAAGACAGCCGCTAACTCTGGGTTAGCATCGTTGACCCAAATCCAGTCAGCGTTGCTTTCTAAGAGATAGCGTTGCGATCGCACCCCACAGCCCGTCATCACATCTAATACTTGTAGATGGCCCATCTCTTGTTTGTAGATAGCCGCAGCAAGGACCCCTAAATCCCGGGCAGGTCGGCTACTCTGCCGAAAGAACGCCGGTCCAATCTGAAATAAGGCTTGCCCTTCAGAGTTTGGACTTTCTAACACAACTCGGCGATTAGTTGGGAAAAACGATCTTGCGGGAGGGTGGTGACAACAAATACTTCTTGCACCGTTTTGCCAGAGCGGGCTAACAGTTTAAATCCACCACGAATGGGCACAGACACTCTTAATCGGAGATGGGGTGAATGTCTTTTAACACGGCTAATCACCCCGGGGGTTACGGTTTGAATCCCGGGAAAGTGAATGAGTTTCTCTAAAATGACCAATAAACCGGGAATATGGGTGGAATGGTTAAGGACTAACCGACCTTTGCTCGCCATCGTTTAGGCTGCTTCCAGGGGAGCCATGGTTAAGCCCGCCCGCTGGAGTTGCATATGATATAGTTCCGCTTGCTCTTGCGGCCCCACCCAGACGATGGCCTGTCCTTCAAAGTGAATTTGGTTGGTGAGTTCCCAAGCCCGATCAGATGTCATATGAGGGATGTATGTCATTAAGGTCTTTGCAACATGCTCGAAGGTATTGATATCGTCATTGACCACAATGACCTTGAAATTCGGATAGGGCTTCCGAACTGTTTTTTGAGCTTGTTTTTCTTCTGGGCGGGTGACTGGCGTTTGCACTGCAGTGGACGCCATGCGTGGCCGACCGAGGGAAGAAAGCTTAAGCATGAACTTAATTCAGCGACGAGTAAGAGAAATGTTAGTTTACATTAGTCTAGCTTGTTGATATTGAGTTGCCTATGCCTCATTGAATAATCTTGAAGCAATCTCAGACAGATGGATGGTTCGCAAGATAGCCAAAAAAAATGGATCAAGACTGATATTAACCAAGCCTATGAACAATACCCAGCGGCTCATTCCAGGAACACTCTACTCTCAACTGATCCATCGAACGCAGCACGCGCAGCAGAATGGTGCCCTGCAGTCTATTTCAACGAATTACGAATATTTGACCGAAGGACATCAAGAATTTTTGGTGCGGATTGTGGCCAATCTTGAGCGTAAATCCAAACACCAAAAAGCACCCAAGCCCGAAAACTTCAATCCGTTTTTACCCTATGAAGATCATCTTTTTGTGGCTGACCTATCCGATCAGCATCTGGTGCTATTGAATAAATTCAATGTAATGGATCACCACCTCCTGATGGTAACGCGGGAGTTTGTCAGTCAAGATACTTGGCTAGATGAAGTAGACATGTTGGCATTGGCACTCGTTTTGACGGAACTGGATGGATTAGCTTTTTACAACGGAGGGCAGGCGGCGGGGGCAAGTCAGCCCCACAAGCATTTGCAGATGGTGCCATTACCCTTCATCCCCAGCCGTCCTGACTTACCGATTGATCCACTGATCGCAGCGGCGGATCTCCAGGGGTTGGGCCATATTCCAGACTTCTCCTTTGTTCATGCGGTGGTGCCCCTAACCCTAGACTGGACGGCTTCTGCTCAGAGCCTCACCCCTAAATTACTCGCCCTCTATCACGAACTGCTAGACGCGATTGGGATACCCTTTCAATCGAACAGTCCTCAGGCCACGGGGGCTTACAATCTGCTGGTGACACGAAAATGGATGTTGATGGTGTTGCGATCGCAACCCAGTTTTGAGGGGATAGCGATTAACGCTTTGGGGTTTGCGGGGTCACTCCTCGTTCGCAATCAACAGGAGCTTGAACAGTTGAAACGCCTTGGCCCCATGACGATTCTCAATAATGTGGGTGTGCTGCCCCAGCAGGAGGGTAATGGGTAAATGTCAAAACTAATGTTACAAAATTAACTTGTCTTACAAAAAATATTTTTGCATTCAAATCATCAGAATCCTTTTTTGGAAAGAAATACAGAGTGATTCATGTATAGCTTCGAAGAGCCAAAACAGATCATTTCTTTACAATCAAGGCCAGTTATGTTACATTTATTTACATAAACACCACGCCAAACTATTACGGAGTATTTCCATGACCTCTGGATTCACATCAGACGATCGCGGCTACACCAACAATTTTGCCGTTGAGCCCAAAACATCCACTCAAGAAGAGCCTGTATTCGGTTTTAACAAGAATGCTGAGCGATTCAGCGGTCGGCTGGCGATGATTGGCTTCACCTCCATCCTGCTGCTAGAACTCGCAACCAACCTCAACTTCATTCAAATTGTGACGGGCGCATAAAATTCAAGCCTTCCACCTGTCCTTCACCTACCGGGTCCTCCGTAGGTGAAGGCCCTTCGATGTTTATGTCCTGGGCTCGCAAACCAAGGCACTTATCCTTAGATAGACCGCCATGCTTGTTGAAATCCAATCCGATCACCTACTTCAACAGTACGCTACTGGTCATCGAGACTTTAGCTCTACCATTCTGATGGGCGATAGCCTCTGTGAGTTAGTGCTGAACGGGATTAGCTTTGAACGGGCAAATCTGGCCCGTGTCAATATGAGTTTGACGCAGCTTCAGGGAAGCCATTTAAGAGGGGCAAATCTATCCCAAGCGCTGCTCTGGAGAACAGATTTTTCCTATGCAGATTTAGAGGTGGTGAACCTCAGTCAGTCCAAGCTGATTCGAGCGACTTTGAACCAAGCTAACTTGCAACATGCCCTCCTAGCAAAGGCAGATTTGAGAGTTGCCTGTTTACATCAAGCCAACGGTTCCGGCGCCAACTTGGCAGGGGCTGACCTTCGATACGCTGACCTAACAGGTATCAACCTATCGGGAGCTAACCTGAGCGGGGCAGATTTAACCGGCGCGATCCTCCACAATGCCAATCTCAGCCAAGCAATTTTAACGGGCACAATCTTGAAACAAGTTGATTTAAGTCAGGTCACGCTCAAGGGAGTGGATTGGAGTCATTGCCACATTGCGGCTTTCCCCGATTCCCCAGTTTTGGCCAATATGGAATAGCAGCCTGCTGAAGAAGATGATAGTTTGACAGTCAGTTACGGCAGTTAGACACTTCGCCCCTCGCCATGATTACGCTTCGGGACTATGAGCGAACGGATCTCGACTCGCTATTAGCTTTAGCCAATAACAAGCGGGTATCGCGATACCTCGTCTATACATTTCCTTACCCCTACACCCGAGCCGATGCGGAATGGTGGATTTCTGAAGGTGTTAAGGCCGAAGAAAGCGTGACAAAAGTCATCGAGTATAACGGTGCCTTTACAGGCAGTATCGGACTCACTCGACAAGCGGGTTGGCGCGATCACCTCGCTGAAATTGGGTATTGGCTAGGAGAACCCTTTTGGGGTAAAGGGATTGCGACCCAGGCTGTCCAACAGATGACTGACCATGCGTTCTCAGACCTCCAGTTGCAGAAGCTCTATGCTCCAATTCTGGCTCCTAATAAGGCGTCAATGAGAGTGGTCGAAAAATGTGGATATGAGTTGGAAGGGGTACTCAAGCGGGAAGTGTTCAAGGATGGGCGATATTACGATATTCATCACTTTGCTAAAGTATGGAAGACTTGATCGATCAACCCGCCCTTTGCAAAGACTAAATCCATTTAATGCCGTGTCCTTAGGCGTTTATAAGAACCACAGATCAAACGACAGGGTGTCATTTCTGGATGACTGTGAGATTTGAATAGACCTGTTTTGCGATCGCAAAAGCGCAATGACTTTCTGGCTAAAAACTTTTTCATGATTATTTTAAGCACACAATTAGTCAGATCGCTTAAGAAAATGGAAGACCTTAAGTGGCTTCTAGAACAATTATTTTCAGTTAAAAACCTTGAATTTTTATTGATTACATTAGGTGTAAAAAATATTTTTGATCAAGAGTTTCATTGACTCATTTAAAGTCTTGATGGGGGGCTAAATTCTTCATCAAAGGTTCATAAAGAACTAATGATTGATTTTCTTGTCTAGGCTTTATAAACTCGATATAGTTAGAAATCAGTTGTTTTTAAGGAATTGCAATCTCTACAGAAAAGATTTCTACATCCAAGTTTATCGATTTTATCGGTATAAAGCGTTCGATGTAATTTAAGCATGGACTTGACTATGAAGCGTTACCCAATCATTTCTTTGCTGACTTTACCCGTCGTCGTGGGTGCGACCTTGTGGGTGAGTCGTTCCCCAGCGCAAGCACGTGAACCGCGATTTAGCTGTGGCCAAAGCCAAAATGCGCCAACAACGCTGGCTAAAACCAAACAAGGCTTTGTTGCCGTGATTCGGTGGACCTCAGAACACTTTGCAGGTTCAGGTTGGACCCCAGAAGCACGTTGCCAAAAAGTATCGGGCTTGTTTGAGCAATATTATCGCGAAGGGTCACTGAACTATTTAACAACTGAGAGAGATCGCACCACTCGTCAAAATGTTGTCTGCGTTGCGCCTGCTCCAAAGAAGAAATGTACGGGTATTTTATTTACCCTAAAACCAGGAAGTAATCCTGGTAAAACACTTCAGAGGCTAATGGATTTACGGGTACGAGCGTCCCAAGATCCACTGAATGAGACAAATCGGCGTATCTACATCAAGATGGATGAGTTTTTGAATTCCAGGCCAACCATCGATGCAACTCCGACCGCCTCATCTAAAAGCGGGACACCCTCTCAAGCACAACCAGATGAAAGCTCAGCACCGTCTCAACCTAAACCAGATGATATTTGGTAGCTCAGGTTGTATCAGTATTTGCTGATAACGATTTTGAACATTGAAGTTGCATTGGATAATGCTGCTGGGCAGGAGGAGTCGATAGATGAAATTTGGTTATGGAATTCCATCCGTTCTGGTTGGGGCGGCAACGATAGTTGTGGTGCAAGCACAAGTTGTTCTGGCTCTGTCTGCTGCACAGGTTGCAAATATTGCTGAGCAAATCAGCGTGAAGATTGATGGGCAAGCTCCAGGTTCAGGAGTGATGATCGCCAAGCAAGACAAGACTTACTTTGTGCTGACCGCAGCTCATGTCGTTGCAACAGACGATGAGTATGACGTGATTACGCCGGATAACCAGCGCCATGCTTTGAGCTATGCACAGGTAAAAAAACTCCCCGGTGTTGACCTTGCAGTTGTGCAGTTCACTAGTGATAAACCCTACCAAGTTGCAAATCTAGGTAATTCCAGCCAATCCCAGCGGGGAATGACTACCTATGTTGCTGGGTGGCCATTAACGGGAACGGCAATTACCCAGCCCACGCTGTTGTTTCAGCAAGGGATTATCTCTGCTAATTCCCAAGTCAAGCAAGATGATGGTTATGGATTAATTTATACCAACAATACTTTGCCTGGAATGTCTGGGGGGCCGGTCTTGAGTGAGGAAGGAACATTGGTAGGCATTCATGGCCGTGGCGAAACCGATCGCCAAGCAAGCACCCGCAATCCAGATGTGGTGGTCAAAGTTGGCTATAACCTGGGAATTCCGATTAGTACGTTTCTTTCCTTAGCACCTCAATCTGGGCTCAATCTGGATTTGCAGGTTGCGACTACTCAAAAGCCAGATCCAAGTGCAACTGCTAAACCCTCAAAGGTGGATGACTTAATTGCCCAAAGTGGGAATCAACTCTATCAAGGCAATAACGAGGCAGCTTTAGGGGCTCTAAACCAGGTGATCGCAACGGACCCCAGTGCAGCGGATGCTTATCGTTTAAGGGCGGATGCTCGCATGTCTTCGATCGGCTGGAGTTTTTTAGAGGGGAGGTCTAGCAAGAATCGTGATATTGTTTTGGCTGCGCAACAGGATATCAATGAGGCGATTCGCTTAAACCCTAATTTGAGTGATGCTTATACCATCAGGGCTTATCTAAACTTTGTTTTGAAAGATGGATCGGGGGCGACCTCAGATATCAACCAAGCCCTGAGGTTAGATTCTCAAGCTGCAATGCCTTATATCCTGCGGGCCAATCTATTGACCGAAAAGCAGCAGTGGCAAAATGCCATCGCAGATGCCAATCAAGCCTTGAAATTGGATGCTAATTCTCCCTATGCAGCTTTTGCCTATAGTGCCCGAGGTCTAGCACGGGCCAGTACCAGAGATATTTCGGGTGGACTGCAGGATCTGACCCAGGCCATCCGTCTGTCTCCCAGTAATGCACTGTTCTACATGAATCGTGGAACGGTGCTGGCCCTGAGCGGTAAAAGAATTGAGGGACGGGCCGATTTGGAACAAAGCGCCCGTCTGGCACAACAAAAAGGCCGGACTGAAGTGTACAAAGAGGTCACCAAACGACTGAATTTACTGAAACGCCTACCTTAAGACAGGCTTGTCGCTAGTGAGACTGGCGAATATTGAGGGGAATGAGCCAATTCTGATGATTTGGTCAGAACATACTGGGGCGTTATATGCCATTACAATTGGGAGCGGTAGCTTGCAATAAATCTGACGTACGGTAGATATCGCCATGGTTCAACTGACCCCCAATTCTAGCTTTAGCCTCACTATTAGGGTCAAGTTGCCCAATCAACCTGGCATGTTGGCTCAGGTCTTAAAAGCCATTAGTGAAGCCGGGGGGAGTTTAGGTCATATTGATCTATTAGAACGGATCCACACCTGTTTAATTCGGGAAATTACCGTCGATGCCTCTAGCACAGAACATGCAGGGTCCATTGTTGAAGCCTTAAAAGCACTGCCCCAAATTACGCTATTGGAAATTTCTGATCGCACCTTTGACTGTCACCGGGGCGGAAAAATTACGGTTCAAAGTAAGCTGCCCCTCCATAGCCAGGATGATTTATCCATGGCCTATACCCCGGGAGTGGGCCGAATTTGTACCGCCATTGCCCAAGAGAAAGATCAGGTGTATCGCTACACCATTAAAAGCAATACCGTGGCTGTGGTGACCGATGGCAGTGCAGTGCTGGGATTAGGCAATATTGGCCCAGAAGCTGCATTACCTGTGATGGAAGGTAAGGCCCTACTTTTTCAAGAGTTTGGCAAGATTAATGCCTTTCCCGTTTGTCTTGCCACCCAAGATGTGGATGAGATTGTGGAGACGGTAAAGCGGATAGCCCCTGTCTTTGGGGGGATCAATCTGGAAGATATCAGTGCGCCCCGCTGTTTTGAAGTGGAGGAACGGCTGCGTCGAGAACTAGATATTCCTGTCTTTCATGACGATCAGCATGGCACTGCAATTGTGGTGTTGGCGGCGTTAATTAATGCCTTGAAGCTTGTGGATAAAGCCTTTGAGGAGATTGTTATTGTGATTAATGGGGCTGGGGCAGCAGGTGTTGCCATTGCCCGGTTGTTGCAGAAGGCAGGTGTGAAAACGATTCGACTGTGCGATCGCAACGGGATTATCAGCCGCAATCGCACAGACTTAAATGAAACCAAGCAGTCCTTTGCTGTGGAGCAATCGGGCACCTTAGCCGATGCCCTCCAAGGCGCGGATGTGTTTCTTGGGGTGAGTGCCCCCGGCGTTGTGACCCCTGAGATGGTTAAGACGATGGCCCCCGACCGGATCGTGTTTGCCATGGCTAACCCCATTCCTGAAATTCAGCCTGAGCTGATTCAAAGTGATGTGGCCGTGATTGCCACGGGACGTAGCGACTATCCCAACCAAATTAATAACGTATTAGCGTTCCCTGGGATTTTTCGAGGAGCCCTGAACTGCCGTGCTGCCGCGATTACAACGACCATGCATCTACAAGCTGCCTATGCGATCGCAGCGTTAGTCGGTAGTGATGAACTCCATCACGATCACATTATTCCCTCTGTCTTTGATGAGCGCGTTGCTACAGCAGTCGCTTCGGCAGTAGAACAAGCTGCCCGCCAAGAGGGAATCAGCCATTGCTAAATCTGGAATAGAGTTCATACAATCTGGATCTAACATTGGCTATCTTGGAAAGGCCCGGTTACCAATAGGTCATACCCATCATGTCTAGGGTAATTCGCCGCACCAAACTATCGACGATGTCCTGGCTTGTGTATTGGATATCAGTGATTTTGGTGCTCATTCCATTCGTGGGGAATATACTCTTGCCCCTGTATATGGCAGCCACAGCAATCAGCACGAAACAAGTCTTACCGCTGCTGATAGCCATCTTGTTTGTGATCATTTGGCTGGCCGTTAGTTTTGCCTTTCTTTTTGTCGCCTATCTTGCGGCTTTTGAGAATAATCCTCCGGCTTCCTTGATTGTGCTGACTTACTTGACAACGGGTTCCATATTTTTTGTAGTTTTAAAGATTATTCAAAGCAAGATACTCTGACCACGAAACACCTTAGCAACACAAACCAAAAATCGGCAATTGGCGTTAAGCAGTTGGAAGATGATACTTCAGCCGAGAGACTCCAAGGAATATCAGGGTGGTAGGCAATCACCGGACTTCATGAGCAGTGATGAATGACATTGAGCGCATTATTTACGCCAACGTTTCAGGACAATAGCCCAATCCTTGAATAAACTGTTGACGAAATGCCTCAATTTCAGTCATGTCGGGGGTGCCGTGAGCAATCACAGCAACTTGATATTGGCTCATCACCTCTACAGGGGACTGGCCGGACTCTAAGGCCTGGAGGACTGTGCTTACTCGAGTGTCTACTTGATAGGGAATACCCAATTCCCCTAAAAAGGCGCGGAAGTTATCTAAATCCTGTTGTGTCCAACCAGGTGCTGTTTTAATCCTTAACACCCAACCATTGAGTTGGTGGACAACCGTCATAAACTCGACGGGTAATGAAGTTGTTCTGCGAAGGTGTTGAACAACGCGTAAGACTAAACTTGCTGTTCCTAGATAGTATAGGTAATCCATAATTGTGCCTGCCTTGGCACCAACCCCAGCGAATTTGTGGTGGGCAGGGATACCTGCCTATACTTATTCTCACGATCAGCTCTGCTTATGGGTAGAGCAGAATCCCCATAATAATTAGGGAGTTATACCCAACCTAGTTAACCATCACAGCCTGAACACCCCCGTTTACCGTAAGTCAAAAGAAAGTATGCCAGTGGGTTCCACACCTGAATTAGATCAAACGCTTCAAGCCTATGATTACTCCCTACCAGAGACCTTAATTGCCCAAACCCCTCTGGTTCCTAGAGATTGTTCCCGGCTCTTAGTGGTTCGTCAATCGTCGCATGAGCATCTAATCTTTCAGGATTTGGTGACGCTCCTGCAGCCAGGTGATTTACTCGTTTTTAACGATACCCGAGTGATTCCAGCTCGCTTACTGGGCCGCAAAGTGAATTCTGAACTAGCTCAGCCGGTAGAGATCTTTTTGTTAGAACCAAGGCAACCCTTGACCTGGCTCGCATTGGTTAAGCCTGGACGTCGTTTAAAGCCTGGGGCTCAAGTTGAGTTTGGTCCTGCAGAACACCCCTTATTGCGAGCAGAAGTACTGGCAACGGATGAAGATACTCGGGGACGGATGATTCAATTTAAACCTTTAGTTGAACAACCTTTTGAGGATCTCCTAGAGCAGGTGGGAGAAGTTCCCTTCCCCCCCTATATTCAAGATTCGGGAGCCCAGCCAGAACAGTATCAGACCGTTTACGCTCAGCATCCTGGGGCAGTGGCTGCGCCAACAGCGGGATTGCACTTTACACCCGAGCTACTCGACCGTCTCCAATCCCAAGGTATTAATCAGGCGCGTCTGACGTTGCATGTAGGGATAGGTACATTCCGGCCCGTCGAAACGGATGATATTCTGCAGCATAATATGCACTCGGAATGGGTGGATTTGCCTGCAGCGACGGTGGATGCTATTCGAGCAACCAAAGCCAGGGGGGGACGGATTATTGCCGTGGGTACGACTGTCACAAGAGCTCTAGAAGGAGCCTGTCAAAACGGTCCTCTGACGGCTTGGCAGGGTCGCACAAATTTATTTATCTATCCGGGTTATCAATGGCGGGTGGTGGATGGATTAATTACGAATTTTCATTTACCAAAATCAAGCTTGCTGATGTTGGTCAGTGCTCTAGTAGGGCGTGAGCGATTATTAGCCTTGTATAAGGATGCGATCGCACAACAATATCGGTTCTATTCTTTTGGTGATGCTATGCTGATTCTTCCTGAAGCGGTGATTGGCAAACGCGCTTCAGATCAGCTTTTCTAACGCCGAGACGGCGATATTAGCGATAGACTTCAACTTTAGTGTTTTGAAATAACCCAGCGTAAAACGTTTCTAGCTGATCCAGATTTCGCGCCAAACAATATCGTTCTAGCACCCGCTGGCGGCCTTTTTGCCCCAAAAGCTTCACCATCTCGGGATGCTCCGCGAGCACGGGCAATAAGGTGCGAAGTTCCCCTCTGGTTCGTTGCGGATTCAGGACAATGCCAGCACCGCCCGCCAAGACTTCTCCATCGGCGCCAGCATCCGTTGCCAAGCAAGCCACACCACAGGACATCGCTTCCAGTAGCGACAGGGATAGACCTTCTACAAAAGACGGCAGGATGAACACATCTGCCCCACGCAAAATTTCAATCCGGCGATGCTCGTCATAAATCGCCCCTAACCAGAGGACATTCTGCTCAGGACCGTAATTCGCCATATGCACATTGAGCAACGGGCCATCCCCGACCATCACCAGTTTGGAGTGCGGTATCTGTGCTTGCACCTGCTTCCAGGCTTTGAGCAGAGATTCAACGTTTTTCTCAATTGCAATCCGTCCTTGATAGACAAAGATGCGCTCGGTATGAAGTTCGGCTTTGAAGGTTGACGGGCCAGGAGAATATTTATCGGTATCCACCCCGTTGGGGATAATCACAATTTTGGCTTCCGGCACTCCCAAGCGCATCAACAAATCTCGCTGGGCTTGGGAAAAGATAATCACCGCATCATAATTAGCCAAGGAAGGGGCATAAAGCTGGTACATGAAGTGTTGGGTACCAGAAGACAAATTGCGATGTTTATGGCTAAAGGGCGGGTGGAACGTTGCCACTAGGGGCACCTGTAACTCCTGGCAAATTTCCGGTAAGACAAAATCCAGGGGCGAGAGGGTGAGGGAAGCATGGACTAGATCCGGCTTCAGGTTGCGCAAAGACTCCGCCAACACTTTGCTCGATTTCAGGGTGGGAATCGTATAGACCTGAGATTTGTAGAGGAAGGGGAGAGGAACCTCTTGGCATTCTTGGGGAACAGGTGTCTCTTGAAACTCTAGAGGCTTACCTGTTTCTTCATCAAACGCATCTTGGGCAAAATGCAAAAAGCTGACCTGATAACCACGATCTAGCAAGGCGTTCGTAATTTCGCGGCTATAGGTGACGTTGCCACAGGGCGGGGATTTTTTGCCAATCCAAGCGATGTGCATACGGACTAGTGGGACGACAAGGGTGAGGGGTTTGCATCATCTGATACAGATGAGCTGGTATCGGCAATATACCAGGATAAGAGCCCCCCGATCACAACAATCCCTGCCAACCCTAGTAAAAC
>NZ_JANQOP010000211.1 GCF_028285745.1 Acaryochloris sp. IP29b_bin.137 | reverse complement strand
ACCCTGACTTTGACTTATAACGAAGCTTTAGATGGAGCTTCAGACCCAGTTGGTAACGACTACACCATTACGGTCAATGGTATATCAACGACTGTTAGTACGGTTGACGCAAACGGTTCAACAGTAACGCTCACCTTGGATAATGCGATTTCTAATGGCGACACAGTCACGCTGAACTATACACCAGGAACAACCCCAGTCCAAGATGCGGCTGGTAATGATGCTATTGCCCTGTCAGGAATTAATGTCACCAATAATACAGCGGCAACGGGTAGTGGTAGCTCATTAGAGAATTTCACCCTTACCTACGATCTCCTAACGATTCGCGATGCCTTTGATTTCACAGCATTTGGTTACACCTACGATCAAGGTTATTACAACAATTTCGATGTATTGCCCGATGAGGCTTCAAACACAACTAGCCTAACCACCCGAAGGAATATAGCTGATATGACCCAGACAGAAATTGATGCTTTCATCAATGCTGTCCTAACTCTCAAAAATACGATGGTGGTCACTGACAATGGCATAGAAATTAGCATTTATGACCAATTTGTAGCTGTTCATGTGGCTGCCGCAGATGCAATTGGACGCCTGGCGCTTAATGGAGAAACGCAAGTCAACCCTGGCCATGGAGATGATTCATTCTTACCCTGGCACCGCGCTCTTTTAGCAGAATTTGAAAAAGCGCTTCAATTAGTTGATCCCAATGTTTTTGTGCCTTATTGGGATTGGACTGATGCAGATGAGACCTGGAATGAGGTCTTCATTGACGAAGTAATGGGACCCAATGGAGGGGGAGGCAATGGCGGAGTGGTTCAAACCGGTCATTTCAGCACCAATAATGGTTGGGAGGTTCGAGAAGACCTAGTTTCTGCTCAATGGTCAGGAGTGAGTGCTAACACCACAGCGCTTACTCGAAATATGGGACGCAATGGGATGCAGATTCCAGGGTCGACAAACAATATTGATGCGATGCTCGGGAGGGACGATTATGATCGCTTCCGCGCACAAGTAGAACGGGCTAGAGGGGGGCACAATAATGCCCATTTCTTCATCGGTGGCATGATGAGCAACGTAGGAGGAGCCCCTGCGGATCCAATGTTTTGGCTTCTTCATGCCAATGTTGACAGGCTCTGGGCTGAATGGCAGTTAGATGGACATTGGGACGATTATGCACCGGATGGGCAGCCTTATGGGCATGATGTAGATGATCTCATGTTTCTCTGGGATGATGGAACGTTTCAGATTGCTGATGATTTAAGAGACTTATTACCCTCAAAGCCAGGTCAGGGAAATAGTACAGTCGTAAATGGTAATACTACAGTCGCCAATGATCTACAGAATGATGGTGTTGTCAATCCAGGTAACTCACCTGGCATCATCAAGGTTCATGGTGATTATGTACAAACCTCTGAGGGTGAACTTACCATTGAGATCACGGGTAAAAAGCCAATCTCTGAGTTTGATGTCTTAAAAATTAAAGGCACTGCTTATTTGGATGGAACCTTAAATATATATTTCCTCGACAATGTTGAACCAGAGCTTGGAATTTACAAGTTTCTAAAAGCTTCAGACATTGAAGGGGATTTCACCACTATTAACATCTATGGATTGCAAAATGCTTACGACTATCAACTCCATCAACATAATGGAGCCTATATCTTAAAGCTATGTGGGTTAGAAGAAGAGTCTGAAGCTGGGCATGGTATCGCTCATACCCCCGAAGATTTGCAAGAAATAGACAACTCTAGCCTTTATAATCCCAGATTTGGCGCAGGAATAGACATGTATGGTTATGGCCTTACTCCCCACCATGGATGGGGTGAAGAGGCTCTAAACAGCGATGGTCATAATCATACGAGTGACACAAATTGGTTTCTCCCCTTTGACGTAGATATTAATTACTGGTTAGATGCCATAGCAGCAGGCGAAGAGATCCCAGATGAATTTCTGCCTCCAATGGAGGATCACCATGGTGAACACGGCAATGGAGGCATGGGATCCGGTGATGATATGAACCATGGAAATCATGGGGACGGAGGCATGGATCATGGCATGGGATCCGGTGATGATATGAACCATGGAAATCATGGAGAAGGTTCACTCTTTGAAGAAATCTCTTATCAATCTCATACAAGAAATCGTCCTAGCAGACCTCAGATCAGACGATATCGTTCAAGATATGGTGATTCTGATATTTTTGGGCTGCCTAATAGGCTTGTTGGTATAGATTTTAGTAGTTTTTCTTCTTCAAATGCTGGCCACCAGCTTCAACAACTAAGATCTCGCAAAAGACGAAACCACTTTCTCCACAAAACTCCAATCATCGACACTCAGCTTCATCATAAATGGCACAATTGTCTAATCGAGCCCTTTAATTACGAGTAAATGAGTTAATCCCTTGGGTTTGGGTTAGGCTTAAAGTCTGATACAGGTTTGCCCCCTGCATTCTTCCTGTAGAAAGCTCATAAAACAGGCTTAACCCGAACGAGCACAGGCTAAGCGCTATACTCTTCCATTAATAATGTTTTCAAAAATAGGCTTACCTTTACCTCCGATACTACATTTATCGCTAGGGAAGTAGTATGGTAAGCCTATTTTTCTAGTAGACAGCTAGAATGTTCTAAGTACGCCCAAGTTCTAGCGCCTATCACTGCAATGCTTAGCATGTACTTATGAAGCAAAAAGATGATCAGGTTTCAATTTCTTGATGCCATGGACTATGGTGCTTAGAATTGAACTATTTTCCTAATTAAAGACAGCTCACACGAAAGACCCCCATCGGATTGTCTCAACATGTTGCTAAGCCGTCAATATGTGAATCGCAGTAAGGCTTCAAAAATTTTACGCTGCTCTCTCTTAAATAGCTGATTACCAATAACTCTTTAGGCTAATGAGTCTGCATACTGGATGTTAGTTACCTAGTGATTCTTTCTTAAAGCAATGCGGGAAACCTATATGGAGTAGGTGCTTAAGGAACTCTGTTAGTTTTTGCCAGAAAACGATTTTACTATAAACTCCGTTTTAGGATTCTCTATACGATGATTATAGATACACCATACTCGTTACGATAATTAATCCAACTCATGAGAGACTTACAAGTATTAACGACACATCCTTTGTTCAACCTGATACTACCTCTTTCATCACGATTAGACCACATTGGCATGGATAACAATCCCTTATTGAGCCGATTTAATCAGTGAAGAAGGATGTCAACCAATCGAGAGAATAAACTTCAATTGAAGTTGAGGTCAGATGATCTGACAAAAGTCCCACAACCGTTCTCATACCAATCACTTACAGTTGTGCTTAATAAATATAGAGTTAGGATGATAGGAAGTGCAGGATTCAGCTCTCTAGAGACATGGTTAACTGAACAAAAGTAAAATTATAGAGTTAGAGATTCTTCCCCTCCCGCAGTATCAAGTAATTTACGTTATGTAAACGAGCTAGGTAGACGGGAGCGTAAAAATGTAAGCCGATCCTTATCTTTTTTGATAACACCCTAAATTGTTTCCTTGTACAGGTCTCACATATTTACATAGAGCTAATTTTTTCATATGGTTGGCCCCAGATAAAAATTGATATGTCGCTGTCAGAAATATACTAGCGCATGTGAATATGTGCCTAATAATGAGCTAATGAACTACTGTGTTTTCCTCTCGGATTTTTGAAAAACAATAGAAGTTATAACACCAACCTAAGTCATTGCTAGCTAACAGATAAATTTTGGGGAGATTAAGAATGTTTCTAGAAGATCCATCAGTATCCATGTCAGGCGAACAAGAGATTGCCATCAATAACATCAGAGCTGAGTTGGCCCAGCGTCTCCACATGAATAATAGTCAAATTACAGATGCTCAAGTAATTACAGCTATTTTGGCAAATGAATCTTCTATTGAAGAATGCATAGTCTTAGAACGTACAGAATCAACTTTCGTAGCTTATGTGGTTGCCACTGAAAGCTATTCATCTGAACGTTTAAGTGACTACCTTGAATCCAGACTACCTAGTCACCTTCTTCCTAAACACTTTGTCCCACTTTCGAGACTCCCCCGCAATAAGTCGGGGACCATTGATGAGGCGGCATTGACTCAAATTGAAATTCTAGACACAGAACTAATACGCTGCTGGGAAACTGCGCTTACACAAGTATCAGGGATCAATCAGGTTGCCGTAGTTTCACAAGCCAATACAGTCCAATCTTCAGTTCTCCATCTTTCTGATGTACTGCCCAAATGGAAGCAAGCGGCACCAACGGAATATCAAGATATACCTGACGATACTTTTGATGAGTATGACGAAAATATCGACAATCAAAGTTCAGTAGATCTGCAAGCTGCTCAATCATTAGCCTTAGTCAATGGTGGTAGCTTACCGGAAGGGAATGGTGTTCCCAAAACTCTACCAGAAATGTTAGGGCAGTCTGCTGCGAAAACATCGGGAGAGCGCATTACCTACCTTAATCCTGATGGTTCTACCATCAAGCAATCTTACACTGAACTTCTAGCTGATGCAGAATGTATTCTTTCAGGTTTAAGGGATTTAGATCTCAAACCTCAAGATAAGGTTATTTTTCAGTTAGAGCGGGTTCAAGATATTATTCCTGCATTTTGGGGATGTATTCTCGGTGGATTTATTCCAGTCATTACAGGGTTGCCGCCTAGCTTTGAAGAGTCTAATAGTATGCTGGAGAAACTTTGTGGTGTATGGCAGTTGCTTGATCAACCGCTTATCCTTACTGACATAGAACATGTTGAGGCTGCACAGAATCTATCGAAATGGCTATCTACAACCACCCTACACATTTCAACTATTAACCAACTAAGAACTCATAAACCCGATCAAGACTATCATCAAGCTTTACCTGGGGATACTGCCTTTTTTAACCTTACTTCTGGAAGTACAGGAACACCGAAGTGCATTGCATTAACTCACAGCAATCTGATCTCTAGAGCACTAGGGACCAACATCCTTTGTGGCCATACTGTTGAAGATATAATTCTCAACTGGTTACCCTTTGATCATATTGGTAGTATTTCCGACTGGCATATTCGTTGTGTGTATCTAGGGTGCCATCTGGTTTACACCGTTAAAGAATATGTACTAGGTAACCCTCTTAACTGGCTTGAGTTAATCCATCGCTACCGTGTTACTCATAGCTGGGCTCCAAACTTTGCCTATGCCTTAGTGAATGAGGCACTGAGTCAAGGAAAAAGTCACTATCAATGGGATTTGTCCTGCGTAAAATCATTGTTGACGGCTGGCGAAGCTGTCTCATCTAAAGCGGTTGAAGAATTTATTGATAATTTAGACTCCTATGGTTTTCAGAAGACAGCTATTCAGCCCGCTTTTGGCATGGCAGAAATGGGATCGGGCATCACATATTATCAACCAACGGAAGCACATCCTATTCTTCGTCACACAGTCGATAAGTCATCCTTAAAAGGAAAGGTTAAAAGAGTTAGTCAACAACATTCTCATGGTTCCAGCTTTACAGATTTAGGGACTGTGATTCCGGGCGTTTCGATCCGTATCGTTGACAGTCAAAATAATGTCCTTGAAGAAGATACTGTTGGACGCCTCCATGTTAAAGGGGCTGCCGTTTCACCTGGCTATTATAAGAATCCAGAAGTTAATAAGGAAGTCTTTTTAGAAGATAAATGGTTTGACACAGGTGACTTGGCTTTCATTTCTAAGGGCCATCTGGTAGTAACAGGGCGTGCTAAAGAAACCATCATTATTAATGGTTCCAACTACTACAATCATGAGATCGAATCTGCTATTGAAGCGATAGATGGTATTGAAGTTTCATTCACTGCTGCATGTGCAGTGAGCGATTCAGACAGTGCAACAGAAAAGCTAGCAATATTTTTTAGCCCAGCCACACAAGAAGATGTTGATCTAACCGATCTCATTCGAACAGTTCGCCAAACAGTAATAGCGAAGGTTGGTGCAAATCCAGATTATTTGATTCCAATCGATAAAGATATCGTTCCAAAAACAGCTATTGGTAAGATTCAACGTTCCAAACTGGTCAAACAATACGAATCAGGAGACTTTAGCAGTACGCTCAAGAAAGTTGATATTCTACTGGGAAACGCAAATACGTTACCAAACTGGTTTTACGAAAAGATTTGGATAAAGAAAACGCTATCGCCTCTGACAGTTGCTCACAATAAAGTTGCAAGAGCAGTAGTTTTTAATGATACTTCGGGGTTGGGAGATCAAGTATGCCAGCAACTCAAAGAACAAGGAAGTCAGTATATTGTCGTCGGCACCGGAGAAGACTTTGTAAAAGTATCAAATCACCAGTATTTAATCAATCCCCTTAAGCCAACGCATTTTGATCAATTATTTGTATCCTTAGCGCAAGATAACTTACCTGTCACACATCTATTCCATTTGTGGGGTTACGGTGAGTATCAAGGCGATCCTCTTGACATAGCAGATTTGGAACAGCGATTACAGGTTGGAACCTATACTATTTTATCTATTATCAAGGCATTGGCAGCATCCCAGCAAGATACAACTCCGACACGACTGATGGTAGTCTCTAGTTTCCTCCAACCTGTGGTTTCAGGAGAGAAAATTGAAGTTGAAAAAGCTCCTGTGTTAGGACTTCTGAAGTCTGCTTCTCAAGAATTTCCATGGCTATCCTGCGCCCACATAGATTTACCTGTAGTAGATATTCACACTGAAGCGGAATCACTTCTCCTAGAAGCTCAATCACTCAGCTCAGAGCGGGAAGTTGCCTATCGGGATGACCAAAGATGGGTACCTAGACTTAGAAATTTTCAATGGTCCCCTCAAGAAGCAAACAAGGTCCCTTTTGAGACGGGTGCCTTCTATATATTGACAGGAGGGCTCGGAGGGATTGGTATGCATGTTGCCAAATATCTCCTGGAGAACTATGACGCTAGACTCCTATTAGTCGGTAATACAGAGTTACCAGATCGAACAAAATGGGATTCCGTTTTGGAGAGGGATCAAAACAAGACAGCAGAACGCATTCAAACCTTTCTTTCCCTGGAGGAAGTTAGTAACAATATTCTCTATAGAGCGGTTGATGTAGGTGATCTACAGCAACTTCAACACGCTATTGACGATGCAGAAAACTATTGGCAAAGTCCCCTAAAAGGTGTGATACACCTTGCGGGTAGCGCACCTGAAAGGACACTAGCAGAAGAAAGTTATGAGTCCTTAGCGAAGACACTACGTCCGAAAGTTGGCGGCACCTGGAATCTACATCAGATCTTTAAAGATAAGCCCGACGCTATTTTTCTTAGTTTTTCATCGTTGGCGGGTTTCTTTGGAGGTGCCATGATCGGTGCTTATGCTGCAGCCAACACCTATCTAGATTACTTTGCCTACTACCAAAAGCAACGATGCAACGTAAAGAGCTATTGTTTGGCCTGGGCTATGTGGGACAGTGTGGGGTTAAGCCAACATTCCCAAGCCAAGGAAGTACTACAAGCTAAAGGATATATACCCGTTTCAGTTCAGCAAGGTCTGAATTCACTGATTGCAGGTTTACAGCACGGTAGTTCCAATATTTTGGTGGGTCTTAACCCAGCAAAACCCAATATTCTGAGATATTTGGAATCTCCCAATTTACAGATGAAAAAATTGAAGGCATATTACACAACCTCTGATACAGTAAACATTCAAAATAAGTTAGAAGAAATTGTTGTGGGAGATAGCTTTGGTTTTTCATCTCAGATTACCATGCAAAAATTAAAAGAAATGCCCGAGCGAGAAAATGGCAGCATCAATTTAGAGTATTTGCAGGCATTAGCAGACGGGAAGAGTCAGAATCAAAAGATCTCACCCCGTACTAAAACAGAACAGCAATTAGCTAATATGTGGAAAGCAGTATTGGAAGCTGCCAATATTAGTGTTAACGAAAGCTTTTTTGAATTAGGCGGTAGTTCCCTAAAAGCAGCACAATTATTTGCCAAAATTGAAAAAGTATTTGGGGTAACATTACCTTTGGAAACGATTTTACAAGCTCCCACCATTGAGCAACTATCTCATATTCTGGATAAGAAAGAAGAAGCAGTCTACTCGACTCTGGTTGCTATCCAACCTGAAGGGAAGAAACCTCCATTCTTCTGTGTACCTCCAGCAGCAATGACGGTGATTCAGTTCAATAAGCTTTCAAGTTACATGGGGACGAATTACCCTTTTTATGGCTTTCAACCTTTAGGCATGGATGGCAAGGAAGAGCCTCAAGATTCAGTAGAAAAGATGGCTGTTACCTATATTGAAGAAATGAGAAAGGTACAACCCAAAGGTCCCTATTATATTGGCGGGCAATGCTTTGGAGGCATTGTGGCATTTGAAATGGGGCAACAGTTGCTGAGGCAAGGTGAGAAAGTTGCCTTTTTGGCTTTAATCGATACACAAGTCCCACCAAATGTTACCCAGGATATATGGGGGCCTGAAGCTGCTAATAAACCTAAAGTTCGTTTTGTTCGCTCGCTTCGTAAGTTTAAAAAAAGCTTACTGAGCACTGTAAGCTCAGTGTTGTCATTTGGAAAGTCCCAACAACAGGAAAGTCTAAGTCTTCAAGAAGTAAATATACAGAAAACCTTTGCCTGTCATCTTACCGCAAGACTTAACTACATCGCATCAGTTTATCCTGGAAAGCTTACAATGTTTGGAAGTGCTGAAAATAATCCAGAGCATACAGCAATGCATCCAGAATGCCAATATCGATGGATCGAATTAACGAAGGAAGGATTAGATTGGCAATTAATCCCTGGTGATCATTTGGAGATAACTATGGAGCCTTCAGTAAAGACCTTAGCTCGGAAATTGATTGCTTGTATAAATTCTTGCGCTGTACGTAGTAATAGTTTCGAGGGTTAACCACGTGGAATTTTTAAATTCCAGAAAAAATACTTTGGAAGCAATTACAGGATCGCAATTCACATCTTTAATTTCGGGGACTTCCAACAATTGAGCTTACAAAAATGATGATTCTTTGCAGCCTTCACTATACACTTATCAAGTATTTGTCTTATTAAATTTTCTTTAGGAATTTGGAGTTTATACAATGGTAATGCCTAACTTTGTGGTCATCGGTGCAGCCAAAGCAGGTACGACTTCGCTTGATCGCTATCTTAGGCAACATCCTGAAATTTTTATTTGTCCAATAAATGAACCTAAATTTTTCTGTTTTGAAGGAGAAAAATTAAATTACAACTATCCTAAAAATGTTCAGTGGAAATATGAAAAAATTCCTATTAACAATAATGCAATTACTGATTTAGAGAGTTACCAATCGTTATTCTCAGGTGTAACAACTGAAAAAGCTATTGGCGAGGTGTCGCCAATATACTTATATTTAAGCGAAAAAACATCTATGAGAATAAAAGAACATATACCAAACACAAAAATAATAGCAATATTACGCAATCCAGTAGAACGTGCATATGCTAATTTTACACATCTTATCCGTGATGAATTAGAGCCATTAACCGATTTCAAGGATGCTATAAACGCAGAAGAAGAACGAATTAAAGATAACTGGTGGCCATTTTGGCACTACAAAGAGCATGGTTTCTACTATAAGCAACTATGCTCATATTTTGAGCATTTTGATCATAACCAAATCAAGGTTTACCTATACGAAGATTATGTATCAAATCCATCTTCATTATTTAATGATTTATTCCATTTTCTTGAAGTTGACGACCAAGTTCAAATAGATACCTCTTCAAGGTATAATGTCTCCGGTATTCCAAGAAGCCGCTCACTATATAAGGTTCTTGAAACTAGAAATGCATTGACTAAGTCTATTAGAAGTCTGGTTCCACCTAAGATCCGCCAGCAAATTAGGAGCTTTGTTCTCTCTAAACCCCCTATCTCTACAGGTACCAAGCAAGAATTAATAGAACTCTATCGAAGTGATATCTTGAAATTGCAAGACTTAATTAAGCGTGACCTTACTGAATGGCTTTCTTGCTAATTTAGGATGTATTTAGTTTTGCAAATATATATGTATAGCATGCAGTTTTAACTAATAATCAAGAACTGAATTTATGAAGCTCTAAATTAAAATCTTTTTTATACTAAAGTTTTTGGTGGTTTACTTTAGTATCTATCTTTATATATTTGATATGCACAATCACATCCGCATATTTGTCAAGTAAATCGCTTCAAAAATATCTCCTTCAATTTCAAGGTACATATATTCCCTTCTCAATAATGACCTTCATAACTTCTAGTTTATTAACTGGTTTCAAGAAGATAATGGCTGTTTTAGAGATGATTCGAGGACTTAATACTCTATTATGAGAGGCGTTAATTACTGATTTTTTTGAATCATCCGTAAAAAACGATATCCGTTTTTTATGGTAAAGCTTCTGTCTTTCCGTTTAGGGTCTATTTCGCTCACTTTTTTAAAAAATCTGTATTTTCTACTTAATCTAATTTACTCAAAATTCATATAACTAATAAATATTCACATGGTATCTGCATAAACTATTGTCTCTATACTTTCATGCTTTATTTATTGTTAATTTAGCAAGTAAGAGCGAGCGAGATTCGTCTCTTTTTTTATAACTAACCTCACTCTTTTGATCGATAAACCTTATGCTTAATTACATAATCTATTTCAGAGGAATAGCTTGTCAGAAGCATGTTGTATCAATCATATTTATAGTGAAGAAATAAAATATTATGCCATCTTCATACTTAAGCTATAAACGTTTCTTCTAGTAGTGATTTCTTGACCATAGGTATGCAAATAGACAAGTTGTTCCCCTCATATCCTGATCAGGCAGAACAGCCAAACTCATTCTCTCTAGTCAGGGCTATTTCATTCAAAATGAGCATCTTTTGTGCTGCAAATAGTCATTTCGGGCATAAAGCACTTGACTCCCAGATCTCTAAAACAACGCAAAGTCGTTATCTAGTTTTAGAATGAAATAGCCCTGCTCTCTAGTTGGACAATAAACACATGAGTTTGCGAAAAAAGGCTATTCAAGGAGTTATTTGGACTTCTCTTCAGAATTGGGGAGGTCAGGCACTTTTCTTCTTGACATTCTTAGTTCTTGCCAGATCCTTAGATCCAGCTACTTTTGGTCTGATCTCCATGGCCAATATATTTATTCATTTTGTCCAGGCACTTCTGGTTCAAGGATTTGCGGATGCTATCGTACAACGTAAGGAGCTAGAACCTGAGCACCTAGATACGGCCTTCTGGGTTAACTTGGGTATTGGGATTTTGCTATTTCTAATAGGATTTGCATCAGCAAACTTAATTGCAAATGCTTTTCAACAAACAGAACTCACTTCAATTATCCGCTGGTTGTCGGCTAGTGTTATTCTTAATGCTTTTGCAAGTACTCAACAAGCTCTCCTAAGACGTAATCTAGAATTTAAGTCATTGGCAGTCCGCCGACTGATTGGCCAGTCAGTCGGCTCTGCCATTGCAATTTCTATGGCTTTCTCAGGCTTTGGTGTTTGGAGCCTGGTTAGCCAGCAGTTGCTGAACAATTTAGTGGGTACGGTTCTTTTATGGAGGATGAGTGACTGGCGTCCCGGTCTTAAGGTTTCTTGGCGTCACTTTAAAGACCTCTTCTCTTTCGGAATTAATGTAATGGGTATGAGTGTCTTAGTGTTTTTTAGCCTGCGAAGTGATGACTTCTTAATTGGTTATTATTTAGGTCCCGAAGCCCTTGGTTACTATACGATCGCATATCGTCTCCTAGTGACCCTTACGCAATTAATCGTGGACACAGTTAGGCAGGTGGTTTTACCCACATTTTCTCGATTACAAGATGACAAAGAGAAAATGTGCCAAACCTTTTACAAAACCACTGAAATGATCGGTTTTGTTGCTTTTCCTGCTTTTTTGGGTATGGCAGTCTTATCACCTGAGCTAGTTGTAGGGCTATTCGGAGAGCAGTGGCAACCCAGTATTCCGATTATGCAGGTGCTAGCAATTGTTGGATTACTGCGTTCTGTCTTCAATCTAAGCGGGGTAGTAATCATATCGCTTGGCAAACCTTCCTGGAATCTCGGCTTAATGGTGCTAGATACTGGTGGTAAAATCGTCGCATTTTTTATCGCTGTCAGGTGGGGAGTTGTTGCAGTTGCAGCTAGTTTACTCATCTCAACATATCTATTTGCCCCGCTTCGACTTTGGGTTCTTCGCTACTTAGTTAATTTGAATATTCGGGCATATTTCACAAGGTATGGGACTCCGCTTTTAGGATCGGGGATTATGGTAGGCTGCATATGGCTATTTAGGTATTTCCTGAATAGCTACCTGGATATCAAAGTTTTATTGAGTTTATGTATTGCTGTTGGAGTATTGACTTACGCATGCACTATTTTTCTCCTTGCGCCAAAGTTTTTTAAAGAATTATTGGATTTAGCTCGATCTGCGATACCGTCTAAGAGCTAATGGTATTTATGAGAACTGTTGGTTAACTTCTACAAATTTATTATGGTAATTTTTTTTAGAGTTAATAAAATTAGAATCTAAAAATATTCATCTAAAGCAATGCTCAATTGATCTTAACTCTATATAGTAAACCTCTTGCATAATTGAGTAACGATATGGTAGAGGACTAAAAATCAAAGTCAAATGACATCAATTGAATTAGTAATACACTATGGAACGAATATTACAAGAGGTTTAGTGAATCCATGAAAATATCTATCTAAAGTCCCAATCCCTATTGGGATTAGGAGTTATATCCCTCTATAAAAGCAAGCTATCGCTAATAGGCCAAATGAAAGATTTATGATACCACCCTCATAATTAGTACTAATATAGAAAGCAATCTGCTATTACGGACTTTGTTCACTCGTATACAATTGTCGACTAAAATGCAAGATAAATTAAAAAATATTTTTAACTCTAATGTCAATTCATATACTTCTTCAAGATCAAAATAATGCGAAAGCCTGATTTCCTCCTTGTAGGCGCTCCTAAATGTGGCACAACTGCAATGTTCTCTTATTTGGTACAACATCCTGATATTTTTGCACCAGATGATTCGAACACTTTAGAATCTGCAATTGGTGGCAAGCAAGAAATCCACTATTTTGACAAAGATTTAGCTTTTTCCCAGAGACCTACTTTAGAAGAGTATTTAGGTTATTTTTCTGCAGCTAAGCCACATCAGGTTGTTGGAGATTCTTCAGTCTTTTATTTATATTCTAAAAAGGCAGCTGCAGAGATTAAGGCTCTATGCCCAAACGCTAAAATTATTGTTATGCTTAGAAACCCTATTGATATGATGCATTCTTGGCATTCACAGTTAGTTTTTTGGGGTGATGAGAATATCCGTGACTTTAAAGAGGCTATTAATGCTGAAACAGAGCGAAAAAAGATGATGAAAAGACCTGATAAGGCTGATCATCCTATCGAATGTTTTTTTTATAAAGAAATTGCTCAATTTTCTAAACAGCTAAGAGTCTATTTTGAGATCTTTGATAAAGAGCAGATCAAGGTCGTTATCTTTGATGACTTCAAAAGTAACACACTGCAGGTTTATCAAGAATTACTTCATTTTTTAGGTTGTCAGGACTCTGGCTTCAAGCCAAAATTTGAGATAGTCAATCCGAATAAAACAATTCGAAATTACAAGCTACAACAAATAATTAAGAACCCACCCGTTCGTCTCCGATCTTTAAGTAAAACACTGTTCCCGCAGCAAATGCGAAGTAGGATACGTTTTATGCTGCAAACCTTTAACTCACCTAAAAGAGCTCGCAAGCCACTAGATCCATCTTTAAGATCTATACTATCTGAAGAGTTTGCAGATGAAATCCAAGATCTGAGTGGTCTTTTAGGTAGAGATTTACGGTTTTGGTTAGAGCATTGACAATAGATGGTCAGAGATATTGCTCTGACCAGGGCAGATTACTTTCTTAGAATAATTAAGTAACAAAATTAGAATCCTGAATACTATGGCAAAACTAGCTTTGTTCGGTGGTACCCCAGTTTTACAATCTACCTTTCCTTCATGGCCGGTATTTGATCAGCGAGAGGTTGAGTCTGTTGTAAATGTTGTTAATAGTGGAGATTGGTGGATGACCAATCCAGCTATTGCCGATTTTGAGAGTGCTTTTGCTAAGTTTCAAGGATCTAAATATGCATTGTCATTAACTAATGGAACACATACATTAGAAACTATTTTACGGGCATTAGGAATTGGACCTGGTGACGAAGTTATTGTCCCAGCATATACTTTTATTGCTACTGCATCATCCGTACTCATGGCCGGTGCTACCCCAGTACTGGCTGATGTTTGCATTGACACGATGACTTTAGATCCTGAAAGGTTTAGTGAAGCAATTACGAGTCGTACTCGGGCTGTTATTACTGTTCATTTGGGAGGAGTTGTTGGGCCAGTAGATGACATTCTTCGAATAGCTAAAGCAAAAAAAATATTTGTAGTGGAGGACTGTGCACATGCTCATGGTTGTGCTTCTAGAGGGAGACAGACAGGTAGTTTAGGCATTGCTGGTTCATTTAGTTTTCAAAGTTCCAAAACCATGACTTCTGGGGAAGGTGGTGCAATTGTCACTAGAGATAAATCACTTTTTGAAAAGTGTTGGAGTTTATATAATTGCGGACGTAAATATAAAGCCAATTTTAATGAGTATCAGGTACTGGGTTCTAATTATCGAATGACACCTTTCCAAGCTGCTATTCTTGCCATTCAGCTTCAAAGAATGGAGGAACAAAGTCCAGTGCGTCTTCAAAGTATTCAATGCTTAGAAGAAGGTCTCAAAGACATTGAAGGGATAACACCACAGTATCGAGATCCTCTTGATTCTGCACCGGGATATTTATACTCTTTCTACTATGATTCCAAAGCTTTTAATGGGCTATCACGCTCCCTATTTCTGAAAGCGCTAAGCGCTGAAGGGATTCCTTGTAATGCAGCTAATTACCCAGCTATTCATCAGACTCCTCTCTTCCGTAATCGTATTTTTGGTGCGGGAGGTAAAGCAATCAAGTCTGATTCGACTGGCCAAACTTTACCAGATTATGCTTCGATGTCTTTGCCTAATGCAGAAAACATCCAAGAAACAGTGGTTAGTTTACCTCATCAAGTGATGTTAGGAGAGTTAGAGCAGGTACAAAAAGCTGTGGAAGCGATTCATAAGATTCAAACACATGCAAGAAAGACTGTTGCTCCTTCACTAACTTGGGTAACAGGAGTTGTTCGCAAAAAGATTGGTATATAAGAGTATCAGTCTTTCAGAAAATCTTTCTCGCTGGGTTTCAAGAAGGGAATTTTAGATTTCACTCATTGAGACTATCAAGCTGGAACTATTGAGGTTGCTCCTTTATCAAAACAGGCTTTTCCAGTTCAACAAAATACTCTGTAAAAATTTTATATAAAATTAGGTTTCAAACAAAATGCTTATTGATGCACATGACCTACCTGAAAATGAGGTTTTGGAAAAAGACATTTGTGTTATCGGCAGTGGGCCTGCAGGCCTGACACTAGCTTTAGAATTTCTGAACCGTAAGCAAGAGGTTTGTTTAGTTGAGAGTGGCGGATTGAATTTTGATGAAGAGACGCAAGAGTTAGCAGGTGGAGAAGTTATTGGAGATCCCTATCCGTCCCTCTCCTCACTTCGATGTCGGCAGTTGGGAGGGACTTCTCACTATTGGGAAGCTCAAGCAGGGTATCACAATCCTGGTTTCAGATGCTTGCCACTAGATGATATCGATTTTGAAGAAAGAAGTTGGATTCCGCATAGCGGTTGGCCTTTTAAAAAGATTCACCTCGACCCTTTTTATGAAAGAGCTCACAAAGTGTGTCAAATTGGCTCTTACTCTTATGGAGTCAACAATCAGGAAGATGAGGAAGATCAACCCGATCAACCCCTACCGTTTAAAGGGGACTGTTTATTGACGAAAATGAGCTATTACGGTTTCCGAAAGCCATTTACATCTCAGTATCCTGAGAAAATTCGGCAGTCAAAAAACGTTACGGTATTGATCCATGCCAATGTTATCGATATCAGAACAAATGAATCTTCAAATCAAGTAGAAAGAGTAAAAATTGCTTGTTTGCAGGGCAAGCAATTTTTCTTGAAAGCAAAAATATTTGTTTTGGCAACAGGGGGGATTGAAAATGCTCGGATGCTTCTGCTGGCAAATCATCAGCAAAAGGAAGGATTAGGTAATCAGCATGATTTAGTGGGTCGCTTTTTTATGGAAAGACCTGTTGTAAAAAGCGGCATGCTAGTTCCAAGGACGAAACAGTTGTTTAAAACGACTGCTTTGTATGATGTAAAGGAACTGCAGGGTACTCCAGCTATGGCTTGGGTTGCCATGCAACAGGATTTTATGAGAAGTGAGCATCTGATGAACAATGGTGCCCAGCTATTCCCAAAACCACTGCCTCGTCAGATAGAAGCCACGCGTTCCGCGAGAAAATTATTTACGTTGTTGAAGAAGCGTCAGTTCTCTGATGAAACTACCCAACTGGTTATTGCTTCTTTGAGGGGGTTCGACTACCTCGTATCTGCTGGTTTTTGGTCTATGGTAAGACGATTTCCAGGATTACAGCGAGGTGACTGGTCCTATTTGCCCTATGAAAAACAGCGATTTTCTCTGTTTGAAGTCATTTATCAAATTGAGCAAGCCCCCAATCCAAACAATCGCGTGGTACTGGGTGATACACTTGATCGCTTAGGTCTGCCTCGGGTAAAAGTTAACTGGCAACTAAACGACATTGATATCCAAAATATTGAACGGGTTCAGGATATCTGGAAAGCGGAATTTAAGAAAGCTGGGATTGGGGATCTCCAGCTATGCTCTAGCAAAGATAATCTAATATTTTATAAACCTGCAATGGCCCATCATATCGGCACAACTCGAATGAGTGATAGTCCTCGCTACGGGGTTGTTGATGCGAATTGTTGTGTTCACGGAATTGCCAACTTGTTTGTTGCAGGATCCTCAGTATTTCCAACAGCAGGTTATGCAAATCCGACATTAACTATCATTGCGCTCGCTCTTCGATTGGCTGATCATATAAAGACAGTGGCGAAGATCTAGCCTAAATGGTTTAGATTCTCAACCTCGAGTTCTGATGTCATCGATACTCACTTTATCTACACTGTATGACCTATTATTCCCTTTTTAGGTACCTGTTAAAAGTAGGTTAGAAGTTTGCACTCAGGAAGGTCTTTATCCGATACTAGGTATGCTTTGACAACAGTTTGAGGCCATTGATGCATGCAAAATTGCTGCTTTATGACATGTTGTCTCAATCCTGAGTGCCCTAAGCCGCTTAATCCTGACACTCACAAGTATTGTCAGCAATGTGGCACGGCCTTAGTCCAGTTTCTTCATAAACACTACAAAATCATAAAACCGTTGGGATCTGGACGGTGGGGTAAGACTTATTTAGCTGAGGATGTCGATCAACTCAATACTCCATGCATTGTTAAGCAATTAACTCTGAAGACCTTTGGTGCAAATCCTGATGCCGTTCAACTCTTTCAAAACGAGGCTAAGCAACTGCAAATTCTAGGTCATCATGTCCAACTTCCAGACTTATTGGCCTACTTTCAAGAAGGAGAGTATCTTTATCTGGTTCATCAGTTAATTGAAGGGAAAACGCTACTCGATCAGTTGCAGCGAGGACCGTTCGACGAGGCTCAAGTGCACACCTTGCTCTTGGATTTGTTACCGGTATTACAAGTTGTACATGAGCAGGGGGTGGTGCATCGGGACCTCAAACCAGAAAATATCCTTCAGGATAGCCATGGACACTATATCCTGATTGACTTTGGCATTGCTCAGTTTCTCAACGAAAATCAAGCCTTACAGCGACCAATTAGCAGCCGTTCCATGGGCTATCGGCCGCCCGAGCAACTCCAAGGTCATGCCAGCCCCGTCAGCGATTTGTTTGGTTTAGGGGCCACATGTTTTCATCTTCTGAGTGGGATGTCTCCGTCAGCACTGGTTCAAACCCAAGGACAGTTCTGGAGTCAGGATTGGCAGTCGCATGTGGCTCAACCCTTAAGTTCTGAGCTGCAAGCCACCCTCACTCAATTGCTTAATCCAGACTCCAATCAGCGGTATCAATCAGCCCGGGAGGCTCTAGAAGACTTAACTCGATACTCCCCTAGTTCTTCTAGGCTCAGCCAGTTGGGTGGCTCTCGCAGGATCTGGATCGGGGCTGCGATCGCATGCTTGGTCGTGGGCAGCTTAACGGGGATCACCTATATGATCACCACTCATACGGCTTCGACGGAAACATCAGGGGAAAGCGCATCAGCATTTATTCGCCGGGGGGATGCTAAGTATAGTCGTCGGGACTATGAGGCTGCGATCGCAGATTATTCCGCAGCCATTCGTCTCAGCCCGGATAATCCTCAAGCTTATTTAGGGCGGGGAAATGCCAAGTATGCGCTAGAGCAATATCAAGCGGCCTTGCAAGACTACGAGGAATCGCTTCAGCAGGACCCAAACTACGCCTATGCGTTAAATGGTCGTGGCAATGTCAAATTTGCCCTCAAAGACTATGAGGCCGCGATCAAAGACTATAACCAAGCCATTCAAGCCAATCCCCAATTTGTCTTGGCTTTCTATAATCGCGGTAATGTCAAATCCGCTCTGCAAGAGCACCGCGCCGCAATTGAAGACTTTAGCCAATCCATTCGCCTCAATCCCCAATATGAGCCAGCCTATTTGCAACGAGGTATTTCTAAAGCGGCTTTGACGAATTATATGGGAGCTATCGAAGACTATTCAGAAACCATTCGCCTCAATCCTGAGAATGGGGATGCGTTCAACAATCGAGGGGTGGCGCGTTACAAACTAGGTGAAAGTCGTCAGGCCATTGAAGATTTCAATGAATCCATCCGCCTTGATTCTGAGAATCCTTTTGCCTATTGCAATCGAGGGGAAGCCAAACTGAAGTTAAAGGATGCAGAAGGTGCGATCGCAGACTGTACTGAAACCATCCGCTTAGATCCGCAAAGTTCCTTTGCCTACAGTGCCCGGGGTAAAGCAAAACATGCCCTCAAGCGGTATAAAGCTGCCATTGAGGACTATACTGAAGCGCTCACGATCAATTCTGGCTGGGGAAATAGCGATAGCCCTGCCGATAGCTACTACAACCGGGGGAGCGCCAAAAGCAAACTGAATAATATTGCTGGGGCTGTTGAGGATCTTAAGATAGCCGCCGATCTGTTTCAGCAGCAAGGGGATACTCGACGGTATCGAGCAACCCGTAAGCTGCTAAGGACCTTGCAGTAGAACCTCTGACGAATTTATCTTAGACTTCTTCAAGCTCTTTTTCCCGCAGATGGCCATCTTCTACGGTCATAATCCGGTTGGCACACCCGAGAATACGATTGTCGTGCGTCACAATTAACACAGCAGACCCCTGCTTTTTCGCGAGATCTTGCATCAGTTCGACAACGTCACGTCCTGTTTTGCTATCGAGGGAGGCAGTGGGTTCATCGGCCAAAACGAGCTGAGGACTGATAACGAGGGCTCTAGAAATGGCAATTCGTTGTTTTTGCCCCACCGAGAGTTGTTGGGGATAGTAGTTGATATATTTGCCCAGGTGCATGGCCGACAGCATTGCTTCTGCTTTAGACTCCGCCTCTTGCTCAGATACATCATCAAACAGTTCAAAGGAAAGCTGCACATTTTGCTTGGCCGTCAAAAAAGGCATCAAGTTGTGAGACTGAAAAATAAAGCCAATCTGACGTCGCATCCGAATTCGTTGGGCTTCGGTTGCCCCCCGTAGCTCTTGTCCCAGGAACCGAATACTCCCCATTTGTACCGAACGTAATCCACCCAGTAAGGTGAGGAGCGTCGTTTTCCCTGCTCCCGATGGCCCGGTCAGAATAATAATTTCTTCCGGCTGAATGGCTAAGTTGATATCAAAAAGAACCTGGCGCTGGAGTTCGTGCTCACCA
The DNA here is from genome assembly GCF_028285745.1 of Acaryochloris sp. IP29b_bin.137. GTDB lineage: Bacteria > Cyanobacteriota > Cyanobacteriia > Thermosynechococcales > Thermosynechococcaceae > Acaryochloris. The sequence goes on along the minus strand of NZ_JANQOP010000211.1, from coordinate 6,596 downwards.
AAATAGTGATTCAGATGGTTTACCGTAAGCAGGGAATCGGGGGACATAAGGGCCGTGATCAACCACAATCAGAACACATCGACGGGGTCGGCAGAGCGGAGCTTCTGCATCGCCAGCAGGCCAGAAAAAACGCACATCATAGTGACTAAAAACAAGACCGTGATCCCTTTGCTGGCGGTCATAACAACGGGAAGCTTGGTCGCATCCTCAGCAATCGCGTATACGCCCACTGCGGCAAGGGTGCCAGGAATATAGCCCAGGGTAGACAGCAACAACGCTTGCTTAAAGATGATTTTAAGGAGATAACTATTTTTAAACCCAATCGCCTTCAGGGTAGCGTATTCAATAATGTGATTAGAGACATTGCTATACAGGATTTGGTAAGCCACCCCAATCCCTACCACTAGGCCAATAACAACCATGATCTTGAAGATAAAGCCAATCGGGGTTCTCAGGTTCCAGTAGCGCTTCTCAAGTTTGCTGAAGTCCGCCAAAGACAAAATCTGAACATCCTTCGGTAGGTTTGCAATTAAGCTGGCTCGCACCTGTTGAGGATTAGTCTCCGGCTTCAGGGTAATGAGGCCAATATTAATTTCCTCGGCCAGCCGATCTTCAAAGGTATGCAGAAAGGCCGTCGCGTTGACAATAATGTTGCCATCTACCCCAAAGGATGTACCCAAGCTAAAAAGTCCGCGGATTTCAAACCGCTTGGCCTCCGTAATCTCGCCAAACTGAGAGATTTCAACTTGAATTTTCTCGCCCTTCTCGACGCGCTCGGAAATGGGACCAAACTCAGAGCGAGAATCCCGATCAAAAAGCGCAAAGTTAGCACTTTTAACCTGATCAAGATTTTGCATCACTTCCGGTGAGCTAAAAGGGGGCAATCCGGGATCAATCCCGAACACGAAAATAGCGTACTTCTGGCCCGTCTCAATATTTTTGAGCTTTCCAAACTGGATATAGAGGGGCTTAACAGATTCAACCTGATCCGAGGCCAGGGTTTGATAAAGCCGACTTCTAGGGAAATTTTGCTGTGATGTTAGGGCTTGATATTGGGAACTCACCAGAAACAGATCGCCCTGCAGACTTTGATGGACGCGAATGGAACTTTCAAACAGGGCGTCCTGAATGCCGAGCTGCATAAACAGCAACAGCACCACAAAGGCAATCCCGGCCAAGGTGACGGCAAAGCGGACCCGCTGATGAATAAGCTGTAACCATGCGATAGGGATGGCGGCAATCATAACCCATCAGCTCTGAATCACGACTTGAACCTGTAAATTGCTGAAGCTGGATACTTTTTGACTGCTGGCTGGATCCAGGCGAATCCTGACATCAATAACTTTATTGTCAGTTTGCACCAGGGGGTTGGTACTAAAGGTCTCTTGGCGTTCAACCTGCAAACCAATGTCACTGACTTTCCCGTCAAGCTGCCCTGAAAAAGCAGGACTGGTAATCAGGGCGGTCTGATGGCGACGAACTTTATGAATGTCGGTTTCGTAAACCTCTGCCACAACATACATTTCCCGGGTGTGACCCATATCAGCGATGCCGTCACGATCAATTGTTTCTCCAGGCCAGGCATGAATTTTCAAAATTTGACCGTTAATGGGGGCATGGACATAGGTTAAGGCCAATTCTGCTTCAGCTTGATGGGCAATGGCGATCGCCCGCGCCAATTCGGCTTCCGCTACCTGTACTTCCGCCGGACGAACCTCCGCAATACTATCCAAGGTTGACCTCGCCTCATTTTGTTGAATTTGGGTGGTCCGAATGGTTCTTTGCAGGGTTGCTTTGGCCTCTTTGAGCTGTTCCTGCGCTTGCGCTAGGCGCAACCGCCGACTGTCAGCCTCGGAGTCCGATACGGCACCCTCAGCATTAAGGGTCTGGTACCTGCGGTATTCCACCGTGGCGTTATTCAGATCGGCTTCCAGCCCTGCAATTGTGGCCCGCTGAACCGAAACTTGGCCCTTGAGTTCTGCAGATAGGCGATTGATACGATCCGCTTGGGCATGAATATCCCCCTTCTTTGCTCCAGATTTCACCAGGGCGAGTTTAGCTTTGGCTACCTGCACCTCGCTTTTGGCCCGTTTCGCGGCGGCCAACCAACTATCACGACTGTTGAGGATGGCAACCACCTGCCCCTTGGTAACGCGATCACCCTGCTGTACCAAAAGCTTTTGAATTTTGGTGCTGGTTCCATTGAGGGAATTAGGGGCGGAGAGCCGCACAATTTCGCCCTTTGGCTCTAAGCGTCCAAGGGCTGAAACAGACTTCATTTTAGGAGCCGTCTCTTGCGTGGATGAAAGGGCTTGAGACTCAGCCTGAGACCGGAGCAGACTTGATACCTGTGGGCTTAGTAGGAACGTTGCACCGATAGACAAGGATGCCGTGATAATGATCGTGGCAACCCACTGAAATCTGGCGGAGGCGAGCTGCCGAACTTGCTTGCTATTCATAGGTCGTTTTACGTATGGAGCTTGAACTCAAACCATTAGTGAAAGCCATTTACGTTGAAGTAAAGGGCAACAGGCTCTGATGCACCATTGCCTTTAATATCTCTATTTCAAGACATCTTGATACCCGAATTGTGGCAAGTTACTCCTTCTCCTAAGCTCTACAGAAACTAAGGTTTAAGGGTCATTCTGCTGCTGAATCACATCAGTGGCGTATTCAACAGAACTAGTCTAATTCGAACGAGCTAGATAGAACATGATTGACGGGCAATAGTCAGTGCAGGTTACGCTGACTATTGTTTTTTAAGAATGTTGATGTGAATATCGGAGTTTTCTATGGAGGAAAAACATTTTATGAGCTAATTTTTAACGCCTAACTCAACACGGTTAAGTCAACGATTTATTGGTGATGGGAATAGATTGGATTGAGAAATTAAGGCTCATTAGACTGCTAATATCGAAACTTTAGCAATAGAATCTTTGTAGGTCAAGTCTCAAGATAGCTTCGACCATTGAATCAAAAAAATAGGTCAATTCATCAGAAAAAGTATATTAAAATACAGCCTATTACTTTCTTTTCTCCTAGAATGCAGTTAATCTGCGTTAGAACATAACCCTCGGTCTTTTGTGTGTGGGATACTTGGGTCACATATTAGTAAATGGCAATATATTGTCTATTTTTCGAATGCATTGGTGACTTGAAGCGATTTTGTCTTAAATATTTCCATGTTGTTGGTGGTTCAAGCAAATACTGTAAGTACTTAAGGCATTTGTTGGCCTAATAGTGTTAGGTAGGAGCTTGGTTTATTAGCGCTGCTTGTAGGCAATAATAAGTTCTGCATTGGTGTGATGGCAGTATTTCCTTTTCCGATTGTTAACAATTAGAGAGCAAGCGAGTAGTTTTTACCAAAACTTTTGGGGTGTTTCTCAAGGTTGGGTTGGCTTCTAGTCATCAGTGTACTCTGTAATAGTTGCCCTTAAGTGTGATTAAGCTTTTTTTGTTAACTGATGCAATGCATTTATCCTCGGATTGGACAATATCTTTTTAGCAGAGCGTCTTAACTCAGATAGAGACTAACGGTTATCTCTGCAACTTTTTAGATTTATTTTTTTGCAAATAAGCTATTCAGTTATACAAAATGCTGGGTTGCGGTTTGGTGGTTTTAAGTCCCCATATCTTGATCAAAATGCATGAATCTACACGTCATATGAGCCAAGCTTAATTTAGTTAGCCAATATCTTCATAGATAGTATGGCTGAGTTTTTAGGCAGCTATTCTCAAGCCTTTGATTGAAGTGAATAGCACGGTGGATATTCTGAGGTTGAGCTATGTTTTCCTCTGAAAAGAGATCTGCATTATTGCAACTTCAGCAAGATATCTCTGATCTTGAGCTAGCTCTCATTAAAACGGTTAGAGAAAAACACTCTGTTAGAAAGAAGAACGCCATGTCTCAAATACCTAACGCTTCCCAACTTCAGCAGCAACCGATTGCCATTATTGGCATGGCATCCCTCTTTCCCCAGGCCAAAAACCTGCAGATTTATTGGGACAACATCGTCCACCAGGTTGACTGCATTACAGAGGTGCCCGCCTCTCGCTGGGATACTCAAGCCTATTTTGACCCCGATCCTAAAGCAACCGATAAAACCTACTGCAAGCGGGGTGGCTTTATCCCGGATGTGGACTTTGACCCCATGGCCTATGGAATTCCGCCGAATCTGCTCGAGGTAACGGATATCTCGCAACTTCTGGCTCTATCGGTAGCGTCGCAGGCGCTAGAGGATGCGGGGTACGGTCAATCAAACCCCTTCGACCGCAGCAACACTGGTGTTGTCTTAGGTGTTGCCGCTGGTCGCCAGCTGGCCGTTCCCTTTGGGGCTAGACTGCAATATCCCATCTGGGAGAGAGTCTTAAAGAGCTATGGCCTCTCTGATCAGGAAACGCAAGAGGTCGTCGCTAAGATTAAAGCCGCCTACCCCGAATGGGAAGAAAATGCTTTTCCAGGGATGCTGGCCAATATTGTTTCGGGCCGGATTGCTAATCGCCTGGATTTGGGAGGGGTAAACTGTACGGTCGATGCAGCCTGTGCCAGTTCGTTAGCAGCTTTTAAAATTGCGATCAGCGAGCTACTGGAGGGTCGCTCTAACATGATGCTTGCGGGTGGGGTCGATGTGGATAACTCGATTTTTGCCTACCTCTGTTTCAGCAAAACGCCAGCACTGTCCCGTAACCAGCAGGTCCGTCCCTTTGATATTGACGCAGACGGCATGATGCTGGGCGAAGGTCTAGGGATGATGGTCCTGAAGCGCTTAGAGGATGCCGAGCGAGAGGGTGATCGCATCTACGCTGTGATCAAGGGTATTGGTACCTCCAGTGATGGCAAATACAAGAGTATTTATGCGCCTTCCGTTAGCGGTCAGGTCAAAGCGCTCCAGCGGGCCTATAAGGACGCAGACATCGCCCCCAGCAGCGTCGGTCTGATTGAGGCCCACGGCACCGGAACGATGGTGGGCGACCCTACTGAGTTTGCGGCCCTCAATGAAGTATTTGATGCTGGAGGGCAGGTGGCGCTGGGGAGCGTCAAGTCACAGATTGGGCACACAAAGGCTGCTGCGGGGACGGCTAGCTTAATTAAGGCGACGCTGGCTCTCCATCACAAGGTTTTGCCTCCGACGATCAATGTCACTCAACCGAATCCGCGACTCCAGATTGAGGACTCGGCCTTTTATCTGAATACTGAGACTCGACCTTGGGTGAGATCGGCACATCCACGACGAGCGGGGGTGAGTTCCTTCGGGTTTGGGGGAACGAATTACCACATTGTTTTAGAAGAATATGAATCAGAGCATCACGCTTCCTATCGCCTGCACCGCACTCCCCAGCCCATCTTGTTACAGGCGGCGACGCCGGATCAGCTGCAGCGTGAATGCGATCGCACCCTGAAGCAGCTATGCTCTGATGCAGGCGACCGTCATTTTGCTGACCTCATAGAGACCTCCAAGTCCCTGCAGATCACGGTGGACGCGTCCCGATTGGGATTTGTCGCCATGTCTCGGTCAGAAGCAGCTCAAAAACTAGAATGTGCGATTGCCTGCCTTAAGCACCAAGCCCAAGACGAGACCTGGGAGCATCCCACAGGAATTTTCTACCGTCGACAGGGATTAGCCCTAGAGGGGAAAGTCGTGGCTTTGTTCTCTGGTCAAGGGTCTCAATATGTAAACATGGGCCGCGAACTGGTGGTCAACTTTCCAGAATTGCGGCAGACCTTTGCCGCGGTGGACGAGCTGTTTATCCAGGCCGATCTGGAGCCGCCCTCGGGACGGGTCTTCCCAGCCCCGGCGTTCGACAAAGGGCAAGTTCAGGTGCAGGCGCAGGAGCTACAGCGGACGGAGTATGCTCAGCCAGCATTAGGGGCACTGAGTGTGGGTCTGTACAAAATTTTGCAGCAAGCTGGATTTCAGCCGGACTTTGTGGCAGGGCACAGCTTCGGTGAACTAACGGCTCTGTGGTCGGCCGATGTCCTCACGGATCAGGATTACTTTGCCCTGGTGAAGGCTCGGGGGCAAGCGATGGCCAAACCTGCGGAGGCTGGGGCCGACCCCGGTACCATGTTGGCCGTGAAGGGGGAGGTGGACGCCATCCAAGCTGTCGTGAAGGCGTTTCCCAAGGTAACCATTGCCAACCACAACTCGCCGAAGCAATTGGTGTTAGCCGGTATCCGATCTGACCTGGAACCCGTACAAGCGACTCTGAAGGAACAAAAGTTTTCGACCGTATGGCTGCCCGTTTCGGCTGCATTCCACACGTCGTTGGTGGACTACGCGCAGAAGCCTTTTGCCGAAGCCGTGGATGAAATTGCCCTCCAGGCTCCGCAGCGTCCGATCTACACCAATGTGACGGCAGCACCGTATCCCACTGAGATTGAGGCCCTACGGACGAACTTGAAGGAGCATCTGAGCCATCCGGTTCAGTTTACAAAGCAAATTGAAAACATCTATAAGGCAGGCGGTTCCTGCTTTGTGGAGTTTGGCCCCCGTCGGATTTTGACGAATCTTGTCCAAGAGATTTTGGGAGATCGCCCCCACTTGGCCATTGCTCTCAATGCCAGTCGGCAGAAGGATAGCGATCATCAATTGCGA
>NZ_JANQOP010000209.1 GCF_028285745.1 Acaryochloris sp. IP29b_bin.137 | reverse complement strand
ACTGATAATGGGCAGCAGAAGCTTGTCCGCCCTCGGGCAGACTTCGCCGTCAACTTCCTTTCATTCAGCAATCTGTAGGGGTATACGCTAGGGGTTGGTGATTGGATCTGTTTCTCGAAAAATTTGTTGGAATCACGTGAGTTTAAATCGGGAATGACCGTCCAAAACACTAGTGAGGACTTGGTTTTAATCCACCAAGTGGCTGAACAAAATCAAGCCGCACTATCGATGTTGTATGACCGATATGCAGGCATCATTTATGCGATCGCATACAAAATGCTGGGGTCCGTCGAAGAAGCCGAAGAAGTGGTCTTGGATGTATTCGATCAAGTCTGGCGCACCGCCTTTAAATATGATCGCAGTCGTAGTCGAGTCGATAGTTGGCTATTTATGCAGGCCCGTAGCCGCACCTTAGATCGCCTGCGCAAACGGCAGCGCCAAGCCAAGGTCGTAGAAGCGTCCACGGTGAATGCCCCCATCGAGTCCGATACCAAAATGGCCTTACCCGAAGAACATGCCCTGATTCAAGAACGGCGAGATCTCGTCCAAGTCGCCATGGCCCAAATTCCACCGGAACAGCAACAAGTCATTGAGCTGGCCTATTTCCAAGGGTTATCCCAATCAGAAATTGCCAAACAAACTGGCCTGTCTCTCGGCACTGTCAAAACCCGAATTCGACTGGGTTTAAGTAAATTGCGCGGCATTCTTGATCAACCTTGAGGAGAAAAAAACGCGAGAAATCTACCCATAGACAGATCCAAAGTCATTTTGAGAACGTAATACTGGTATAGGCTTTTTCATCAACTCATCTCAGCATAACCAGGGTCAGAGATGAACCTGCTTCAGTCCTTCGATTAAATATCCCCACAACCCACAGGCTAAGATGTAGCTATGAATCACTCAGCCCCACAACCCAATCCTGAAGAGCTTTCCAACTGGGCGGCCTTATCGGCGCTGGGTGCGTTGGACGAGGACGATCCACCAGCCGAGTCCTTTTCAGCGGATGAACTGGATGCAGAAATTGCTGGATTTGAAGATGCGGTCTCTGCGATCGCATACAGCGTTCCTGCCATGCCCATATCTCCCAAACTAAAGGAGCGGCTATTTCAACGGATTGACGCCACCACTCTCCAATCCGCTGAGCTATACGCGCTCATCTCTCAGCCCATTGAGGAGTTAATTGCCCTATCCAATCAGCTGCAATGGCAGGACTTAGAGGGGCCAGGTGAGTTTCAACATGCAGTCTACCAAACCAATACCCTTCACCGAGAGCTAGCTTTCTTTGTCAAGTCCGATCAAGGGGGGCTTTTCCCCAAGCATCATCATGCCGCTGGGGAAGAAATTTTGGTTCTAGCTGGCGATTTGGTGGTGGATGACCAGGTGTATCAGAAGGGCGATCGCATCGTGTCTGTAGCAGATACCATTCATCAACCTGCCACTCGCAACGGCTGCCTCTTATTCTGCGTTGCCTCTATGGACAATCAGTTTGTGTCTTAGATTTCAAAGTAGACATCAGCATGTCATCTATTGATTGACTGCTTTGGGTATCCCTTGATTCGACCATACCTGTATAGTTCATTCAAGGTTGTGAATCATCAACTGGCAATACATTACGCAAAAGCGCCGTAAAAGCTCTGCTAGAAAAATACTTAACAGGTCAGCTGCTTGTTTCACAGCCTGATATTCTTCTTCAGATAAGCTAATCTGGGTGCGTAGCATGATAACAGTGAAGCTCAACGGCGGCAGTAACTTTGGACTCTAATTGACTAGTTTATTCTCCACCATTGCAACGCAGTGTTAGCTGGCTTGCTGATTGCTATTTTTCTCCATATATTGGCGTAATACTGAGTTAATAAGGGTTCTATACTCTACTCCCTTAGCCTGAAACCATGTCATTACATCAGGATCAAGCTGAATTAAATTATGGGCTTGGGTTGTCGGAACTTACAACGTAGCTTTTTCAAAGAAATCTTCTGTTAAAGGAGGAATGTCAGAGTAATCAATTTCTTCGTCGGGCATTGCCTCTAGTGCAGCCCAATTAGTACGTGAGGTATTGTTTGAATCGTTTGCGTTCATATCGATTTGCCTTTCGTGCTGAAATAATTCGGATGACATCATCTTGCCGTTCTGTCCAAACGACAACCGCTACGCCGTTTCGTAAAAATCCGATGCCGACCCAGCGCTCCTCACCGTAATCAATGCGATCATCAAGCTCAACAAGCATTGCACCGTCAAAGATTTCAGAAACGTCGACAAAATCAATTTGGTGCTTGCGAATATTCTCAAGGTTCTTGGCTTCATCCCATTCAAGCTGCATCAAGGCTTGGTAAACACTAATTGAGCCGATTTTAATTATGGCGCATTCCAATCGAGAATAATATGACTTAACTGCTCCTTTAGATTCCACTCCTTTGGTCGTTGCTTCAGATTAAACCAAGGTGCTCCTTTTCTTAACCACTTATGATGATAAGTTGCGTTCCAGCCATGCCCATATCTCCCAAGCCTTTGGGGATGACAAGGGACTTACAACGTAGTCTGAATCAGAGATAGCGCCTTCATTCTTCTTTGATAATTGAGTCGTTTATGGGGGTTTTTGTTGCATCAACTCATCTGCTAATTGAGTCCAGTCTTCCATGGTACAACACCATAAATGTCCACACAACGCCGTTCCAAAATCACTATGCTGAGGTCTCTGACGACAGTGCTCATTCAGCCGAGCGACATAATGGTTGACGTTCAATTTTCTCAGTCCATGGCCAGCGACCGTCGCCAAACAATAAGCCATCGTCATCACCAGGACAAGAGCTAGAAAACGGGCATTGCTCAATGGCGGGATGATTACAATTCCATCAGTGTCCTGAATCCCTTTTACAAAAATGCTTTCAAGATATGGCGACATTTAAAATCATCCCATCATTGAGCAACGCCAGAAAACGAGCATCATTGACTTTCGTTTGTTCGAGATTGTATCCCCCACTTTTGCAATCTTTGAACATCATCTCTATTCCCCATCGGCGGGCATAGAGCGAGAGAGCCGGCTCCAGCGTTGGCAGACTCGTCATGATAAACCAAGGATCTTTGTGACGATCCGGCCCATAGTTATGCTGCAACATCTGTTTGAGGCTATGTTTGTAAACCGAAAAGTGGTGTTCAGGTTTAGATTCAAATCTCGCTGCCAGTCATCAAAAGCCTAGTCGATGGATTTTGCCCCATTGAAAACCCACTGACTAGGTGAATCAATGCATCTACTCGAACCATGCCTTCCACGAGTTCTGCGACCGAGGCTTCTTTACCCAGATCAGTAGGTACAAAATGGGTTCTGACTAATTCTGCGGGTGAGAGGATATGCTTAATCGCTCTGCTTCTAATTCAGCAATATAAGGCAGCGTCACTTCTGCCCCGGTGGTTAGAACTTTTAGCGTCACACCCAGTCCTAATCCGCCTGTACCACCCGTGATCAATACTTGCCTGTTTCGTGTATCGTTGTAGCCTATATCTTGTGAGATGGATGAGCAATTTTGTTAAAAAGCATTTGATATCAAAGTTACAAGCTTTATGGGTTCAAGGATAGTTCTAAATAACTAACTGTTCCACTTTGTTAGAGAAGACTGCCATTCTCGGGAAAGTCCTATCCTTCAGGTTGAATAAAATTTCTTGTGACAGTTAAGATGAGTCTGAAATTTGAGTTGAAATGCTAGAGACTTTTTTCGACACCATCAATACGCAAGACTTTTGTGACACAGGATTTATAGAGATCTTGTCTGTTCAACAGAGAAAAGGGCAGGGGCATCTGAACATAGCATTGAGGCTACAAATGGCTATTTTGTCGGTGCCTGGAGTAGAAATGACTGAGTATTGGCGCTTGGATTTAGAACAAGTTCAAGCAAATTCAATCTCATGGGGATATACACAACAGATCAATCTTTTGCAAGAGCATTGTCTTTTATTGTGTTATCAGCAACCCATAAAGTCTGTGGTGATTCCTAATCCTCTGGAAGAGGCTGAAGCAAACTGCTTGCTTGGTCGTTTGTATTGCATCCATCAAGGACGAGTAGGGACTTGGATGCCTTTCAAGATCAGCAAAGATCAGTTGTTGAGAGGTGGTAATGTCATTGCCCAAGCTCCAGAAACTCTGATCTTAGACTATCAAGTCATTTTGGATGATATGGGGATAGACTATTCTGCTTATATCTCTGCCTTACCACAATGGTATGACAGGAATAGAGGATGGGTTGAGGAGAACAAAGACTTTCAGATACTGACTTTTGATTCTTCTTATGTCATTGCTGCTGACATATCAGCCAAGTGTTTTTCGACACGGTATGGAAGTGCCGAAAATTAACATCTTATTTTTTCCTGAGACATCAGCATGCCAATCGTCATAAAACCTCTGTGCGATTCCTGTGCTCGCTGTAATTCCCTGAGAAAACCTTGGAATATGTCTAAGGCCTGGCTGTAGGTATAGTCACTAAGGCAAAGTTTTTGCAGCCGTTGAAATAAGGTTGGCAGATCGAGCGTCTCAAATGTTCGATTAATGGTCTGGGTGCTTGCAGGGATCTCATCATGGGTTAAAAAGATGTTTCCCATAAAACCGGCGTTGTTGCATGAAAAGGTGCTGCAGATAGGGTGTGAGCTAGAGTTTATGTACCACCAAAAACTGCTAGCCCATGAGTTACCGAATCCGCAACTG
>NZ_JANQOP010000205.1 GCF_028285745.1 Acaryochloris sp. IP29b_bin.137 | reverse complement strand
TCACGAAAACTGGCTAAACAACTTGTCCATCAGCATATCTATGAATGGGCGTAGAGAAGGTCATTCTTGAGAGACCCCAGAATCCGTTAGAACGAGGGCTGTTCCAAGACTGAGAGAGCCACTCAACGTTTCAATTGCACTTGTTGAGATAGCATTACTGAGGATTGCGATAGGTTGCTACGTTAACTGGCCCGTTGAATTCGATTAATCTTCTCGACGATCAGGCTTGCCTGTTGCTCAACATATTCTTCTTCACCTATTTTGTGTGTCACTTTTGTGATTTTGAGCTGCCCTTGTAGAATCAGTTGGTCGCCAACTGGTATGTGTCTCTGGGAAAGGTGATTGCGCCTTCTATCGGACCCACTCGAAAAAAATTTGACTTTGCCAATCATATTCGTCGCCGCCGCCCCATACCTACTGATAAGTCGAGGTTTGTCCCATTAAGGTCTATCTCGAAGCCAGAATTTAGTTCACGCCAACAATTCCAGACTTTAAAACCACGGCGCAAGATTAGTGTACGAAAAATAATAGTGTTCAAAATAAAGGGTTGAACTGACTTTTGGTTGCCATGACTTGCACAATGCTTGACATCCTATTCAGGATTTACAAGGATAAAGATCATGAGGTACTCATGTCAGCGAGTCTGTGAAGTCTCAAGTGTGGGCGTCAATTTTGTTTTTTCTTTGATACAGCGCTATTAACAATTTTTACTCATTTAAAACCTACCATGTTTAAAAATAAGCTGCATTTAAGTTCTTGCGAGAAAACTTTTCGCAATGGGATCAGATTCTTATTATTTAAGCAAATATTTAATGTTAGTTTGTTCAGGTCACTGGGGTTGTTCAGTCTGACGACGAGCTTGGTTAGTCTGCCTTATTCACCAGTTCTGGCTCAACCTTCAAACTCACCTCCCAAACCAACTCTCTCCGAAAAAATTCTGGCTATGGAACGTAGTTTTGAAAAAGAATTTGAAGACTACTTTGAAGAGGATTTAGCGGAAGTAGACCAAGATCCTGAAGAAATAGCTCAAACCCTCCTACACCTCAGTGAGGCAACGGACACAAAGCCTGGTGTACTTTGGGCTGTTCCGCGTGAGGATCATTTGCACTTAGTGCTAATTCTACCGGGTGGAAAACCTATTGTGCGGGATCTTTACGATGTGCCTCGCTCAAAACTACTAAAAACTGTTGAGGCATTTCAGCAACAGATTGATGATCCAAACCAATGGGATCTCCAACTAGCTCAACAGCTCCATCAATGGATACTTGGTCCCTATGAGAAAGAGCATTTGGAAGTTGCAGAGATTGACACCCTGCTATTTTGTTTAGGGAAAGGGCTGAGAGGAGTACCCTTAGCTGCTTTACATGATGGGCAAAGCTATTTAGTAGAACGATATAGTTTAACGGCCATTCCCGCATTTAACTTAATTCAAACCGACTATCAACCCCGAAAAACAAGGAAAATTTTGGCTGCTGGGGCCTCTCAGTTTTTAAGGATGAATTCCTTACCTTCTGTCCCAACAGAGATTTCAACTATTTTGACTTATCTTCGATCTCAGCTTTCTAATCAATCCCAATGGCAAGGTCAATCTTTACTCAATCGTGACTTTACCCTGGCAAACCTGAAAGAACAGCTTTACACACAAAACTATAATATTGTGCATTTGGCGACTCATGCTGAGTTTAATCCAGGTCAGCCTCAACAATCGTTTATTCAATTAAGGGATACTCGACTGAGTTTGGATCAGATGAATACCATAAATTGGTCTAAACTCAACCTAGACTTGTTGGTACTGAGTGCTTGTAAAACTGCCTTGGGAGATGATTCGGCTGAACTAGGGTTTGCGGGAATCGCTCTTAAATCAGGAGTCAAAACTGCCTTGGGTAGCCTCTGGTATGTCAGTGATTTGGGTACCTTAGCTATCATGAATGAATTTTATCAACAGTTACCGCAATGGAACACCAAAGCTCAAGCTCTGCGACAAGCTCAGCTCGGTATGCTCAGAGGAAAAGTTCATGTTAATGATGGGAGGATAATTCTGTCGAATTTACCAGTCCAGTTACCAAAAGAGCTGGCTGATATGACCAATGTAGATTTTTCTCATCCATTCTATTGGTCAGGATTTACCATGCTCAGCAGCCCCTGGTAGGAGAGTGACTAATCCCGGAGGGATTTCGTAACCACAGGTATTTTATCAGTCTGAAGTAGGCCACACTGAATTGCTTCGTTAATAGTGTCTGTAAACACACTCACTTAAACTCTTCTGAAGAATCACAGAGGAGTAGTGATATAGGACAAATCCTTGAGTTAGGGACAAACCGTCGTAGGTTTTATACTCTATTAGGAGATTATTCCTATGAAACTTCATCATGCTGCATTAATCGGCATGGTTTAAAAACAGGGGATTTTGGGTTACACTTCCACGGCAAAATAAGCCATCAATGATTGATGGCTTG
>NZ_JANQOP010000203.1 GCF_028285745.1 Acaryochloris sp. IP29b_bin.137 | reverse complement strand
AATTTTGTCGATGGAGTAATGGGCATCCTGGGAATAGTAAACGATTCCCCCCGGCATTAACTCCCGAGCCAAAAATAGACCATAGTGGTTGCCTTCTGTGCCGCCATTGGTGATATACCCCCAGGTGCTTCCCGGTGGAGCTTGAGTCAGTTCTTGAAAGATTTCTAACAGCTCACACTCAAAGGCATGAGTGTTGAGATGATAATTACTGGCGAGGAAGGGATCACCGACGTTGTTGAGGGGATATTGCAGAAATTTGTAGAGCAGAGAGTAATCAAAGATGCCATTACAGGGATACCCCAAAAATAGCTTTGATTCTTCCTGAATTTCGCAAAAGAACTGCTCTAATCGTTCTTGATCAGTTGCGGATAATGAATATTTGGAGAGCCATTGCGATCTCATAGATGTAGTTCATCCAACTATCGTCACAGAGCCAAGGATCTGTCCTATTACTGATTGGCATCATGCGTTAGATCCTGAACTCAATATCTGAGAGAGATATACACCAAATATAGCCTTCCGACTCTTGATTGGATCTGGTACCAGATATAGTTGAGATTTCAAAGATAACGGAGTGCTGAAATTATCTATGCCTTGAAGGAAATTATCAGGAGTGTATCGTCAATGTGCTGTGCGACATCCAGCGGTGGGCAAGGAAACAGGCCAAACCTCCTATATTGAACGTTTCAACTGCACGATGCGTCAGCGAGTGTCTCGTTTAGTTCGCAAGACACTGTCGTTTTCGAAAAGGCTGGAAAATCATATCGGAGCGATTCGGATGTTTGTCCACTACTACTATGTATCCTTACTGGACTAGGCTCACCAGTTCAGAATATTGAGGTTCGCAAAAAAAATAGACAGTCATTTGCTTGATTCGCTGTAAGCAATAAGAAGAAGGGTTTTTAGATGGATCTAGAAAGAACTTGTGTGAAATCCAAGAGCACCTTCTTTACGCTCTGAAGCACACGGTTTACCCCGAGACTCTTTACAGGTGATTTCATAAAGTGGTACGCCAGTAATAGGCGTAAATATTACCCGTAAAAAAGGAAGGGTATTATGACTGCACATAATTGGATATTTCCTGCTTTGCTAGTAGCAATAGTGGCAATCATTTTTTTGCTTCGGCAGATCATTCTCACGGAACGAGTTGAGCGACAGGTTCTGAATGAAGCCAAAAGCAAAATTACATCACTCACCAGACAACAGGAGGAATGGCTAGAGAACATCCAAAAGACTCAGGAGAAGCTGGTCATGATGTTTTTGGCTTTGGAAGAGACGAAGAAAGAAGCTGGACTATTACCGCTGACGGGTGATGGTGTATCGGATCAGCTCAATTCTAAATTGTGGGCCTCTTCTGCTAAAAAATTGCTAAAAAACACCTAAAATGGCGTTAGCAAGGTGGTCTCTGTCGGATAGAAGCCGATTTGCTATGCAATCACAATGGGCTGCTGCTGAGCCTTTGATGTTTGGGGATGATGAGATATAGCGTGTCCAATGATTGAACTCTGCTTATATCCCATATTCTTTAACTCTTCGAGACACTTTGCCGAGCGTTCTCGTGGGACTGCTGATAATAATCCTCCCGAGGTTTGGGGGTCAAATAGCAGGGGCCATAGGGGATGGGCTTGGACCTGAGATGAGTTGACAACCCAATTCTCAGCTTTTAAGTTTTGGGGGTATAAAGAGCTGTGGATATTTTGGCTCAGCAGTTCAGGTACTCCTGCCATAATGGGGACTGTAGCCAGGTCTAACTGGACCTGAATGGGGGAAGATCGCAGCATCTCTGATAGATGTCCGACCAGTCCAAACCCAGTGATATCCGTACAGGCAGTCGCTTGATGCGCTAAAAAACATTGGGCAGCCGCTTGGTTCGATTGCAACATAGACTGCAGGGCCGCATCAATCCAAACATTCCGTGCCTGCTGGCGCATGGCCGCGGCAAAGATCACTCCTGTGCCTAACGGCTTGGTCAGAATGAGGGCCTGATCCGGTTGAATGCCTTGCTTTAGCAGGATGCGATCGCGATCCACTAACCCATTACAGGCGAGACCAAACGCCAGCTCTGCGCCCTCTGTCGTGTGTCCCCCGACTAGCTCAGCCCCAGCTTGCTGCAAGACTTTTGTGGCCCCTGCAAGCAGGTGATAGAGGGTTTCTGTTAGGACTTGATCCGTCCCATAGGGCAACGTTGCCATTGCCAAGGCAGACTGCGGCGTTGCCCCCATGGCAAACAGATCGCTGAGGCTATGGTGGGCAGCGATTTGACCAAAAATAAAGGGGTCATTGATGAGGCTACGAAAGTAATCCAGGGTATGAACCATCACCTGATGGTTCGGCACATCGACCACTGCTGCATCATCGACTCCCCCTAATCCCACCAAAATATCCTGTCGCCGGGGAGGATACGCTTGGCGCAGGCGGGATAAGGTTTGGTCTAGAACAGAACTTCCTACCTTGGACCCGCAGCCTGCACATTGCATGGGAGGTGAAGCGTCCGATAAGGGTTCCGAATCAACCCCCATCATTGGTAATTTGCGAAACTGGTCCATAAACTTGCGATCGATGGCATCTTTCCACCGCCATAACCAAGCGGATTCATTCCCCAGCGGTAATCCTCCCCAAGACATAATCGCTTTGCGATCGCCCGTACTAATCAGGCTCAGAAACTTTGATTGGGGGTGATAGGTTTGTAGCGATTCACCTTGTAAGAATCGCCGCAAATTTTCTGCCAAAGGCTTGCCCTGCCGGACCGCAAATACCCCAGCCTTGGGGCGGGGGGAGGCCACCATTGCCGCAATATCCCCTGCCGCAAAAATGTGAGAATGAGACAGGGACTGCAACGTCGGACCGACCTGAATAAATCCTCGCTTATCGGTGGCGAGACCGGATTGGTGGGGCCATAACGGGGCGGAGGCTCTCGTTACCCAAAAAATCGTATCACACTCAACTTGTAATCCAGACTCACACAGAATGTTGCCTTTTTGCACCTGCAATACGGTTTCTTTTAGGTGTAAATTGATTTCTTTTTCAGTGAGGATTTGTTGAAAGCGATCTCGAATTCGCGCATTGTGCCCCGTCATCACCCGCGCCCCTCGGTGAAATAGGTGCAGCGTTAGGTTCGACAAGGGCTGTCCTGCCATTTGCAAGATTTGCTGGAGTTTATGCTGAATCGTGAGCACCAGCTCTACCCCACCCGCTCCGCCCCCCACCACGCCGATGCGAATCGGTTGTTCAGGATGCTGCGTCACCCGCTCAATTACCTGCTGCCACTGCTGTAAGAAAAATCGCCAGGGTTTCACCGGGACGCTATAGTCCAACACGCCAGGAATCTCTGGCAGTTCCGGTGTACTGCCAATATCAATCGACAACACATCAAAACGGACAGGAGGATGACCTGCGCAGCGCACTTGATTCCGGTCTAAATCCAGACCTGTTGCCCGATCCACATAGAGTTGGGCTTGGGCCGCTGTTGCCAACCGGCGCAAATCAATATGACAGTCTTCATAGGTGTAGTGACCGGCCACATGTCCCGGTAACATTCCAGAATAAGGGGTATTGGACTGTTCACTGATCAGGGTGATGCGGACATTGGGCAAGGGCTGCATGGCAAAGTTGCGGAGTGCGATCGCATGGCTATGCCCTCCCCCAATCAGCACTAACTCTTGAACAATCGGCTCTGGACTCTTCACAAACGATTTATATATTGAGCAATAGTGTTGATGGTACTCTTTCTATCCTCAACCAACCTGAGACGCACCTGAAAATGCTTTAAACATACTTGTGCTGGCAACAGTTCTTGAGTGGATGCAGGAGGGAGAAAGCCTCAGAGATGGATAAGCTGGTGCAATTCAACCTGTAGAATCAATATTCAGTATTTTTTCGAATGGCAGGAATAAAAATAGTGCCGACAATAGGTAATATCTTGGGGAACCTTATTTTCTACTCGCAACAATCACGCTGTGTCGTTTCCAACCCAAGGGACATTCTGCTATCTGAGCTTGGACTAAGGCAAGACTTAACCTGAATATGACCACCTCTCCTACCCTTTCTACCTCACTATCCAACCCCTGCACATTTGATTCCGAAGCAGCTCAGCCAGCGGTAAGTGATTTAGGGATAGGAATCATTGCACCGAATGGTCAAATCCAACAAGCCAACCAAACCTTCTGTGATCTCATCAACATCCCCCACCATGATCTGATGGGTTGTCACTATCAAACAAATCCACACCTTAAGCACTTAAATCAATTCTCAATCCAATTCCAGAAATTATTCAAAGGCGAGCTTGAAATCTTCCACTTTGAAATTAACCATCAAACCCTTTATGGACAAAGGCTATGCTTGTACACGGCCCTCCCGGTTCGTGGTCTCACTCCCCGACACCACAGTCTATGCCTGAAGGTTCAACCGATCTTGCTGGATCAGGATTTACAACATTCCACTTTGTTAGTGCGGTCGTTAGCGGCGGAAGCAGCCAATGATGGGATTCTTATTGCCGATGCAACTGCCCCTGAATTTCCCATCATCTATGCCAGTGAGGGGTTTTATCGATTCACGGGATATCAACCAGATGAGGTTATCGGTCAAAACAGTCGATTTCTACAAGGCTCCAAGACAAATCCAGATACCATCCTTCAGATTCGCCAAGCGCTTCATGCCCAGCAACCCTTTGAAGGAGAAATCCTTAACTATCTGAAAACAGGGGAGTCCTTCTGGAATTTACTGCGGATTAGGCCCTTAACCAATGCGAAAGGTGAGGTTGAATATTTCGTTGGTATCCAAACCAACATCACCCAGCAAAAGCAAACTGAAGAACGACTTCGGCAATATGAATCAATTTTTAACTCTGCCAGCAGTTATATGGCCCTGGTAGATACAAACTACATATATTTAGCCGCAAATTCTCAGTATTCAAATAAATTCAACAAACTGACCCAAGATATTGCTGGGCAGCACATCGCTGACATCCATGGTCAACGCTTTTTTGCTGAAACCATGAAACCCACCTTAGACCGTTGCTTCACTGGGGAGAAAATTCGTCAGCAAGATTGGTTCCCCACCCTCGATCAGACCTGCTATTTTGATATCGAATATGTCCCTTATCGAGATCAACAAGGCACGATTATCGGTGCAGCCATTTCTTCTCGAGACATCACACGCCTGAAAGAGACTGAAGATGCGTTGCGAGAAAGCCAACAAAGATTTCAAGACTTTGCTGCGATAGGGGCAGATCTGTTCTGGGAAACAAACGCAGACCTACGGTTCACCTATCTTTCCGAACAACATGCGTCCCTGACTGGTTTTCCGATATCGGAGTGGTTGGGTCGCTCTTGTTTGGACTTTTATTCGACCTCAAAAACAGTTGACCGCAAGCAACTCAACGTTCTCTTAGAATCGCTAGAAGCGTTCGATATTGAATTTGAATGTGAGCATGCGGATGGGACGACCCGCATTCTTCGCAGTATGGGTAAACCCGTCTTTAGTCCCCAAGGATTTTTCTGCGGATACCGCGGGATTGGCCGGGACATTACCGAGGCACAAATTTTATCCAAACAGTTAAGGTATCAGGCTACCCATGACGCGCTCACTGGGTTGGTCAATCGCAATGAGTTTGAGAATCGGCTTAGCTATGTCTTGGACCAAATTCAATCTATTCCGGCTGATCATGCCCTCTGCTTTCTTGACCTTGACCAATTCAAAATTGTTAATGATACCGTGGGGCATTTAGCAGGAGATGTGCTTCTAGAGCAGGTTGCGGATGTATTACAATCCAATATCCGTCAAACAGATATTTTAAGTCGCCTTGGTGGGGACGAGTTTGGTCTATTTCTGGAAAATTGCTCCTTAGAAAATGCCCGTATTGTGACGGAGAAGATCGTTTCAGAGATTTCTCGTTTTCGGTTTGTGTGGGAAGGGCAACTCTTCAAAATTGGGGTCAGTATTGGCGTTGTGCCCATTACATCTAATACCACTGACCTAGCAAAACTGTTTGCGAAAGCGGATGTTGCCTGTTACTCCGCCAAAAATATGGGACGGAACCGAGTGCATTTTTATCATGCCAAGGCTCAAGACGTTGCCGAACACCACTGCAAGTTAATGCAGGTATCAACGATTCGCCAAGCCCTAGAAGAAAATCGTTTTCGCCTCTTTTATCAACCCATTGTGCCTCTCGATATAGAAGCTAATATTCCCACTTGCTATGAAATCCTCCTACGACTGCAAGATTCGCAAGGCAAAATACTGTCTCCGGGTAGTTTTATCCCTGCTGCAGAACGTTATGGATTGATGCTAGAAATCGATAAGTGGGTGATCAAGAATGTGTTGTATAAGTATGGGAAGCATTTTCAGCACCAAGACAACACTCATATTGCTATCAACTTATCGGGAAGTTCTCTGAATGATGACGCGCTTCTAGTGTTTGTGCAGGAGCAACTTGAACAGACTCAGTTGGAGGCGCAGAAAATTTGTTTCGAAATTACTGAAACGGTTGCCATCAGTAACTTTAAGCAAGCAATCAAATTTATTGAGAAGATGAAAGAATTGGGTTGCCAGTTTGCTTTGGATGATTTTGGCAGTGGCTTCTCTTCATTCTCCTATCTCAAGCGCTTTCCCGTTGATTATCTGAAAATTGATGGCAGTTTGGTCAAAGATATTGTCAAGGATTCAACCCACCAAGTTATGGTATCCGCTATTAACCAAATTTGCCGGACAATGGGCATTAAAACGATTGCAGAGTTTGTTGAGAATGGCGACACAATTGTTGCCTTAGAAGCAATCGGGGTGGACTACTTACAAGGCTATGCCCTTGGGAAGCCCCAGCCATTGGTATTCCACTAAGTCATCTATTTACAGACTAGACAATCCAGGCATGATGCTCTTGACATTAATGGAAGCCAAAAGGGAGGCCATCCCCCTGAGTAGACTGATCTTCTGTCTTTCTGCATAGCACTTGGTGTGATTGCTGAGTAGACAATAATATTGCCCTTGCCAGTTTTTTTTAGGTGCTCTGGTTATTTCCTGCGCGCTTCAGTATCTGAACATACAGTTTGGGGATATCAAGTTGCCAGTAAGATACCCTAAAGCTTTTCACTGTTAGTGGGGGAGCCGTGCGATTCGATACCTATGATCCAGAGCAATTCTACGATGAGCTCTTTCTGAGCCAGCATCACCCTCGCCCTCAGGGTCAAATTTTAGTGGACAAGATTCATGGTTTGCCCGAGGGAGAGTTGCTTCAACGGCAACGGGCTGCCCAGGAGGCCTTGTGTAAATTAGGGGCAACCTTTAATGTCTATGGAGAAACGGAAGGCAGTGAGCGAATTTTTCCCTTTGATGTCATTCCTCGGGTTATTTCTGCACAAGACTGGCAGTATCTGGAACAGGGCCTTAAACAACGCATTCATGCATTGAACTTATTTATTGGGGATATTTACCACGACCAAAAAATTCTTAAAGACCAGGTTATCCCTGCAGAGCTGATTCGCTCTGCTACAGGATATTTATCGCCCTGTTTGGGCTTAAATCCCGCCAAAGGGGTCTGGTGCCACATTACAGGCACTGATTTGGTACGAGACCGGGACGGTCAGTGGTATGTCCTCGAAGATAACCTCCGCTGTCCATCGGGGATTTCCTACGTGCTGGAAAATCGGCAGGTAATGAAAAGTACGTTTCCCCAAATTTTTAAGGAAATTCCCATCCAACCTGTGGATGAATATCCCAGCCATTTATTGGCAACCCTCATGCACTTGGCGCCTGGCAACATTAGTCGCCCCACTGTGGTTGTCCTCACTCCTGGCATTTATAATTCTGCGTATTTTGAGCATTCCTATCTGGCGCAGCAAATGGGAATTAAGCTGGTGGAAGGTCGCGATCTAGTGGTGGTAGATGGCTATCTACAAATGAAAACTACGAAAGGGTTACAACAGGTAGATGTGGTCTATCGCCGCCTAGATGACGATTTTATGGATCCGATGGCTTTTCGGCCTGAGTCTCAATTAGGGATTCCTGGCTTGATGGACGTTTATCGGGCTGGACGAGTTGCGATCGCAAATGCCCCCGGTACAGGTGTCGCTGACGATAAAGTCATCTATGCCTATGTCCCTGACATGATCAAATATTACCTAGGCGAAGATCCCATTTTGGCCAACGTGCCCACCTACTTGTGCTGGGAGGATCAGCAGCTACAGCATGTCTTAGCTAACTTGGAACAACTGGTCGTCAAATCCGCTAATGAATCTGGGGGATATGGCATGTTAGTCGGTCCCCAGTCCACCGAGGCAGACCGTCAGGAGTTTGCCCAACGCATTCGTGCCAATCCCCGCAACTACATTGCTCAACCCACCCTTTGCCTCTCTCGAGTCCCTACGATATTGGGGGATGAATTCTCTGGGTGCCATGTCGATTTGCGTCCCTATATTCTCTACGGTCAGGACATTTACGTCCATCCTGGCGGATTGACCAGAGTCGCCTTGAAGAAGGGCTCTCTCGTCGTAAATTCGTCGCAGGGGGGAGGAAGTAAAGATACATGGGTGTTATGTCAGGAATAAAATGCTGAGTCGTGTCGCAGATTCAATCTATTGGCTCAATCGCTATATTGAGCGAGCTGAAAATGTTGCTCGGTTTTTAGAGGTCAATCTCAACTTAATTTTGGACCTCCCGACTCGTGTTCAGCAGCAGTGGCAACCCCTAGTTGCAACAACGGGAGACAAAGCCTTCTTTGAGCAGCACTACGGTGACGCGACGGCTGAGAATGTTATTCAGTTTCTCACCTTTGATCGCCAATATCCCAATTCATTAATCTCTTGCTTACAGCGAGCCAGGGAGAATGCTCGATCGGTTCGAGAAGTGATTTCCACTGAAATGTGGCAACAGGTCAACGCCTTTTATTTACTCGTCTCTAACACTGCTGAGGACTTGGCCCTAGCCGATCTTAACCAATTTCTGGAGGAAGTCCGCAAGGCCAGTCATCTGTTTGCAGGGGTGATGGATGCCACCATCACCCACAATGAAGGTTGGCATTTTGGTCAAATGGGTCGCCTGTTAGAACGGGCCGACAAGACCTCCCGCATTCTTGATGTCAAATACTTTATTCTGCTTCCTTCCGTTGAAGATGTCGGCACCCCCATTGATGAATTGGGGTGGATCGCATTATTAAAGTCTACAAGCGCTTATGAGATGTATCGAAAGCGTAGTAGGCGGCATTTAATCACCCCAGCAGAGGTGGCTGATTTCCTGATTCTAGATGCGGAATTTCCCCGATCGATCCGGTTCTGTCTGATCCAAGTTGAGCGCTCTCTCCATCTCATCTCGGGTAGCCCCATCGGCACCTGGCATAATCCTGCAGAACGGTCTATTGGCCGCTTACGGTCAGAATTGGAGTATCTTACCGTTGAAGACATCATTGAGGGAGGCATGCATCAATTCCTAGATCGCTTACAGAAGCAAATGAATCAAGTTGATCAGGAGATCTTTAAAACCTTTTTGGATCTCGGTCCGGTTCACGCTGATGCTCAACGCCAATCTCAATTATAATCCCTGTGGATTTCACCATCGTTCATTCCACTACTTACACCTATGCTCAAGCTGTAACGCTTGGTCCTCACCTTTTGCGACTGCGTCCTCGCAGCACAGAAGAGCAGCAGGTCCGTGGCTTTCATCTACAAATTAGCCCAGAGCCAGTGGGGCTAACGCACAAGCTAGATGCAGAAGGGAATAATGTGGCTCGTTGCTGGTGGTCTGAAACACCGTTGGCTACCCTTGAAGTTACTGCCACCTCCCAAGTGGTGACAACATGCACCAACCCCTTCCAGTTTTTGCTGGAACCCTGGGCCACCCACTTCCCCATTGACTACCCCAATTCCCTCAAGACCATCCTGTATCCATACCTCAACTCTGATCTGGATGCTGTTGCCACCCAGCTCGCGCAAGAGCTTGCGATCGCAGTAGATAGCAATATCATTGACTTCCTCACTCAACTGAATTTACGTATTAATCAAACCTGTCAATATCAAGCCCGTGAACGGGGCCACCCTCAACCCCCTTGGCTGACTTGGCAACAAAAACAGGGCACCTGCCGGGACTTTGTTTGGCTTTTTATGGCCGCTTGCCGAGGCATGGGGTTAGCCACGCGCTTTGTTAGTGGGTATGAAGCGGGCGATCCGAGTCAAGCGCAAACGCTACATGCCTGGGCTGAAGTCTATTTACCCGGTGCGGGCTGGCGAGGATATGATCCGACGATGGGTTTAGTGGTCTGTGATCGCCATGTTGCTGCAGTCGCCAGTGCCTGGCCCCAACAGACCCAACCCATCTTAGGCAGCCTACGAGGGGGAATAAGTAGTCCTATTCCCACCCATACGGTCTCTGTTCATAGCTCAGCGACAAGACATCCATTGGCGGAAAAGAGGAGCACTGCGATCCATAATCACTAGTGTCCAAAAATTCTACGATCCTCCCTCGCTTTCGTCAGGATACCAGGTAAACAAACGGGCAACCGCTTGGATAACAATGCCCAAAAATTGCTGACTGCTTTCAAGCGGGCGGATCAACCCTCATCTGCTGGCTGTTGATCCAGGGGGAGTTGGTTTTCACCATCAGCCCGTTGAGCCCCCGGTTGCCCATTCTCGATTTGAAAAGAGGCTAGCGTGCGTAGGGGTGCCCCCGGTTCCTCCACCTGATCCACCACTCGGAAATGGGCAATCCACCGATCGGGAGTCACCTTACAAACCACATACCCTCGATATCGGCTCTCAAAGAACTTAATGTGGGGATTGCTTTTCAACGCTAGCGTAAACAAATCTGGATTGGGACCGCCTGAGCTGATTGAGGTGCCGACAAATTCGGTGGCTAAGACCGGCGATTGGGGATCTTGAAAATCTGCTTTCAAATCCGTTACCCAAAAGGAATGAATGTCTCCCCCGATCACGACGGGGTTAGCGGGTTGATACTGCGCAATGCCTTCAAAAATGCGATCGCGCGTCGCAGCATATCCATCCCATCCATCTGACCAATGACCGACCCAGGATTTCACACCTTGTTTGAGTTCTGCCATCAACATTTGCTGAGCGATGACGGTCCATTTCGTGGAGGCGTCTGCTAAACCTTGCAAAAGCCATCTTTCCTGCTCAAACCCCAATAAGGATCGTTTTGGATCCAGGCGTTCTTCACAGTTGAAGACCACTTGGCCGCCGCCTTTGCCATTTTGATCACAGGCTTGGTCATCTCGATATTGGCGGGTGTCCAAGCAGTGAAACTCAGCCAAGTCACCAAAGGCAAACCGTCGGTATAGCTGTAGATTCTGGTCCTGGGGCTGGGCAGTCGGTCGTAACGGTAAATGCTCATAATAGGCTTGATAAGCCGCTTGCCGTCGCTGCCGAAACATGGCTGGGTCGGCAAAGTCCTGGGATTTGTCCTTGGCATAATCATTTTCAACTTCATGATCATCCCAAATACAAATAAATGGGAACGCCGCATGAGCCGCTTGGAGCTGTGGATCGCTTTTATATAGGGCATAGCGCCATCGATAGGTGGCTAGATCAACCGGATTGGGACCGACATGTTGTCGGGGACGGCTAGACCGGGGATCTCCTTCATAAATGTAGTCTCCCAGATGCAGCACTAAGTCTAAGTCTTCCTGGGCGAGGTGCTGATAAGCCGTGTAAAAGCCATGCTCATAGTTTTGGCAAGAGACATAGGCAAACTTCAGGGATGCTATCCGCGCTCCAGGGGCAGGCAGGGTGCGAGTTCGACCCATGGGACTGGTGGTTTCTCCCACTTGAAATTGGTACCAGTACCATTGCCCCGGTGATAAGTTCTCCACCACAACATGGACCGCATGCCCCCACCTGGGGTCGGCCTGGACCGTCCCTTGTTGAACGACCTGCTCCATCTGGGCATCAACAGCAATCTTCCACTGAACCGGAATTGAGACAGCAGGCATCGGTTGTCCAGACAGGGGATCGGGGGCAATCCGAGTCCACAGCACAACACTGGTGGCGTCTGGGTCACCGGAAGCGACCCCCAAACTAAAGGGATAAGCAGAAAACCGGGGCTGTGCTAGTATTTGCTGCTGGTGATCAGTCCAGAGGACCCACCCCATCGCGCCCCCCGTCGTCAACAAAAATTGCCTGCGATTAACCATGGTTGCATCTCACGGGTTCAAAGTGGGCTGCGAACCGTTGGATTAGAGGTTAGCCCAGTATCTATTGTAGATGCCCCTTAGATCGAACAGGCTTCTGAACTATCTTCTTCCTCGAAGATAAAAGGCGTAATGTGCTCTGGATTCTCTTTGAATAGCGTTGCCAATAGAAAGCTCGCAATTGTCCAGGTCTGATATTTGCGAGACGATTTCCCCACCAAACGACCATTCTTGCCATCGTAATATTCGGGCCATTCGTCTTCTTCAAATCGATAGGATGCGATCATCCAAGCTTGTTCGCCTAATTTTTGACGTTTGGTTTTGATTGCCGCCGCCATTAACATCCACAGTAAGACAGGCCAACTGCCGCCATTGTGATAGGACCAAGGCGTGTTTTTCGGATCCGATCCCGTAGTCATTTGCCACTCCAATCCTTCCACGGCTGGGAAACAAATTTTCATTGGCATCCGACCGACCAAATCATCCCATTGCAGTTCAATCAGATCCATAATTTGTTGGCTTTGAGTGGAGTCAGCGAGAGAAGTGATAACGGCCATAAGATTGCCCAGGGCAAAGAAGCGAAAATCCATCCGGCTCGGACCTAAATTTCCGGCTAAATATCCAGCCCAGTCAGGCATCCATTCCGTTAACCAATAGGGGATGGAATCGGGGTAAATATTAAACTTATTCATAACCGACTCCCCAAATTGGTCCCCCTTGTATCGGTGAATCTCATTCAGTTTCTCGAGGTCTAGCCAATAGTAATTACGAACTCGAAATAGGAGTGCATTCAGACGATCATTAATTTTGCGAATCCAGTCCTCGCCTGTCGGTGTGGGCGTCAATAATTCCCGCGCAGAGCGCAAGGCCCCGTAGAATAACGCTTGAATTTCCAATGGGTGACCATCGATGCCCATGCGGCGGTCAATCATACAGGCGGCATCGGGAACCAACAGGGTTGGTGACATCTCAAATTGAGGACTGAGACAAAGTTTAAGGATCAAATGTAATCCTTCCTGGAAGTCAGGTTGGGTGGCTAACGCTGTATCTCCTGAGGCTTTCACATAGACTCTTAGAAGAATCATCCACCACAAACAAGAATCAATCGGTGTCACTCGACCAATAGCATGGTCCCCAAAATCAGCACTGAGATATGGGCTGTCTGCTTGGGATTGCACCTTAAAACTGGCAGGCATCAGCCCCAAGGGGACTTCAAAGCAATCCACTCGCCGGACTTGCTTCTGTAACGCTAGGGTTTCTATCAAAAAGTTACGAACAATATCGTGCCGCTTCTGGAGTAAAAATACGAAGGCAGAGGGGATAAAATCCCTGACAAAGCATTGATCATAATTAAGGGCATCTGCTTCTGAATCCTGGGCGGCAATGGTGCCGACGGGTCGATTTTGGTAGTAAATAATGGCAGACTCATGGAGTTTTTCGGCCATTTGGATAATCGGTAATTCAGCCATGATGTTCCCCTAGACAAAGCTCAGATGGGAACATTGTTGTTCAGCGGCTGCTCCCATGCGATCGCCTTCAGGATACCCACAGAATTCCTCAGATTGAGAGCAATCGAGCAAAAATTAACTAGAGACAGCTTTGCAACGCTTGCTTAAGTTCTTGCGCATTTTGAAACCGATGATCAGGATGAGGATGGGTAACTCGTTCAATAACCGTTTTGATCGGCGAGGGAATACTAAAAATATTGGCGAGTTCAATACGGTAGCCATGACCCAAATTTTTGTAAAACTGTAAGGGACTTTGGCCGGTGATCAAAAAAAGAAGCGTCGCTCCAATCCCATAGAGATCGGACTGAATCGTCGGACGTCCCAAACCTTGCTCAGGGGCACTATATCCTTCCACCGCGATGCGGGTTCCAGGCACTAAGCTCACTTCTTTGACCGCACCAAAATCAATCACAAAAACCTGATTATCTCTATGCCGCACCAGAATGTTACCGGGTTTTAAGTCACGATGAATAATCGGTGGATTATGGTGATGGATATAGTCCAAGATGCCGCAGGTTTGAATCATCCACCGCAAGGCCTGCAGGGGAGGGAGTGGCCCCCGCTGGCTTACCCGTCGGTTCAGGTCCTGGCCATGAACCAATTCCATGACTAGGTACTGCTTCGCATTCTCAGTAAAAAAATCATATAAACGAGGGATTCCAGGATGATGAAGCGATCGCAACATGCGAGCCTCCCGTTTGAACAATTCCTGAGCTTTTGGAATGGCCTCCATATCCGCATTCATTTCCTTGAGCACCTGTAGCCGAGGTGTTTCACTCGAATCCTCCAGGGGCTGCACAAGAAACGTGGTCCCCATCCCTCCCATACCTAAGACTTTCAACACTCGATAGGGACCAATGGTTTGGAGGACATGCAGCGGTTGACCGCAGCGGATGCAAAAGAGATTGTCTGGGGAATTCCCCGTGTGTGAGCAGAATTGACTCTGAGATTGGGTGGACCCAACGGATTTTGAATTAACTTGATGCGGCACCTTGTACTGAAAGTGCAGAATCGGACCGGTTAAACCCAATTGAATAACGTCGTCGCTGGCCAGTTCTGCCTGGTGGGTCAACTTGCCATTGACAAAAGTGCCATTACTCCCCAGACTATTGAGCTGCCACGTCAAGGATGATTCACAGGGCTTAATAAGATGAAGTTCCAGATGATACCGAGAAACGAGAATATCTCTTAAAACAATGTGATTGTCAGAAGACCGCCCAATATTGATTTGCTGAGACGTTGTAAATAACCACTGACGGACCGGTAACTTGTTTTGGGGATCGAGAAGGGTGAGCGTAACCACATTGCAAACTCAAAGATTTCGGAAATTTGTGTAGAAAAGTTAGTTCACTGAGCGGATGAGACTGCTTGGGGGTGGACTCTCATCAAAATCGCTATCGCCGTAATGTTGTCATGGCCATTATGTTCATTGGCCAGGGCAACTAAGTTCGTCACCCCCTGTTGTAACGAAAGTTGAGTGTTCAACATCGGTAGCAAATGCTGATCGCAATAGGTTTCCAAGAGCTGATTATCAGTCAGCCCATCAGAGCAAATCAAAAATAGGGTATCTTCATTGACGGTCAAAAATTGGATATCCGGAACAAGGGCTTCGCTTTCCCTTGGACCTAGCGCCTGGGTTAACTGATAGGCATCGGGCCGAGCATAAGCGACTTCAGGGGCAACCCCTCGCTGGATCTCTCTTTGACCGACTTCATGGTCCACGGTTATCTGTTCCAATCCCTGTTGTTGGGTCAGACGGTATAGACGGCTATCGCCCACATGAGCAATATGAATGCGAGTGTCTTGGACTAAAGCCATGACTAAGGTTGTTCCCATGCGATTACTACCCGCTTTTTCCTCATTCACTTGGAATAAGGCATGGTTAGCCGCGTAAGTGGCTTCTTTCAAAATTTCGGCATCGGGCAAATCATCTTGCCAATGGCTCTGAAAATACTGCCTTAGGGTTTCCGCTGCCAAAGAACTGGCAACTTCTCCGCCTGCATGTCCACCCATGCCATCGCAAAGAATATAGAGCCCCCGCCCAGAGACGTGATGCTGGTTTGGGCTGATACATTGATTCACCTGCTCCTCGATCACGAAATAGTCTTCATTATGATGACGATCTCGCCCATCATCCGTTAGGCCAGCAGATCCCAGATCAACCAGTTTATTCGGCAAAATAAGGGTGGGTGCAGCTCCCCCACTCTCTAAGTCCAGTATCTGTGGCTTTTGGACGTCCTCGGCGGCAGCAGTCTTTAGCTGCTGATGCTGATCATTCAAGTAAACTTGGAGCTCTTCTGGGGTGACATCCCCTGCCGTTTGCAAGTGGGTGAGCAATGGATGTAGTTCGGTTGCTAGGGCAGCGCCCAGACCTTGTAATAAATCCAACCAAACATATCGTAAATCGTCCCAGACCGAAGACTGGGTAGGGGAATTCTCCCCACCAGATGTATACCCTTGAGAACCGACTGGCTCGGGCTCAAATATCAACTTTTGGAGACACAAAATTTGACCTTGGTCCACCCGCAAATTGTCGATATGAAGAACGCTAGGGGAACTGTTCCAAGGTGAACTCGCGATCACAAAGTTGAGGGTTTGCTGTAACCAATGCAGAACTTGCCCTGAGGTGATGGTGTTCCCCATGATCGTCTGCTTAAGGGTGGGTAATCCCATTCGATTCTCGAGCATAATGACAGACTGCTGCTCTGACTGCCAAGCATCGTGAATGTGGGGCAACAGCAAGGGAAACTGTTGTCTTAACGCTAAGTAAGGTTCTAGGACAACGGGAAAGGTTTGGGATTGGACTGCTAAAAAATCCGTAATGGTGCCCGGTTTGCCCATATCAGCAGGATGGGTTGTTCCCTGCAGTTGATCTAACATCACCGCCAATGGCGAAACATGGAGGGGTTGAGTGTCTAAAAGATTGAATTCATGGTGCCCAGGCTGGAGGGGATGTGGGCTGGGACAGGCAGATGTCGCTTCGATCAGACGATATCGTGGATTTTGGACCAGGAAACGTTGGATAACAGGGGCGATGGGAGCGGGGGCAGACGCCAAATTTCCTTTGGTTTCTGTGGTCTGGAGTAAGGCAATTTGAGGATCAGCTTGACCGACTTCTTCAACCGGATCTGGCGCTCCTGGGGGAGGATTCACTAATTTGTCAATGGTGTCAAGTAGTTCTTCCGTTGAAGGCTCTTCACTCAGCTCTACAGGAAATGTATCGGTGGGCTTTGAGGAAATTGTTTTGGATGGACGTTCTGGAGAATGGGAATAGCCGTCTGTGGGTGACTGCGCTGGCCCAACGTCGAGGGTGGTTAAGATGGTCCGCCAAATGGTTGCGGTTGGATGGGAACAGTGAGGGCAATGGGTTGCATCGAAATCCACAAAATGTCCACAATTTGCGCAGCTTTTTTGAGTCAGTGATGTGCCACATTGTTGACAAAATCGATGATCATCAATGTTGTGGTAATTGCACTGGGGACATTTAATCATCCTAAAAGGTCCGTATTCCTGTGGTTGCGGACAATGGCTATGGCAATGGTAGCGAGTTTTATAAGGTTTGCACTCCGCTAAAACACGTAAGTTACTGTTTAATCCGCTTAACGATATTGGCTGTTAGATATTCTTCATTAATATACAACTGCACCTTCTCCTCAGGTCGGAGAGATGAAATAGACAACACTCGTTATCGAGATTGGGAGCCTGGCATTAAAGGGGTAACCTCGTCAGAGATGCTAGCTGATGAATTTCTGCTGGAGAAAGATGACGCCACTGCCCCGGTTGCAAATCATCAAGCGCTAGATGTGCTATCGCAACCCGTACTAAGCGCAACGTGGGGAACCCGACCGCAGCTGTCATCCGTCGGACTTGACGGTTACGTCCTTCGCGGAGAACCATCTCTACCCAAGCCGTAGGAATGTGTTTCCGATAGCGGATGGGGGGAACCCGAGGTGGAAGTCGAGGCGGGCAAGATAGTAAAGATACCTGTGCTGGACGAGTGCGATAGCCGCGAATTACGACGCCTCCCCTGAGGTGTTGAAGGGCCTCGGCATCTGGGATATGCTCCACTTGAGCCCAATAGGTTCGAGGATGAGCAAACTGAGGATCGCACAAGCGATTTTGTAATCTCCCATTGCTAGTGAGTAGCAATAAGCCCTCACTGTCCCGGTCCAATCGGCCAACGGGATAAATGTCAGGAAGGGGAATAAATTCTTTTAAGGTTGGGTGTGACGTTTGTTGAGGGTCAGTAAACTGACTGAGTACCCCATAGGGCTTATTAAACAATATATATTCCCACGCCATTGACTTTATAAGATATCGATTGACAACAGCTTAATAGTTGCTGACGGAAAGCTCTTCAGCAATGCTTTTTCAATTTTTAAAGATCAAGAAACGATAACTATCCTTCTTAAGCCTCCGGTTTGACCGGAGGACTCGTAAGGTTTAACCTTCCCTGCGGTCATAGTCCTATCCCAAAACTTCGGGAGTTGCTAA
>NZ_JANQOP010000142.1 GCF_028285745.1 Acaryochloris sp. IP29b_bin.137 | reverse complement strand
GGTACTCAGCCAGGGATTGGCCTAGGTAACCACTCGTCGAAGCAGCTACCCAGGGATACGTGGCGATATCGGCAATGGAATAGTCGCCCGCCATGTAAGGGGTATTGGCTAATTGGCGATCAAGGACACCCAAAAGGCGCTGTGTTTCCTTTTCGTAGCGCCCAATGGCATAGGGTAATTGCTCTGGGGCTGAATTTCGGAAGTGCCCGAGTTGACCAAACATGGGGCCAACACTTGCCATCTGGAACATTAGCCATTCAATGACTTTGGCGCGATCGCCAGGTTCAGAGGGCAAGAACTTCCCGGTTTTCTCCGCCAGGTAGATTAAGATGGCACCGGATTCAAAGACAGTGATATCTTTCTGGCGATCAATAATGGCTGGAATTTTGCTGTTGGGGTTGATGGCCACAAACTCAGGCTTAAACTGATCCCCTTGACCAATGTGGACCTTGTGGATGGTATAGGGCAGTCTGAGTTCTTCCAGCAGGATCGCTGGTTTGTAACCGTTCGGTGTTGTGAAGGTATAGAGGTCAATCATAATTTTCTCCAGTTCAAGTAGAAGCAATCTGGAAGCGATGGAACCTAAGTTGAGACCTAAAGGGAATAGGGGAGACCATCACAAAATCCTGATAGATCACCATTTTGGGGCGATTGTCATAAATCTGCTGTTCTAATAAAAACTCGCTGTAATCGCTGAGTGTATCGAGGTTCAGGAGGTTCAACACAATCTCGGCAAATATCCAGAACAGGATCCTGAATGTAGATTTTTGCCATTGTTGATTCATGATGCCAAACCTCCTGTTGTTTGCGAGTGCAAACAATACAGCCTGCAAAATGCCATTAAGCCGCAATGGTTCTCAGCGCAAAGTCCCGAATGTAAGTCGCAATAAACTCTAGGTCTTCCTCCAGAGCAAAGTGGCCCGTATCGAGGATGTGGAATTCCAGATTATCGAGATCTCGCTGATAGGGATAGGCTCCTTCGGCAGGGAAGATATCATCGCCTTTCCCCCAAACCAACAGTGTTGGGGGTTGATACTGACGAAAATATTCTTGCCACTGGGGATATAGCGGTGGGTTGGTTCCGTAGCTATAAAACAGCTCTAGTTGAATCTCTTTGTTACCGGGACGGTCCAGCAAATACTGATCGTTAAACCAGTTATCGGGCGAGATCGCATCTAAATCACGCACCCCATTGGTGTACTGCCATTTAGTCGCATCCAACGTCAACAAATTATCGGCTAACACTTGGGCATTCTCTGGCGTTTTGGCTTGCCAATAGTCTTTAATCGACTCCCAAAACTCTCGCAGCCCCTCATCATAGGCATTCCCGTTTTGTACGATTAGGCCCAATATTTGCTCAGGATGCTTTGTGGCTAAGCGATACCCTACTGGCGCACCATAGTCCATGACATACAGGAAGTATTTTTCAAGACCAAGCTGAGTGACAAATTGCTCGATCACATCTGCCAGCTTGTCAAAACTGTATTCAAACTCAGTCACAAGTGGCATGGAGCTAGCTCCAAATCCGGGATAATCGGGAGCTACCAGATGGAAGGTGTCCGCCAGTGCCGGAATCAAATTGCGAAACATGTGAGACGAAGTGGGAAACCCATGCAGCAAAAGAATGGTGGGAGTATCCTTAGAACCAGCTTCGCGGTAAAAAATATCCAGTCCGTCAATTTCAACAGTGTTGTGATGGACATGAGTTATGAGGCGGCGGGTAACGAGGGTAGTCATAGCAGCATTTCTCCTTAATCGGTGTTGGTGGATAAATAACTCACTCTTCCCAGGCGTGCCTACATTTCAGGAACAATCAGGTCTCCTTTCGCCCAAGCTGCATCGGCGTTAGATTTCATCGTGGCTGCGTCAGCTTCCCATTGGGGTTTGGTGTTACCGTGCTCGCCGTTGTAAAAGAGATACAGCTTATCGTCGGTCACTAGATAGGTTTCGGGATCGACGGGGACAAGTTTGCCTTCGGACACTGCCACCGCACAGAAACCACCGTATTGGGGACTATAGGCTTCAGGGTTAGCTTCGAATTTTGTTTTGTTTTCAGTGGTGGCGAAGTAATAGGTTGCGCCGTCTTGAGTGGAGGTGATATCAGAACTGCCGGGAACGGGATGAGCGGCAAAGTAGGAAACAGGATCATAGCCATTGATGGCAACGTTTTGTTCGGTCAGATTTATTGGACGAGACATGGTTAAACTCCTGGACCCAACGGTCCGATAGTGTGGGTATTTCAAAGCTGGTTAGCTGGCAATCCCTCGCGATTGAGCCAGCAATTCAATCCGGCAAACTATGTAGAACGGTCTGTCTATTTATATTATGTAGACAGGTCTGTATATTGTCAAGGGATTTTTTAGTTTTTTTGCGGGAAGGTTGAATGCCGTTGCTGTCTGGAGATTTATCGCTGCTTCTGAAGTAACTTTTGATGGCCATCACAATGTCATCAAAAGCTGGTGGGTGGATAAATGAGTTAATATGTAGACAGGTCTGTATATTATTGTGATATGGCTCGCAAAAAAAAATCTCGTTCCTCAGCTCGCGATCGCATCCTTGCTGCAGCCTCTGAGCTGTTTTATCAAGAAGGTACTCAAAATGTGGGTATCGACCGCATCATTGCGGAGTCGGGCGTAGCGAAGATGTCGCTATACAACCACTTCAAGTCTAAAGATGCGCTGATAACGGCTTGGCTGCAGCAGAGAGATGAAGACTGGCGAGCTTGGTTTCAAGCTCGGGTAGAGTCGCTGGCAACAGAACCTTGCGATCGCATCCTTGCTATTTTTGATGCGCTGGTAGAGTGGATTGAGCAGCCCGATTTTCGAGGGTGTGCCTTTATCAACTCCACCGTGGAGCTGGTGGATCCAGAGCATCCTGGGTATCAGGTCGCGATTGAGCATCAACGTGCGATCTCTGATTATGTTCTCAGTTTAGTCACTGTGGCAGGGCTAAATAATCCAGACATGCTGGCTAAGCAACTATTGGTTTTGATCGAAGGGGCAATTGTGGTGTCGATGATGCAGGGGAATTCCGATGCCGCACTGTCCGCGAAACAGATCGCTGCTACCTTACTTTAACGATGTGTCTCACTCCCAAGCCTGAATTGAAATCATAGGTAGAACTGTAGCTGCTTGAACATGGAGAACATTGGCAGCTACAGAACCTTGTTGAACAGTCTTCCCATTTATGCAGCCTGGAGTTTATGGTTAATACCGTCTCCTCCAGCCGCAACACCTCCATCTACAGGCAGAACCACGCCCGTTACCCAGCTTGCATTAGCCAGATATAACACTGCATCGGCAATATCTTTGGGTGTTCCCATTCTCCCTAGCGGGTGCAGTTCGGTGAAAGAATTCAAGGCTTCCTGTGGCGTTTCTCCATGTAAAGGAGTTTGCACAACCCCAGGAGCCACCGTATTAATCCGAATCTTGTCGCTGGCTAATTCGAACGATAGATTTTTAGCCATGGCGGTAATGGCGGCCTTCGCCATAATCGGAGCTGAAGAAGGAATCAACTGGCTGGAATGGAAGGTAAGAATGGTGCCAATATTGACAATCGCACCACCATTCCTTTGAACACGCATCTGATTGACAACCGCCTGGGTCAACGCAAAGGTGCCCCGGACATAACCTAGGTATTGGTCTAATTCATCAATGCCATAGTCAATAAAAGGCTTGACGGCAAAGATGCCTGCGTTGTTAATCAGCACATCCACTCGGCCAAACCGAGAGACAGTTTCATCCACCAGTTTAGGAACAAAGGCTGGATCGGTGATGTCACCTGCGACTAAATGAATTCGTTCTGGCTGCTGTAGTTTCTGGGCTGCTGTTTCAAGTTTTGACCTTGTCCTGCCATTGAGCGTTACGTTTGCACCTGTGTGTAAAAAGGTCTCGGCGATCGCATAACCCAAGCCAGTGGCACCGCCAGTAATGATTACAGTTTGAGTGTTCATTTTTCTTGTCTCCTGATTGATCAAAAGTTCAATGATTTTTATGTCTGTTCCCGAAAAGCTTCTACCGGCACCCCACCCACACCCCAGTCCTCGGTTGCCACTTCATCAATGACAACAAATGTCGTGGCTGGGTTTTTATCCAAGACCTGAACTAGAAGGTCTGTCACTCCCTTAATCAGTTCAGCTTTTTGCTGGGAGGTTGCCCCTTCTCGGGTGATTTTGACGTTGACGAAAGGCATGATCTGACTCCTATGTATTTTGTGCCAGGTTGAACCCTGTTTAGGCGTCAGCATGATTTGTGGAGTGGAAAACCTTGGTGATGATTTTCCATTCCCCCTCAAGCTGCACGAGGGTCAACAGGTCTATATAGTCTTTGGACAGCATCGAGCTACGCATATGAGCGATAGCAGTTACAGGCCCGACAAACTCGATTGAATCTACTGAGAATTCATAGGACTCTTGAGAAGATTCCGGGGAAGACCGCTGCTCAACAATTGGGAAGTAGGTATTCATGTCCAGGTGCAGCAACTCTCCATCAGATGCTGTGAAGTATTGGGCATTGGGGTGAAACACAGTTGATAGAAGCTTTGGATCACAACGATACAAGCCATTGTAATAACACCTGAGCACATCAAAAATGGCTGAATATTCGAGGTCTGTGACCTGTTTTTGGCTTGCATAAACCTGTGTACTGTTCATCATGCATCCTCCTCTGAGTGAACGATTTACTTTGCATGGTTTAACCGTATCTCTTCACTCAAAAAAGATAAATATCAATTTAATTGAATAACTTTTTACTCAAGGTGAATAATACTGACAGCAGGATTGTTCATATTGGGAGTCACCGGTGATGGATAAGTTAGTGGCGTTGCAAATCTTTCGGCGAGTCATTGAGCTAGAGAGTTTTAGTCGAGCCGCAGAGGATTTAGATCTATCCAATGCAGCAGTGAGTAAAAACGTGCAGGAGTTGGAGAAGGCACTGAGAACTCAGTTGATCCATCGAACAACCCGGCGTTTACATCTAACGGAGGTCGGGCAGCTCTACTTTCAGCATATTTGTTCCATTCTCGATAAGCTGGAGAGTCTTGAAGAAAGCATTTCAGATCTTGAGATCAAGCCTCGCGGGCGGCTGCGGGTTTCAGCACCCGTGTCATTCGGTTTGACCGATGTAGCTAAGGCGATTTACCAATTTCAAGCAACGTATCCCCAGATTGAGATCGAACTTATTCTCAACGATCGCTATGTCGATCTGATTGAGGAGGGATTTGATGTCGGCATTCGAGGAACAGGAGCCGTCAGTGATACCAGCCTGGGGATGCATCGTATCTGTGATATCAGACGTGTCGTTTGTGCCTCGCCTGCCTATCTGGAGAAATATGGAGAGCCGCAAGTCCCAAATGACCTGCGAAAGTACCCTTGTGTGATTTATAGTCTGGCGAGATCGCCCTGTGAGTGGCGCTTTCAGCAGGGGACTGAAAAGGTGACGGTTACGGTCGATGGTCCTGTACAGGTTAACAACAGCCTTGCTGTGGGGCAGGCGGCTGCTGCCGGACTCGGGATCATTTTTCTACCCATTTTCACGGTGTCAGAGGCACTGGAACGTGGGATGCTTCAGATCATCCTGGCAGACTGGTTGGCTGAACCTTTGACGTTATATGCGGTCTACCCCAAACATCGCCAACATTCTCGGAAACTGCAAGTATTCATTGACTTTCTCTCGGATGCGCTCGTGTCGATGGCTTCTTCTGACCCAGTAGAACACTCCCCAATACGATTGCAACCCCCAGCAGTTGAATAAGAGTCAAGGTTTCCTGCAAAAAGACGTAGCCGATCAAAGTCGCAACTAAGGGACTCATAAGTGTCAGATAGGAGACGGCTGTGGCGTTGAGTTTGCTAATTCCTCGAAACCACAGTGCATAGGCCAATCCAGTACCGATCACCCCTAGATAGATAAATGCCCACAGGTTGGTTCTAGAAAGTTGTGTCAGCGGTCCTTCAGCCAACAAAGCAATGGGGAGTAACATCAACCCTCCTGCTGTTAACTGCCATGCTGTAAAGACCATCAAAGGTACTGGAGGCCGCCATCGTTTAACTAGGACTGTCCCCAAACCCATTGCTGCAGCGCTAGCAAGCGCGGCCAGAATACCAATGCCATCCAAACGAGCACTTGGACCCAGAACTAACAAACCCACACCGATGCAACCTGAGATCGCGGCCACAAAGGACAACTGGGAGGGCTTATCGCTCAAGACCAGCCACGACAACAGAGCGACCAGCAAGGGCTGAATGGCCCCTGCTGTTGCAGCCACGCCCCCTGGTAGACGATAGGCAGCCACAAACAACAGCGCCTGGAACAGCCCAATATTGAGGAGACCCAAGATTAAAATCCGCCCCCACCAAATGCCTTGTGGCAGTTTTCTTAGTCCAATCGTCAGCAAAACACCAATGGGCAGTGCCCTGAGGGAGGCCACTAATAACGGGTGGTTGGGTGGCAAGAATTCGGTGGCGACCACATAGGTTGTACCCCAGGTGATGGGTGCAATGGCAGTTAGTACAACATCTGAAACATGGGTGGTGGGTTGTTTCATAATTACTATTTTTTATAGTGACGCCAAAGTCATTCCAAGTATTGAATGACTTTGGTACATCGTGATTGTGGAGGTTGTTCTATTGAGATGTGAACTCTGTTCTGCAAGTTAGAGGATCTAGAGCTGAGAGGTTTATTGCCTTATCAGGAATCCGCCCCCAAATTGAGACCTTTCCACTCGAACATGCAAATGAGGCATTTGCAAAAGTCCTGGAAAATAAGGTGCGTTTTCGTGCCGTACTTACCTTCTCAGTGATTTAATGAATAATTTGCATAGCCGTGAAGGTCAATAAGCGACGGTGAATCGGGTGCGATGGTGATGAGGACACTCGGCTTCATCTAGCAGTGCAACTGCCAAGTCCTCCATGGTAATCGTTGACTCACCCTGGCTGTCGATGAGTAGGTCGTCAGTACCGAGCCGGTAGTTTCCGGTCCGTTTTCCTGGCTGCAGTAGCGCTGGTGGACTGAGATAGGCCCAATCCACTTTCGTCTCTGTACGGCAGACTTCGAGCTGGTCGATACATGCCTGACCAATGTCACGCCAAGCAGCAGGGAGGAATTTTGGGTCGTCGATGACAGTGGTGCCTTCCTGTTCGGGCACGTTCAGACTAGCAGCACCACCGACGAGTAGAAGGCGCGTCCCAGTCCGGCGTAAGCCGGCTAATAGTGTTTTTGCCGTTGAGACAAGTTCGCTCTCTCGACCTGGTGATGGCCGTGTAGCACTGATGACGACATCCTGGTTAGCACTCAAGGCGGCGACGTCCTCTACACTGGCTGCAGAGGCGGCTGTCGCAATAGCGGCGGTAGGCAATTCTGTGAATCGAGCCGGATTACGCACGACAGCGGTAACCTCATGACCACGAGATAGCGCCTCAGCCACCACACGGCTGCCCACGTTGCCTGCTGCTCCAAATATAGTGATACGCATGATTCTAAACTCCTTACATTAGTTGATTCTTTAGTTTGTAATGCCCAGATTGATATCCCTAGAGAAACCATCTGGACGGTGGGTATAGGGTGCTCTCAAGTGCTCTCAAAGGTTGAGCCATGCATTCGTTAGGCCACAGCTACATAACTAGCCAGTAACCGCTGCCAGATATCGAGCGTATGAGGCATCGACGGCGCCACGACCACCACCGATGATGTTGCGTCCCCATGTATATCCGTACACATCCTCAAACTTGTATTTCGCTAAACGATCGCGCATGTTAAGCACATCGCTGGTCTGCATTGGAACTAGATTGGGATAGCTGTACATAAACGAGACGTGACGCCGATCTAAACCCACCTGTAAGGCATCTCCAGAAAAGAGAGCACCCCCCGATCTAGGGCCATCTGCCCAGTGGAGAGCAGTGCTGCCCGCGAAATGCCCACCGCAACGAATGAGCGTAACGCTTTCAGAAATCGAAAGTTCGTCACCAGACCAAAACTTAATTGCTGGGTGGGGGCACTGAACCCATTGCCGGTCTGCTTCATGGAGCAAGACGGGGACACCCCCGAAAGCATCGCTCCATTCACCCACCGAGGCATAGAAGTGGGGATGAGAGATGATGATCCGATCAAGACCGCCGCGTGACTTGATGGCATCGATAGCTTCATTCGTTACTAGACTGAGTGATTCCCACAAAATATTACCGGCATCCGTTGGAAGCAAAAGGGCACGTTGATCAATCGCAAAGGCTGGTGTCAGGCCAAACCCAAGCAGACCGTCTTCGTCTTCAATCCGCTGCTTGTAACTTTTTGCAAGGGCCTCATGAGTAGTCCAGTGCTGGCCTTTCCAGCCAACGTATTGGCGCTCATCTTCACAAATGGCACAGTGCTGGGGAGTGTGGTCTGATTCGCTTGTCTGAATACCACAGGTTTCACAAATATATTTCATGGTAGTCACCTCATTTCAATATTTGAGCGTCAAGAACCGTGATCGATGGGGGCACCGATCCAGGATTTATTGAGACTTTAGAAATAAAACTGCGGCTGTCTTAACGCCTGCATTCATGCTAATTTGTTTACTGAAAATAAACAATAAGCAATTTAGTTAATTAACTAGCAACTTAAAGTAAACAATTATGGAACGTTTGACTGCCCTGAACGTGTTTCGTCACGCTGTAGAGTTGGGGAGCTTTGCGGCAACCTCCAGACATCTGGGTCTCTCACCAGCCGCCGTAAGTAAAAATATTGGTGAGCTGGAAACGCATCTCGCGACACGACTCTTCAATCGCACCACACGGCGCATGAGTCTGACGGAAGCGGGTACGCTCTATTACGATCGCATTATTCGTGTGTTGGATGAGCTAGAGGAAGCTGATGATCTCCTGCGGACAACACAAGAGACACCAAGAGGTCTGTTGCGGGTGAGCGCACCCATGACAGTGACCCTGATCTGCCTATCGACGTCAATACCGAAGTTTTTGAATCGGTATCCAGAGGTGTCGCTTGAGCTTCAGTTGGACGATCGTCGTGTCGATATCGTCGAGCAAGGGTTTGACCTAGCGCTTCGCGGCAGCGATAAGCTCGAAGATTCAAGTTTAATTGCCAAAAAGCTGATGGGATTAAGGCATGTGGTCTGTGGTGCACCAACCTATTTCACCCAGTATGGTGTACCCATATCTCCTGAAGATCTTGTAAATCACGCTTGCATTCAATTCACGCTGTCAAGCCATTCTAATGAGTGGACCTTTGAGAGTGGCGAGCGCACCGTCAATGTCCCGATCCATGGCCGCTATCAGGTCAACTCCAGCCTTGCTGTTCGTGATGCCCTCCGTGCTGGCTTTGGATTGAGCTTAATCCCTTGGATTTACGTTAGAGAGGATCTTGAAGAGGGCTGCTTGCAGACCGTTTTGGATGATTGGTCACCCAATGAGGCAACTCTTTACGCAGTTTATCCATCCAAGCGCTATGTCCCCTCCAAAGTGCGGGCCTTTCTTGATTTTCTGGTCGAGGAACTGAATCTGGATGAGAATGAGGAATTTCTATGAAATGCTCAGTGTTTATTGCGACCAGTGCTGATGGCTATATCGCCACACCAGATGGGGGTGTAGATTGGCTGGAAACCTCTGGCAACAAGATGGCTGACATGGGCGATCAATTAGATATGGGCATGGCCACCTATCTTAGCTCCATCGACTGCATGATTATGGGGCGTAAGTGTATGGAGAAGATTTCCAGCTTTAATCTAACGCCTGAACAATGGCCCTATGGTGGCATACGCATCATCGTCCTGAGCAGGACAGTCAAAGAGCCGCCTACAAATCTTAAGGACAAAGTCGAGATACATGCAGGCGATATACCCACCCTAATGTCTCAACTCGAAACTGAAGGGTTTCCCCATGCTTATATCGACGGTGGCACTACCATAACCTCCTTCCTTAACTTAAGGCTGATTCACGAAATCACGATTACTCAGGCACCCATTCTTCTGGGAGCAGGCACGTCTCTGTTCGGCAAAATATTCAAGAAAATTAAATTGGAAAGGGCTGAGGCAACCGCTTACCCGAATGATTTTATTCAGATCAAATATCAAGTCAATTACCAAGAACAAGGCACTGTAGGCCAAGCAGTTTGAGTACACTCAGACAGCTAATACAACCAATTTTGGTACTGGGGCTGGTGAGGTGTCATTTCGTCGCACAGCCACACCATGCGATCGAGGAACCAGGTTTTGCCCAAAATCACCCAGGACAAACCCAGCAATGTCGGCCAAGGATTGAGGCTCCACAGTCCCCATACGCAAATGATAAATCCGACCGCATTCACGATATTAGTGAAGGCAATGATAGGACGGTGATGAGACGGGATTGGTACCTGCGTTTGATTGAGCCAAATTCGCTCACCCAGCACAGCTTTAGAGGCCCATTGACGAGTAGTTTTGGGTTTGGGAAAGACACGGGGATTCAACCAGATCCACAAGATGACGACCAGTGTCAGGACCAGCGCACCCCAGCCTAACCACAATCGACTCCAAATTGCTGCAATCAGCAATGGTAGTGCCCCATAGCGAGTCCACACACTCCAGGGGTTAGCGTGGCGTGCCCATACCTCATCTGTCATGTGAAATGCATCAGCCAACTTTTGTACCGTAGTCATGGTCTAGTCTCCTTCTAAGCAGGCGTCGCTATTTTCGGAGCCAAAGTAACACTGAAAAAATCACTCATAGCTTGATGTAGATGGATTTCCAAGGCTGGTGCAGAGCAGTGTTTTCGCCAAGGTTCATTAGCGTGGTCTCTTCTGAGAAATGCCTCGTCATCTGATCGCCCATGATGCCTTGGAGCGTTTTGTTGGGGCTTAACAGCAAACCACTGATGTAGCGACGGATATAATTAAAAACTGATTCTCGAACAAATACCTCGTGGTAAGGCTCTAGGCCACTGGAAATGGTCGCAGGGATGCCGACTAACGGAACCATGGAGAACACCACAAGTGAACGGCTGCTATCACTCACTTCATAATATTCGAGCGAACCTTCCAAGTCGTGTCAGATTATAGATTGGGGTTCACAAATCAAACCTTGAACGAACAGAGTATAGTTAAGCATCAAACACATGCTGCTGAGTGTCTCAGTTAGTCATTGCCATTCAGTGCCTTTCACATACTTTCCAAGGCTACTCAACTAAAATGGCTCGTATTGCAAACATCATCATTGGACTACTGGCCTTACTGCACGGATACATCCTGGTGCTGGAGATGTTCTTTTGGGAGTCGCCCACTAGCCTTCGGGCCTTCGGGTTAACCCCTGCATTAGCCAAGGCAACAGTTGCGTTGGGGGCCAATCAGGGACTGTACAATGGCTTCCTGGCTGCGGGCTTGATATGGGGTTTATGTCTGGGCCGGAAGGGTCGTTCGGTGAAGACGTTCTTCTTGCTCTGCATTTTGATTGCCGGAGTCTTTGGTGCAGCGACCGTAAACTCACGAATATTAATGTTCCAAGCGGTTCCCGCTGCGATCGCCTTGGTGCTCTTATTTCGGGGCCGTGATGTTTAACAGAAGCCCCATTACTGCTCTTCCACGCGATAGAACTCAACATAGAATTCCACTGGACCCAGGGGGTGAACTTGATGGGGAACTTGTGGCTCTACGATACCTGGTAATTCTAGGGTCAGTCTGTATTCTTCAGGGGGATCAAGCAGGATCTGGTACTCTAGCTGGCCTGATATGACCTTTATTTTGCCCCAACTTCCGTCTTTGGTGGTGTGGTGCTTCAATAGAGCAGCAGGAACGGTCTCTTGCGTAAAAATGGGTGTGCGCTTGTAAGCCACAACATCAGGGGGTAACGCTTTCATTGGATTCACCTCATATTGATTCAGGAAAAACAACTTTAGAATTGGGACGATGCCCCAAATAGAGATGGGCCGCAGATTTAAGAACAATTTCTGAGTACAGGATCTGTTGAATCTTCTTACTTGGTGCCCGCTGAGCGATTGCTTGGTAAGCTGTCATTTCGCCTTCCAGACTAAAATCGGCCTGACATAAATAATGGTCGTAGTCGTGGATGGCGACCAGG
Source organism: Acaryochloris sp. IP29b_bin.137 (assembly GCF_028285745.1). Taxonomy (GTDB): domain Bacteria; phylum Cyanobacteriota; class Cyanobacteriia; order Thermosynechococcales; family Thermosynechococcaceae; genus Acaryochloris. Next base: position 7,015 of record NZ_JANQOP010000142.1, on the reverse strand, counting down.
GCGAATCCGTAGAAGGGGCTGGGATACATATCTGAGTCGTAGCTTTCCACCGATTCCCACAGATGGTCTTGCTCGATATCGGCAAACATATCTGCTGCGGAATCGTATCGCATAAAATCTGATGCCTCGACGGCCAAGGGGAGTTGTTGGTACTCGGTCATGATCCATTCACAAAACTCATCCATTGTGTCTTCAGAAATCTCCGCAGGCTCCCCATCTAAATATTGTTGGGCTAATTGCTCGACTTGAGTGATCATATTGATCGCCTCCTGTCCCTTGCTTTGTGAGCTGGACTTTGCTTACAAATTCAATATGCCAAAGTTGATACGCTAGTTCCTTGAGGTAGCTCAAAGAGGGCCAACACCTATGAAAGCAACGGTCGAACAGCTTGCCCAACTCCCTCTGTTTGTTGCTTGTCAAACCGAGGATTTGGCGCGTCTACAACCCCATACGCAACTCCGCTCATATCAACGAGCTGAAATTGTTTTGCACGAGGGCGATCCGTTACCTGCTAAGCTGCATATCCTGTTCACTGGGGTGCTGCAAGTGCAAAAGAATGCAACTACAGGGAAAGAGACCATTTTGCGATCGCTTCGAGCAGGCGAAATTTTTGCAGCCCCTGCCCTTTTGGTGATGAACAAGCCCCTGCAACGGTCCTTGTCCTTGAGAACTGTCAAGTTTTAACGATTCCGAGGTCCATTCTGATGGAGGCTTTTCAGCACACTCCAGAATTGGCACTGAGGTTGCTGGTGGTGTTAAACCTGCGGTTGCAACAATTGCACAATATCGTGCACGGCCTGGTTTCGGAACGGGCAGTGGTGCGACTGGCGCGCTTGATTCAATACTCAGCTTGGCAACATGGAACGGATCTGACTACGACAGGGGAATTACTCCGTATCAAGTTGCCCTACTATCAAATGGCCCGCAGTATCGGGATCACCTATGAGGAATGCTCGCGGTTGATGAAAGGACTTGGAGGGGTGGTGAGTTATGGTCGAGGTGGCAAGATTGTGATTTTAGATCGAGAAGGGTTGGATCAGATGGCTGCGGGTCTGTCGGAGGAGAGCGACTTAGGGCAAAGCAAAGGACGGTTCATGACCGGTCTTTGGCGGCGATAAACTTTAACCGTAGAACTTGCTGCCCCGTTGGCTCGTGATGCTTTTCCAGGACAGGCTCAAAGCCGTATCGAGCATAGAATGCTTGGCCGATGGAGTTTTCCTTGAAGACTTCAACTTCCAGATCTCCGTGCAAAGCCTGGGCTTTATTCATTAAGGCCCAGCCCAGACCGACACCGTGATACTCTGGCTGCACAAAGATGGCTCCGACTTCGTTGCCAAGGAGTGCGATAAACCCAACCACTTTCCCTTCATGGTCAGTAACCCAGGTATCCGCATTGGGTAGATAAACATTCGGGATGTTGTACCGTTCTTGGCTGAGAAACTCTTCTGTCAAGAAGGGATGAGCAATCTTCGATGCATTCTCCCAGACAGACATTACGTCGTGTAAGTCGCTACCTTGATAGGGTCTGATGGTGAACTGGATTGAGGGTTTAGGGTTCATTGTGACTGTGCCAACGAGAGCGCTCTATTTTTTCAGCCATAACAACAGCGCAAAAATCCCCAGGAGTAGCGCTTCTGTTCCCAGCAATCCATTCAATGTTTGAGCGTCTTCTGGTTGGAGGCTGAATTGAGATCTAAAAATCGTGTAGGGGACAAACTGTAATAGAGAAATGCCGCCAAACACAAGCCACACAGACCAGGTGAGTCCCTGCCAGAGTGAGATCGCCACAACGAGATCAAACACCAGCAACATCACATCCATTAATCGCCACAATAAAGGTGTGGATAACCAAGGGGTACCCGTCAACCCAGCGATATTGCCAATATGCACCGTCGCGCCGTAGAGGAGAACTCCGGCCATGACCTTGGCGTAAATTGCGGTCCAAGGTGCCTGTAGATCAAATTCAATAGCCATGGTTTTGAATATCTCCCTCACTTTCATTCAAATGCGGATGACGACTTTCCCTCGAACCTGCCGCTGTTCAAGATAGCGGACTGCTTCTGGTACTTCGCTCAGCGGATAACTGCGATCGATGCAGGGGGCAATCTCACCTGACTCAAGCCACTCTTTGACAATCGAAAGATCGTCTGAATTAACTTTCATTGCCAGGGCTGTCACCCTCTGACGCATAATCTTGCCAAGCAGGGAGCCAAGCAACATCACCTGGAAAAATCGAGCAGTCGAACCACCCACCAGGACGTAGGTTCCTCCCGGACTTAAAATCGGTTGATAGTCCAAGACTGAGCGGTAGGCGGCGGTGTCCAGAATCAGGTCGTACTGCTGTTCCGTTTGGGTGATTGTTGGCTGGGTGTAGTCAATAATATGGTCTGGGTTGAGCGATCGCACCATCTCCATCTTTTCGGTCCGACACACTGCCGTCACCTCAGCTCCATAGGTTTTGGCAATCTGCACCGCGAACGACCCCACACCACCAGAGGCTCCATTAATTAACACCTTCTGCCCAGACTGAATCTGCCCAAAATCCCGCAAGGCTTGCAGAGCCGCCATTGCTGAGGTTGGCACAGCCGCCGCTTCCTCAAATGTTAGGTTCGCAGGCTTAGGTTGCAAGGCATCTACCGGGGCACAAACATATTGGGCAAATGCCCCCCATCCAAACTCGGACAGATCTCCAAAAACCTCGTCACCTGGTTGAAATTGCGTAACCTCTTTACCGACCGCTTCCACTTGCCCTGCCAAATCAGATCCCAAAATGTTGATCGCTGGCTTGAAAATACCGCCGAACATTAAGCGAATCAAGAACGGTGTGCCTCGCATCAGATGCCAATCGCCCGCATGGACAGAGGCCGCTTGTACTTTCACGAGCACTTCGCCATCATGAGGTGTAGGTTTGGGGACATCGACTAATTGCAAGATATCCGGGGAACCATACTGAGTCTGCCAGATCGCTTTCATAGTGCAGATGCTTTGAACTTGAGAAACAGAATTTATAGATGACATCACATGAGATTCCTTAACGAAGTGGGGGCTGAAGCGATTCAGTTTGAGTTCAGCGTCCATTGTTCGCGCCAAAGACACAGGCAACAGAGCAGTCCTAGCCACCCTCTTTGACTTCTCCTACGCTTTTTCTAACAAACAGTGAGAGGATTTGTCCCTTTACATGATCTTGATGCTCTCAAATTGACTGACGTAACCCGTCAACGTGGTGTTGTAAAACTGCTTCCTGCTGCTCATGGCTTAGCGACTCAGCTTGAATTAAACTATCAAGACTAACGCCGTTGACCAACGCCAGCAGGATATTAGCTTCCTGCTCTGGTGAAATACCTGAGCAAATTTCCCCTTGATTCTGAAGCGCGACCAATTCCTGAATGATCACTTGCCGTAACTCCCCAGCACTCTGCTGATGATCTACCATCAGTCCTTCACGCCCGATGGCGTAGCCCAAGAATGCAACCCATACCCGCAGAATTTCCTGCCGTTCTTTGTCGATAGGCAAAAAAGAGGACAGCATCGCCACGAGACGATCACAGCCAGAGACATTTGCAATAGCGTGCTCCATCAGCTTCTGGAGCCGCTTGGTCACCTGATGCAGGGCAAATAAAATCAACTCTTGCTTATTACGAAAATAGTGCGTGACCACCCCTGTGGTGCAGTTCATCTCCTGAGCAATCGCTCGCATACTAGTGCGATCAAGCCCTTCCCGGACAATTACCCGCCACGCAGCTTCTGAAACTTCAAGACGCCGATCAGTTTGAATCATAGGCATTTACAAATCTCCATATTTCCATGTTGACAGCATATCATAACAGTTGTTATATTCATTACATAACAACTGTTATGAGGCTAAGTCATGCAGTCTGATGTACTTTATTCACCAGCACCTCCCATGCCACGAACAGGATGGCAGGGGCAATTGGACCGCTTTATTGGGCCGGGGGCCACGCCAGCCGAGGTGATCCTACAGCTAGTGCCATCGTTGGGCGCTGCAATTTCAGCACCTATCTACGCTTCTACTCTGCCGATTGACTGGAATCCATTGCAGTTAAGCCTGATCGCTATTCTGGGATTCGACCTGGTGGGTGGTGTATTGACCAACGCCACCGCAGCAGCCAAGCGCTGGTACCACCGCTCTGGTCAAGGATGGCGGCAACATTTGACCTTTGTCAGCGTGCATTTATTTCACATTGGCTTGGTCGCGATTTTGTTCCGAGGAGCGGATGGATTCTTTTTTGCGGGTATCTCAAGCTATTTGCTACTGGCGTCAGTGTTGATTTTGGCAAGTCCACTGTATTTGCAACGACCGATCTCGCTGGGGCTTTATGGTTTAGTGCTATTAGGAGATCGATATCTCTTCGCCCCAACGCCAGGACTGGAATGGTTTTTGCCCCTGTTTTTCCTGAAGCTTCTTGTTAGCCATCTACTGAATGAAACACCCTATCGTCAGACTGATCGACGATAGCCATCAATCAACTTTTGTTAACGATTTTTCGTTTGTTTATTACTAATATTGAGGTCTATAACCATGACACTTCGTACTCACCATTGGATTGCGATTGTATTAGGATTTTCGGGCATTGCCCTTGGCGTACTCGTACCGGGTGGTCCGATCGAGACTCGCAGTTTTTCCCATATTGATCCCATTACGCTTGGAGCATTCAATACGTTTTTGACGAGTTTGGTATTGGGAAGTCTGCTGCTTGTTTACTTTGTCCTTAAGTTAGAACGCTGGGCGATCATAGGAACTGCAGTCTGTGGTCTTTCCTTTCTAGGTGTATATGGACTTGATCTAGCCCACATCTTCCCGGTGTCTCCTGATGCCATGCCCCCAGCTTTATTAGCAATCGAAATACTGGGCACTATCGTTTCGTTGCCTCTCATAGTGCTAACGATTCAAGCGTTTAGGGGTGAAGGTCAAGAACAGTTAGCGGCTACCAGTTCCACACCATCTACAACGCTCACCTTTGACTTACTCCAACGCTTTACCGTGCTTGGCATAACGCTAATTGGGCTAGCTATCATTGCCTTTGCTACACGATCCGCAATGGGGCTTTGAATATCAATCGTATTCGTAACCGCTGGAGAACTCACTGAAATGAACGCTGCAACTAGTATTCTTATTGCTGGTGGGTATGGTGTCGTTGGCCGACAATTGGCGATGCTGATCCGTCAATGCCGCCCTGATTTGCCGCTTATCATTGCCGGACGGAATTTGGCAAAGGCTGAAGCCCTAGCGATTGAGCTAGACCATGCCAGCGCTTTACAGCTCGATGTTGAGCAGTCCAATCCATTGCAAGGAGCACAACCCCGTGCGATTGTTGCGCTTGTGAATGACCCTCATGACTATTTATTGATGGATGCAGTTCAAAATGGCATCCCCTACCTTGATGTAGCCCGATGGTCCGAACGGCTTAGAGAGTCAATATCTCGGCTATCGACCGAGACGGTGTCCGCCCCGGTGATGTTTACCTCGGGATGGATGGGCGGAATCGCGGCATTAATGGCAGTAGCAGCAGCGCGTACCTTACAGAAAACAGAGCAGATTGATATTGGCGTTCTCTTTTCTCTAAAAGACAAATCCGGCCCCAACTCCATTGAGTATATGGATCGGTTAGCAACGCCATTCGAGACTCTGACTGACGGACAGCCACAGCAAGTTTTTCCCTACACAGACTCGCGCAGGGTCAAATTTTCAGGAGGATTCACGACTCCTGTGTATCGATTTGACACGCCGGATCAGCTCACCCTGCCGCAAGCGACGGGAGCTAAGACAGTGGCTACTCGAATCGCTTTCGATGATATCTTCTCAACGCAACTGCTGCGAGTCTTAATTCGTTCTGGCCTATGGAAGCTGATCAGCGGAGATCGCTTCACCCAATTACGACAATCGCTCCTCTACAATCCTGGCAGTGGCGCTAGCCATGAAATTGACGTTGCGGTTGATGGCAGTGACACCAACGGCTTCTCTAAAACCGTCACGGCTACAATCGTTGATCCACAAGGACAGACTCATCTCACGGCACTAGGCGCATTGATCCAGCTAGAGCGTCTACTTGGGCTAGACGGGGCTAATCCCCCTGCACCAGGTATTGTTTACCCTGATACGGCACCACAAATAGAACATGCGCTGTACCTATTGGAGCAGTTTGGTGTAACGGTCTCATTTCAATCTTTGCCCAAGGGGATACTTGAGGATTCTTCAGTAACCCCATTTATTGGGGCAGCACCATTCGTATCACAACGGTGTCAATGAATCGTAGTGGTTTGACGCGACTGAGTTACTCGTATTTCAGCCTGGGCAGTAACGAAATTTCTTTACTTTTCTTGGTCGTCTTAAATTTCAACCTAAAATTCGTTTGAAGTCAGTCTGTCCCAAAAATATGAAAAGAGCTTCATTTGGCGCTTATTCCATTGCTGTTCTGCTCCTGAGTGCTGGATGCAGTGAACAACTTGGGCCAACTCGTCAAGAGTTAAAACAAAATCTTCGGAAAAAAACTCTCTACACAAGTTGAAGACTTTGAAATTGAAGGCACAGAGAACCTTGGAACTCAGACTGAGCCTAAGATTCAATCCAGATTCAGGGCTACTTTGAAATACGCAGAAGAGGATTTTACAATACCAGAAGTTAAAGAGTTAATGCGAAAGAATGATCGGTTTGGGAAAGAGTATGCAGAAATTCACGGTCTTTCCACTTCAACTCGCCAAGGTAGTCAATGGGAAACAGAATTTACAGTTGAAGAGCAAAAGAATCTTCTGAAGGAATAAGCCAAGCGACCTATGCAACCCTTGTAGTGCATTGCGGCTCAATATGTTGGGATGATTAACTTAAATCGTAATTCTGTAAGTAATTACGTAATTACGATTGCCAGACTCAAACAACCTACGAAAGAAAGGCCAGTTAGGAAAGAGTAATCAGAAATTGACGGCTTATCCACGTCTACTCGATTCGCTACTTGAGTTTATTGCTAGGGAGTTTACAACCCATGAACCCAAGAAAGTT